>JANYAU010000167.1 GCA_025361165.1 Betaproteobacteria bacterium | reverse complement strand
GGCAGCCTTTGCGCGCGGAAATCGATTTGATTGCCGTGCCTAAGGATGAGGTCGACCTCCTCACGGCGCGCATCGCTACGTCCGAGGCTTATAAGCAAGCTAAGATAGAGCAGCAAGAGGGGCTGTCCGCTGTGCGCTTCGCAGTAGAGAAGCGGCCCAATGGCGAGCCTTATCTTAAAATTACCTCCGCTCAGGCGTTTAACGAGCCTTTTCTCGATCTTCTGATACAGCTCGATTGGCCGTCCGGCAGATTGTTACGCGAATACACTATTCTGCTTGATCCGCCAGGATTCCAAGATGTGCCCGCCGCGCCGGCCGTGAGTACACCCGTTGTGCGAGCCGAGCCAGCCGTGAAGCCAGCACCCGTGCCAGAAAAAACAGTGCCGGTTGAGTCGAGGGCTGAGAACAAGCCTGAAGCAGCGGCAAAGATACATAAAGCCACGCCCCAGAAAAAAGTTGCCGAGCCAAAGGCAAAAGGCAAAAAAGTAACGCCAATTCTCAAAGCCGAACCGGCCTCACCATCGCGCCAACTTACGCCAGCGGAACAGACTTTCCCGCGCTTGGGTGCTGAGCAGTTGTCCTCCCCGGCACAAGCGGAAGCAGTGCCAGCGGCCAGGTCTCCAGTCGCCGTAACACGGTCTGAGCCACAAGAATACAAAGTGAAAAAAGGCGACTCGCTCTCGAAAATTGCACGCGAGATGAAGCCGGAAGGCTATAGCCTGGATCAGGTCATCGTTGCCTTGTATGAGCGCAATAAAGCCGCGTTCGACGGCAATAATATGAACCGCATCAAGACTGGCCAAATCCTGCACGCGCCGGAGAAGAGTGATCTGGATGCGACCAAGCAAGGCGCCGCGGCAAAGGAAATAAAAGCGCACGCCGCTGATTGGAATGCCTATCGCCAGAAACTGGCTGGTACGGTGGCGGAGCAGCAAGCCCCTAAAGAAGAAACTAAACCGGAAGCCGCCGGCAAGATTACCGCCAAGGCCGAAGATAAAGGCGCTAAGGCTCAAGAACCAGCCAAGGATGTGCTCAAACTTTCCAAGGGCGAAACGTCCGACAAAGGCAAGGGTGCGACGGGCAAGGGTGGAGGGGCGGACGCCAAGGCCTTGCAAGACAAGCTAGCCGCCGCGCAAGACGATGCAGTCGCTAAAGACAAGGCATTGAAAGAAGCCAATTCGCGCATCAGCGATCTGGATAAGAACGTCAAAGAAATGCAGGCCTTGCTCGACCTCAAGAATAAGCAGTTGGCTGAATTGGAGAAGCAAGCCAAGGCAAAACCGGTAGTGGTGCCACCGGTAGCGAAAGTTGAGCCGCCGAAACCTGAACCCCTTAAGCCCGAAGTGAAGCCGCCGGTAGCCGCTGTAGCGCCTGCGGAAAAGCCCGCTGAGCCACTAGTGAAAGCGGTGCCGGATCAGCCAAAACCCGAGGTGAAGCCGGAAGAGAAAAAACCGGTGCTTGCTGCGCCTAAACCTATAGCGAAACCGGCGCCTGCACCCGAGCCCGAGACTTCCTTCATGGATACCGTGATGTCCAATCCACTGTATTTGGGCGGGAGTGCGGCAGCGATAGTGGGTGGTTTGTTCGCGGCCCTGTGGGCGCTCGGCCGACGCCGCAAGAAGGGTTTGGCGAGCTTCGAAGACAGCATCATGACCGGGGGTGGCGATCTTAAAACCAACACCGTGTTCGGCAATACGGCGGGTGGCCAGATCGATACCGGGGACACGTCTTTCCTCACCGATTTTAGCCAAGCCGGAATGGGCGCGATCGACACTAATGATGTCGACCCGATCGCCGAGGCCGAAGTGTATATGGCCTATGGTCGCGATGCGCAAGCGGAAGAGATCCTAAAAGAAGCGATGAGCAAGGATCCCAATCGCCACGAGATTCAACTCAAGTTATTAGAGATTTACGCTGGCCGCAAAAATACTGCTGCGTTTGAAACGCTGGCCGCCGAGCTTTACGCGGCTACCAGCGGCCAAGGTTCGGTATGGGAAAAAGCGGCGGAATTTGGTCGCAGCATTGATGCCGCCAATCCGCTCTACGCCGTGCCAGATGGCAGCGCAGCCGGTATGCCGATAGCCGCCACGGCCGCAGTGGGTAGTGCAGCCGCAGCATCGCTTGCGCAGGATCTCGACTTCAGCTTGGATCTTGATACGCAAGGTGGAGCGGCGCACGCGAAACCCGTGGCGCCTACATTTGCGCCAGTCGCGGAAGAAGGCATGGGTGATGCACTCGATTTCGATATCGATACCGTCATGGGCTCTGCGCCGCCAGAGGCTAAATTGCCAGAGGCTAAATTGGAAGACACGAAGAGCATGACTGCGCTCGATTTCAATTTGGATAACATTATTCCCCAAGCTATAGAGAAGCATGCGGACGCACCCACTCCAATGCTCGATTTGGATGAAGACACCTTAAATTTTGATCTCCCAGAAGAGCGAGCAGAAGCGCCTGCTATAGCGGCGAAGGCGGCAGAAGAAGAGGCCTTTGCGCTCGATTTCGATTTCAATCTGGATCATGAGCCGAGTGCACCGCCCAGCCAGGCGGTCGTAGCAGAGGAACCCATGATGCCGGAACTCGATTTGTCTGGCATCGATCTCCATCTGGAAGGGACGCCAGCCGCAGCGCCAATGGCGGATTTCGGCGGAACGTCTCTCGAAGATGCTACCACCTTGGCGGGCGATAGCACGGTTTGGGAAGAGGCCTCGACCAAGCTCGATCTCGCGCGGGCTTATCTCGAAATGGGCGATAAAGAGGGGGCGCGTGAAATTCTGCAAGAGGTGGTCAGCGACGGCGGACCCGATCAGCAAGCGGATGCGAAGAAGTTGCTCGCCACCCTTTCCTGATATACTTTATTATCGCGATACGGGGCCGCTTAATGCGGCCCCGCCGCGTTTCAGGGCTGTCTTTGTGTCGAATATCATGTTGCATCCTACTACACGCTTGCTCGCTTGGATCGCGTTCGCCCTTACTATTCCTTGGCTCGGCATTGATGCATTGCTTGCAGCGAGTGCATTGATCGCGGCGCTGGCACTGGTAAGCGGAGTGGCGGTTTGCTGGCGGCTGGTACGCCGTACGCGCGTATTGCTTGCGGCCTTGGTATTGTTGTATGCGTTTGCGACGCCTGGCACTCCCCTTATTGCAAGTTGGGATCAATGGTATCCCACCGCTGAGGGTTTCCGCGCGGGTGGGTTGCAAGCCTGGCGTTTACTGTTGATGATCGCGGCGTTGGCGGTGCTGCTCGCGCGCATGCAGCGTGAATCATTATTAGCCGGCATCTATGTCTTGTTATTGCCACTCCACGCTTTTGGTGTGCCGGTGGAGCGCATCGCAGTGCGGTTGTGGCTGACACTGCATTACGCCGAAACCGCGCCGCAAGCGGCGGGTTTAAGTGCGCGCTGGGAAAATGCACTGACGTTGCCGAATGAACGAGCGGCAAATATCATCTTGGAAGTGCCCGCTTTTACCTTGCAAGATGCGGGGTTCGCTATCGGCTACGGCGCATTGCTCGCGTTTGCCCTATGGTGAGAATCGCGCTCGGCTTGGAATACGACGGCAGCGGCTTTTGCGGCTGGCAGACTCAGCCCGCGGCGTGTGCGGTGCAAGATGTACTGGAAGCGGCCTTGGGCGGGATTGCCAGCACCCCGGTGAAGGTGGCGAGCGCGGGGCGCACCGATGCCGGTGTACATGCGACGGCGCAAGTCGTGCACTTCGATACGGCCGCGATGCGCCCTGAAAGCGCCTGGGTGCGCGGCGTGAATGCCTTGCTGCCGTCGGCAGTGTCGGTACGTTGGGCGCGCGAAGTGGCGCCGGCATTCCACGCGCGTTTTTCGGCGCAGGCGCGGCGTTATCGCTATGTGCTGCTCAACCGGCCGGTACGGCCGGGATTGGCGAGCGGCCGAGTCGGCTGGTTTCATGCCCCGCTGGATATCGATGCCATGCGGCAGGGTACCGCTCACCTCATCGGCGAGCACGATTTCAGCGCCTTTCGTTCTGCCGAATGTCAGGCGAAAACGCCGGTGCGGACGATGACGGATCTCGTGATCCGGCGCGTGAATGATTATGTGATTTTCGATTTGCGCGCAAACGCATTTTTGCATCATATGGTGCGCAATATTGTCGGTGTGCTGGTGTATGTGGGCTCAGGCAGACAGCCGCCGGAATGGGTAGCAGAAATACTGCGCGGCCGCGACCGAAAACTTGCCGCGCCGACCTTCGCGCCGGACGGTTTGTATTTGAGCGGGGTGGAATACGAAGCGCAGTGGGGCATCCCAGCCAGCGATGAAATGGTGATTGAAGAATTATTGTTGGATTAAGTCATGGTCAGAGTAAAAATTTGCGGCATTACCCGCGTCGAAGATGGCATAACATGTGCGCGCCTCGGCGCCGATGCCATCGGCCTGGTGTTCTATGCCCCCAGCCCGCGCCATGTGAGCGTGGACCAAGCGCGCGCGATCATGGCCGCGCTGCCGCCGTTCGTGACCACTGTGGGCTTGTTCGTCGATGCCGCGCCAACTGAGGTGCACGCAGTGTTGGCGCAATTACCGCTGGATATGTTGCAATTCCACGGCAATGAAACGCCCGAGTATTGCCGTGGCTTTGGCCGCTCGTATCTGAAAGCGGTGCGGGTAAAGCCGGGGGCGGATTTGGTACAATACGCCTCCGCTTATCCGGACGCCAAGGGACTGCTGTTGGATGCGCATGTGGAAGGCATCGCCGGCGGTACCGGCCAGGCCTTCGATTGGAGCCTGATCCCGGCGCGGTTGCCCTTGCCGGTAATCCTTTCCGGTGGTTTAAGCCCGGCCAATGTGACCGAGGCAATTCGGCGTGTACAGCCCGCCGCAGTGGATGTATCGAGCGGCGTGGAAGCGACAAAAGGAATCAAGGACGCGGATAAAATTGCCGCGTTCATGCAAGGAGTACGCAATGCAATTCTATGACCTGCCCGATGCGCGTGGTCACTTCGGTACCTATGGTGGAATCTTCGTGGCCGAGACGCTGATGCAGGCGCTCGAAGAGCTTAAGCTTGCTTATGAGCACTACCGTTTCGATCCCGAGTTCCAAGCCGAATTTACCTCCGATCTGAAACACTACGTCGGCCGTGCCAGCCCGGTGTATTACGCCAAGCGCTGGAGCGAGCACCTGGGCGGCGCGCGCATTTATCTCAAGCGCGAAGACCTCAACCACACCGGCGCGCACAAAATCAATAACACCATCGGCCAAGCTTTGCTGGCAAAGCGCATGGGCAAAAAGCGCGTGATCGCCGAGACCGGCGCCGGCCAGCATGGCGTGGCCACCGCCACCGTCGCCGCGCGCTTGGGCATGGAGTGCGTGGTGTATATGGGCTCGGAAGATGTGAAGCGTCAATCGCCCAACGTGTTCCGCATGAAAATGCTGGGCGCGACGGTGGTGCCGGTGGAGTCCGGTTCCAAGACGTTGAAGGATGCGCTGAACGAGGCGATGCGTGATTGGGTGACGAATGTGGACAGCACCTTTTACATCATCGGCACCGTTGCCGGCCCGCATCCTTATCCGATGATGGTGCGCGATTTCCAGTCGGTGATCGGGCATGAGGCCATGACGCAAATGCCGGAACTCACCGGACGCCAACCGGATGCGATCATTGCCTGTGTCGGCGGCGGTTCGAATGCGATGGGAATTTTCTATCCCTATCTGGGCGCAAAAGAGGTGCGCTTAATTGGCGTGGAAGCCGCAGGCTTAGGGCTTGCCACCGGCAAGCACGCCGCGCCCCTGAATGCCGGCACGCCGGGGGTGCTGCACGGCAACCGCACCTATCTCATGCAAGACGAAAACGGCCAGATCATCGAAACCCATTCGATTTCCGCCGGTTTGGATTATCCCGGCGTCGGCCCCGAGCATGCCTGGTTGAAAGACAGCGGCCGTGCCGAATATGTGGCGGTGACGGATCAAGAAGCGCTCGAAGCATTCCATAATTTATGCCGCTTCGAGGGCATCATCCCGGCGCTGGAATCGAGCCATGCGCTGGCGTATGCGGCGCAGATTGCGCCGAGTATGGATCGCGATCAAATCTTGCTGGTGAATCTTTCCGGGCGTGGCGATAAAGATATTAATACCGTCGCGTCGCTTTCCGGAATCACGCTTTAGGTTATTTATGTCCCGCATTGAAACAACTTTCCAACAACTCAAACGGCAGGGGAAGAAAGCGCTCATTCCTTTCTTTACCGCCGGCGATCCGTCTCCCGAATTGACCGTGCCTATGATGCATGCCCTGGTAGCAGCAGGCGCGGACATCATCGAACTCGGCGTGCCGTTTTCCGACCCGATGGCGGATGGCCCCACCATACAGCGTTCGAGCGAACGCGCCTTGGCGCACAAAGTCGGGCTCAAGGACATTCTCGGCATGGTGAAGCAGTTTCGCCAAGATAATGCCGCCACGCCGGTGGTGCTGATGGGCTATGCCAACCCAATCGAGGCAATGGGCTATGAAAAATTCGCGAGCCAGGCGCAAGCAGCAGGTGTGGACGGCGTGTTGACCGTGGATTATCCGCCCGAAGAATGCGGCGAGTTTCTCGCGTGTCTCGCACAGCATGCGCTGGATCCGATTTTTCTGCTGTCGCCCACCTCGGTGGATGCACGCGTCGCAGTGGTGGCCAAAGCTGCACGCGGCTTCGTTTATTATGTCTCGCTCAAAGGCGTGACCGGCGCGGCAAATTTGGATTTGAGCGCGGTGAAAACGCGGCTACTTAAATTGCGCAAGCAGATCAGTTTACCCATCGGTGTGGGCTTCGGCATCCGCGATGGCGCGATGGCGAAAGCCATGGCCGAATTTTCCGATGCGGTGGTGGTCGGCAGCCGCATCGTGCAAGAGATTGAAAGCGCACCCGCCGACCAAGTAGTTGCACGTGTCGGCGTATTGGTAAAATCATTCCGCAGCGCGATGGATAGCTAACAGAGGAGCATCGTATGAGCTGGTTCCAAAAGCTATTACCCCCGAAAATTAAGCGCAAGGCCGAAGGTAATAGGAAGAATGTGCCCGAAGGGCTGTGGCACAAATGCGCATCGTGCGAGGCGGTGCTGTATCACGCCGACCTGGAAAAGAATTTCGAAGTCTGTCCCAAGTGCAATCATCACAACCGCCTTACCGCCCGCGAACGCCTCGATCTCTTTCTCGATGCCGAAGGCCGCTATGAAATCGGCGCCGAAATCGAACCCATCGATACCCTGAAATTCAAAGACACCCGAAAATATTCCGATCGCCTCAAAGAAGCGCAAGCCGATACCGGCGAGAGCGACGCTTTGGTGGTGATGCAAGGCAGCGTGATGCATTTGCCGGTGGTGGCGGCGGCGTTCGAGTTTAAATTCATGGGCGGCTCCATGGGCTCGGTAGTCGGCGAACGCTTCGTCGAAGGCGTGCAACTGTGCTGCGAGCAAAACATTCCCTTTATCTGCTTCACGGCTAGCGGCGGCGCGCGCATGCAAGAAGGTCTGTTGTCGCTGATGCAAATGGCCAAGACCAGCGCCGCGCTGACCCAACTCGCGGCAGCCAAACTTCCCTTCATTTCGGTATTGACCGACCCCACCATGGGTGGCGTGTCCGCTAGTTTCGCCATGTTGGGCGATGTCATTATCGCCGAGCCCGGCGCGCTGATCGGCTTCGCCGGACCACGTGTGATCGAACAGACGGTGCGTCAGACCCTCCCGGAGGGGTTTCAGCGCGCCGAATTTCTGCTTGAGCATGGCGCAGTCGATATGATTATTGATCGGCGCCAGATGCGAGAAAGGTTGGCGAATCTGCTGACCTTATTGATGCGGCAAGCTGCGGCGGCTTAAACGCGTGCTCACGTGAATTTGCATCGCCTTGAGGAATGGCTTAGTCACCTCGAGGGCTTGCATCCAAAAACCATTGCGCTTGGCCTGGATCGCGTACGTGCGGTGCAGGCGCAACTTAAGCTGCATCCCCCATTCCCTATCATCACCGTCGGCGGCACCAACGGCAAAGGCTCGACCAGCGCCATGCTGGAGGCGATGCTGCTCGCCGCCGGTTATCGCGTGGGGTGTTATACCTCGCCCCACCTGATTCGCTATAACGAGCGGGTGCGTATCAATGGCCGCATGGCGGACGATGCGGCTTTGTGTGCAGGGTTTGCGGCGGTGGAAGCGGCACGCGGTGAGATTGCGTTGACCTACTTTGAATTCGGTACGCTGGCGGCGCTGTGGCTGTTCGCTCAAGCCAAATTTGATGTGGTGATTTTGGAAGTGGGCCTGGGCGGGCGTTTGGATGCGGTGAATGTATTTGAGCCGGATGTGGCGATTGTCACCACGGTCGATCTGGATCATGCGGAATACTTGGGGGATACGCGCGAGCTGATCGGTTTCGAGAAAGCGGGAATTTTTCGTGCGCATAAACCGGCGATTTGCGCTGATGCGCACCCGCCCGCAACGTTACTCCAGCATGCGGCGGAGATCGGCGCGCAATTGCTGCGCATCGAGCACGATTTTGGCGTCCAGCGCGCGCCGGAATCCTGGACCTATTGGGGCCCAAGCGGCCCGCGTTCCGCGTTGCCGTATCCGGCCATGCGCGGCGCGCATCAATTGGCGAACGCAGCAGGAGCGATAGCAGCGCTGGATTGTCTGCGCGAGCGTTTACCCGTGTCGCAAGCGCATCTGCGCGCTGGGCTGCTCAGCGCGCGCTTGCCGGGGCGGTTTCAAGTGCTGCCGGGTAAGCCTACGGTCATTTTGGATGTGGCGCACAATCCACAAGCGGCGCGCAGTTTGGCGGACAATCTGCGCGCGCAGTATGTATCCGGCAAGACTTATGCCGTATTCGGCATGCTGGGTGATAAGGATATTGCCGCGGTCATTGCCACACTCAAAGATCAAATCGATGTTTGGTGTGTGGGCGGCCTGGCCGGCCCGCGCGGTGCGAGCGGGGAGCAGCTTAGGGCCTTGCTCCATGATTCCGGCATAAGCGCGGCGCAAGTTGCATTCGACATCACTCAAGCCTATACCTTTGCCTGTCGCCAGGCGGGTGAAAATGATAGAATTTGCGTTTTCGGATCGTTCTATACCGTAGCTGAAGTCCTCATCGCGCGCGGCGCAAAAGCATAGAGAGTACGACATGGCGACACCCAATTACACCGAAGAAGAAATCCAATTCAGAAAACGCGCGCGCCGCCGCCTGGTGGGCGCAGTAGTGCTGGTGGCGCTGGTGGTCGCGGTGGTGCCGCTGATTCTGCCGGAGAGC
Source organism: Betaproteobacteria bacterium (assembly GCA_025361165.1). Taxonomy (GTDB): domain Bacteria; phylum Pseudomonadota; class Gammaproteobacteria; order Burkholderiales; family Thiobacteraceae; genus RBG-16-58-11. The sequence continues at coordinate 43,464 of JANYAU010000167.1, read as the reverse complement.
AAGCCGCAGCAGGATACGCAGCAGATCGATATTCGCATTCCTTCGCAGGACGCGAGCGGCTATGCGCCGAAGATTATGCCCGCGCCGGGCGTCGAGCAGCCAGTGCTCGCAAAACCGCAGGCGAAGTCCACAGTGACTATCCCTCCCGCGGCATTGAAGGCCGCGCCGGAAGTCAAACCCAGCCCTATTCTTGAAGCGAAGCCAGCTGTTAATAATATGCAACCAGTGGAGCAGCCAGTTCCCGTAAAATCGGTTAAGCCCGAAGCTGCCAAGACCGCGCACGGAGAAACCTTAGTGAAGGCCGTCGATGAGCCTAAACATGTGGCCGCGAAGCAGACCTATTATGTGCAGTATGGTGCGTTTTCTGAATCTAAGAACGCCAAACAACGCCAGGCGGAGTTGAAAACCAAAGGTGTGACCACATTTACTGAAGTGGTGAAGACTTCGGCAGGCGATAAAATCAGAGTACGCAGTGGACCCTATATGGCTCGCGATAAAGCGGAAAAAGTGCGCGAAAAAGTGAAACCGCTGGATAGCAAGCTGGTGGTGATGGGCAGTAATCCTTAACAGCGCATGACAGTTTTCGACTACGCGGTTTTAGTCATTATTGGCGTGTCGATTTTATTGAGCGTCATGCGTGGATTTCTGCGCGAAGTGATGGCGCTGTTGGCGTGGGTGGTGGCATTTTGGGTGGCCAATCTCTACACGGCGAGCTTTGCCCCGATGTTGCCGGCGAGTATTCCGTCACCGGAATTGCGTTTATTAGCGGCGTTTGCGGCGCTGTTTCTCGCCACACTATTGGTAATGACCTTAATCGCCATTACCGTCGGCCAGTTTTTGAAGGCGATCGGTGTTGGCGCCTGGGATCGGGCACTGGGTGCGGTGTTCGGCTTAGCACGCGGGATCATTATGGTGTTGGTATTGGTTTTGCTCTCGGGTTTAACGAGCTTACCAAAACAGCCGCTATGGAAGAATGCGATGTTGAGTTCGCCCTTGGAGGCATTGGTGATGCAGTTCAAACCCTGGCTTCCGGCAGACCTGGTAAAGCGCTTGCATTACAACTAGGGTTATAAGTAAAGGTTCCCTTTATGTGCGGTATTCTCGGCGTCGTTGCGACCACTCCCGTTAACCAACTGCTCTACGATGGTTTGCAGTTGTTGCAGCATCGCGGCCAGGACGCGGCGGGCATCGTGACCTCCGAGGGTCGTACCTTCCACATGCACAAGAGTTCGGGCCTGGTGCGCGACGTGTTTCGCACGCGCAATATGCGCGAACTGGATGGCCTGATGGGTGTGGCGCATGTGCGCTATCCCACAGCGGGTTGCGCCGATTCTTCTGCCGAGGCACAGCCGTTCTATGTGAATTCGCCCTACGGCATCGTGCTCGCCCATAACGGCAATCTCACCAACGCCGACGAGTTGAAGCAGGAGGTGTTCCGCCAGGATTTGCGCCACGTCAACACCAACTCCGATTCGGAAGTGTTGCTCAATGTGCTGGCGCACGAGCTGCAAGCCAGCACGCGCAACGTCACGCTCGATATCGCCAATATTTTCGCTGCCGTTGCCGGCGTGCATCGGCGTTGCCGCGGCGCGTATGCCGTGGTGGCGATGATTTCCGGCTATGGCTTGCTCGCGTTTCGCGACCCGTTCGGTATTCGCCCGCTGGTCATCGGCCGTAACGAGACCGACAAAGGCGTGGAATACATGATTGCCTCCGAGAGCGTGGCGCTGGATTCGCTAGGCTTCAAGCTGTTGCGCGATGTGGCGCCGGGCGAGGCGGTATTCATCGACGATCAAAGTAATTTCTACAGCCAGCAATGCGCGCAGGGCGCAACACTCAATCCGTGCATTTTCGAATATGTCTACCTGGCGCGGCCGGATTCGGTGATCGATGGCATTTCGGTCTATGCCAGCCGCTTGCGCATGGGTGAGCGCTTGGCGGATAAGATTAAACAGCAGTTCTCGCATCTCGATATCGATGTGGTGATCCCGATTCCCGACACCAGCCGGCCCAGCGCCTTGCAGCTCGCGAATCGCTTGGGTGTGCCGTATCGCGAGGGCTTCATCAAAAACCGCTACATCGGCCGCACCTTCATCATGCCGGGCCAGGCGATCCGCCGCAAATCCGTGCGCCAGAAATTGAACGCGATCGGTATCGAATTCAAGGGCAAGAATGTGCTGTTGGTCGATGACTCCATCGTGCGCGGCACCACCAGCCAGCAGATCGTGATGATGGCGCGAGAAGCTGGTGCGCGCAAAGTATTTTTTGCTTCCGCCGCACCCCCGGTACGCTTCCCCAATGTCTATGGTATCGATATGCCGACCCGCGCCGAGTTGCTCGCCACCGGGCGCAACGATGAGCAAATTTGCCGTGAGATCGGCGCCGATGCGCTGATTTATCAAGACCTGGATGCGCTGGTGGCGGCGGTGCGGGAAGGGAATACCGAGATTCAGCAATTCGATTCCTCGTGCTTCAACGGCCACTACATCACCGGCGATATTACGCCCGAGTATTTGGATCGTTTGGAACATCAGCGCGAGGGCGACCAAGAAGACGTTGGCACGTCGCGCCAACTCGATCTGAATTTGCGGAGTGCTTGACGCGGCGGATTTAGTCGCGTAATTTATTGCACATTGATTGCGCCGATTTGAAAGTCAGCTTGCGGGCGCGTAAAAAATACAGCTAAAGCGCGGGAAACCCGGTTTAGCTTATGCTGACCGGGTTTTTTCACTTCCGGTCCCCGCAAGCGCTGCTTCGGTTCGGTCGGACTTGAAAGGAACGATCATGACTGAGAAATACGATTTAGACACCTTGGCGGTACGTGCGGGAGTACATCGCAGCCAATTTCACGAACATTCCGAAGCACTGTTCCTCACTTCGAGTTTCGTCTTCGATTCCGCCGAACAAGCGGCGAAGCGCTTCAGCGGCGAGGAGGCGGGCAACATCTACGCGCGCTTCACCAATCCCACGGTCACGGCATTCCAAGAGCGGCTCGCGGCATTGGAAGGCGCGGAATTTTGCGTCGCCACGGCGTCCGGTATGTCCGCTATCCTCGCCTGTGTCATGGGGCTGCTGTCCGCCGGCGATCACATTGTCGCTTCGCGCGCGATTTTCGGTTCGACGGTGCAATTGTTCACCAATATCCTGAAGCGTTTTGGGGTCGAGACCACGTTTGTGTCACCGACCGATGTGCGCGAGTGGCAAGCGGCGTGCAAACCGAACACCAAGCTGTTCTTCGCCGAGACGCCATCCAACCCGCTCACCGAAGTGTGCGATATCACGGCGCTGGCGGAGATTGCGCATCGTCATGGGGCGTGGCTCGCGGTCGATAATTGTTTCTGCACGCCAATATTGCAGCGGCCCTTGGAGTTGGGCGCGGATATCGTGATTCACTCCGCGACCAAATATATCGATGGCCAAGGCAGGGTGTTGGGTGGCGCGGTATTAGGAAGCAAAACATTGATGGAAGGCGTATATCAATTTTTGCGCACCGCCGGGCCGACGCTCTCCGCCTTCAATGCTTGGATATTTTTGAAGGGGTTGGAAACCTTGCGCATTCGCATGGACGCGCATTCTGCCGCCGCGCTGGAATTGGCAAGCTGGCTAGAAACGCAGCCGTTTGTGACGCGCGTACTCTATCCGGGTTTGTCTTCGCATCCGCAACATGCGCTGGCGATGAAGCAGCAAAAAAGCGGCGGTGGCATCGTGTCGTTCGAGGTGAAGGGTAGTAAGGCGGCGGCATGGCAGGTGATCGATGCCACGCGCATGCTGTCTATCACGGCGAACCTGGGCGACACCAAGACCACCATCACGCATCCCGCGACCACCACGCATGGCCGCTTGTCGCCGGAGCAGCGCACGGCGGCGGGCATAAGCGATGGTTTGATCCGTATTGCGGTGGGCTTGGAATCGGTGGAAGATATTAAGCGCGATCTACAACACGGGTTTGACTGTCTCACATGAAAAAACTGCTATTCATAATGCTGTTGTTTGCAGCTGGCCGCGCGTTGGCCGACGGCGGGATGACCGAAGTCACCTATATGGATCAGGAAGCCACGGGTGGCGGCTATGTCACGCGCTATCTGGTGACGGATCGTTTTTTGCGCATGGACTATGGGCGTGATCGTGAGGATTTCGTGGTCTATGACCGGCGCGAGAAACGCGTCTATAACGTGGTACATGATCGGCGTCAGGTCTTGGTTTTTGAGCCTGCCCCATTGCAGCTCGAGCCGCCCTCGGACTGGAAAATCAAAGAAGATATCCTCGACGACCGGAATGCGCAAAAGCGGTTCGATCTCATCGTGAATGGTGTGGTGTGCTCGCGCATCACCGCATCGGAACGCTTCCTACCGGAGGTGGCGCAAGCCCTCATGGAATTTCAGGATGCGATGGCGGCAACCCACGCCGCCACTTATCTGGCGACACCGCCGGAGCAGCGCGATGCATGCGATTTGGCGCGGCTAGTGTTAGAGCCACGGCGTTGGTTCAAATATGGGCTGGCTTTGGACGAGTTGCGCAACGACGGATTTTCGCGCCGTTTGCTAAATTATCAGGCCGATATTGCGGTGCGCCCTAAGGTGTTTGAAGTACCGGCGGATTACCGGCAAATGACTGTCAAGGAATTGCGCGGAGAAACGAAATGAAACGTTTTGCACTGGGCGTCTGTCTGACATTGAGTGTATTGCCGGTGAAAGCCGAAATATTTAAATGCCTGGACGGTACGGGGAAAGTGACCTACAGCGAGAAAAAAGAATCGAGCTCAGCGTGTGTGCCGGTGACTGCGACGGTGAATGTCGTGCCCGCCATCAAGCCTCTCGCGCCTACGCCGCCGGCAGCACCGCGCCTGGAGCAGGCTGATCGGCACGCGGAATTGCAAAAGCAAATTGCCGCGCAAGAAGCCGCTTTGGCAGAGGCTAAGCAAGCGCTGCTAGAACAAGGAAATATTCGTCTCGGCGGCGAAGCCAATTATCAGCGCGTGCTGGATCGGCTCCAGCCCTACCAAGACAAGGTGGCTGAGATCGAGAAAAATCTTGTGCAACTGCGCGAGGAGTTGGCGCAGCTTAAGTGAACCGTCATCCGCCTTGCGCCCGCCCCGTCCGGGGGCTTGAAATTCATCTCCTTCAACCCCATTATTTTCCGCACTGTTTTCTTGAGAGCCATCCATGACCACTGAAATGCAAAAAGAAACCCTGGGTTTCCAAGCGGAAGTTAAGCAGCTATTAAAGCTGATGATCCACTCCTTGTATAGCAACAAGGAGATTTTTCTGCGCGAACTGATTTCCAATGCGTCCGATGCCTGCGACAAGCTGCGCTTCGAGGCGCTGTCGGATGCGGCGCTGTACGAGGGCGATGCGGAATTAAAGATTCGCGTTGCCTATGACAAAGCCGCGCGCACCCTCACGCTTTCCGACAACGGCATCGGCATGTCGCGCAATGAAGTGATCGAGAATATCGGCACCATCGCCCGCTCCGGGACGCGAGAGTTTTTAGATCGGCTTACGGGAGATCAATCTAAGGACGCAAATTTGATCGGTCAATTCGGTGTCGGGTTTTACTCCTCGTTTATCGTGGCTGACAAGGTCACGCTGATTACGCGCCGCGCGGGCGTCGGCGCCGAGCACGGTGTGCGCTGGGAGTCGGCCGGGGAGGGCGATTACACGCTGGAAACGGTAAGCAAAGAGCAGCACGGCACGGACGTCATTTTGCATCTGCGCGAAGACGAGGACGATTTTCTCGCCGATTGGCGTTTGCAGACCATTATTCGCAAATATTCCGACCACATCACGCTGCCGATTGTGATGAAGCTCGAAGGAAAAGACGCAGAGGAAGCTGTCAACCAGGCCAACGCCTTGTGGGCCCGCCCCAAGGCCGATATCACAGACGAGCAGTACACCGAGTTTTACAAACATGTGGCGCACGATTACGAGCCGGCGCTGGCGCATATCCACAGCAAGGTCGAAGGCAAGCAGGAATACACCATGCTGCTGTATGTGCCGGCGCATGCACCGTTTGACCTATGGGACAAAGAGCAGCGGCACGGCATCAAACTGTATGTGCGGCGTGTATTCATCATGGAAGACGTGGAAAAATTGATGCCGCATTATCTGCGCTTCGTGCGCGGCGTGATCGATTCCAACGACTTGCCGCTGAATGTTTCGCGCGAGATTTTGCAGCACAGCCGCGATATCGACACGATCCGCGCCGGGGCGAGCAAGAAAGTGCTCGGTATGTTGGAAGAGGTGGCCGCAAACGATCAGGAAAAATTTACCAAGTTCTGGAATGAGTTCGGCCGCGTGTTGAAAGAAGGCGTGGGCGAAGATTTCGCCAACAAAGAGCGCATCGCGAAATTGTTGCGCTTTGCCACCACGCGCACTGATAACGAGGCGGAGCAAGTCTCGCTCGCCGACTATGTGACGCGTATGAAAGAGGGACAGGAGAAAATTTATTATGTGACCGCGGACAGTTTTGTGGCGGCCAAAAACAGCCCGCATCTGGAAATATTCCGCAAGAAAGGCGTGGAGGTATTGCTGCTGCATGACCGCGTGGATGAATGGCTGGTGTCTAATCTACCGGCGTTCGAAGGTAAGGCGCTGCAATCGGTGGCGAAGGGCGAACTGGATCTTGGCGCATTGGAAGATGCGGAAGAGAAAAAAGCGCGCGAACAAGCAGACGACACGTTCAAGGATTTCGTCACGAAAATGCAAACTGCTTTAGGCGAGCAAGTGAAAGAGGTGCGTATTTCACATCGTTTAACCGATTCGCCGGCTTGTTTGGTGGTAGATGCGCAAGAAATGGGGATGAATTTGGAGCGGATGCTCAAAGCCGCCGGTCAGGCAGTACCGATGTCGAAACCGATTTTGGAAGTGAACGCACAGCATCCTGTCGTTTCATTGCTGAAGGCTGAAGTGGATGACGCGCGCTTTGGCGATTTTAGCCAAATCTTATTCGATCAAGCGTTATTGTCGGAAGGTGGACAACTCAATGATCCAGCGGGCTTCGTGAAAAAGCTAAATGGCTTGATGCTGTCTCTATCGCATCGATAGCGCTGACTAGCGTAAGTAATTAAACAGGCTCAAGCCTTGTACGGTGGTAAATGACTTTTGCGCTGCTTGCAGTCCGGTTTGTTGGCGCGTGAGGTCGGATATGGCTTTGGTGTAATCGACATCGCGTAGTTGCGAAATCAACGATTGATATTGTGTCGCAGAATCTTGGTTAGTGATCTCTGTCGAATCCAGTTCATTTTGCCGTGTGCCAACCGCGGAGCGTACGCGCAGCACGTTGTTCATTGCGCTATCGATCCCGTTTAAGGCCGTAGTGAGATCGCTGGAAGTGACCGTACCGCTATTCAATGCAGTGATAAAGGTTTCTATCGTCGCGAACGGATCGCTTCCAGCAACGCCAGGTTTGAATACATCTTGACCGGAATCGGTGATCGGTATTTGGCGCGATGCGCTGATTTGTAGTTTGTTTTGCCCTTGATCGCCGGCATAGACTCCCGCACCGCTGCTCTGGGTGAAAGGTTGCGTGCCGGTTTTGAAGCCGGAGAACATATAGTTTCCCTGGCCATCCCGGCTATTCGCAAGGCTGAGCAATTGGTCGTATGCACTACGCAAGCTGGTGGCTAAAGCCGTTTTGTTGGCGGCGCTGAGGGTCGGGTTGCCCCCATTGACGACATCCTGCCGCGCGTTTTGCAATACTTGCCCGACGTTGGCGAGAACGGTTTCTTCTAAGCTCAGGCTGCTACGTGCGCTGCCAATATTGCTTACATACTGATTCACCACCCCCAAAGATTTTTCGTTTTCCAGCGCGGTAGCGGCACCGACCGGATCGTCCGCGGGTGCAAGAATGCGCCGTCCGGTGGCAACTTGCTGCTGGGTTTTAAGCAGTTGCGCCATTTGTGTATTGATCGAGCTGACGCCGAGATCGTAAAGCATGCTGGTGCTGATGCGCATGATTGCTTACTCCTACCGGATAGCGAGAATAGTGTCGAACAAGGTGCTGCCGATTTGGATCATCTTAGCCGCCGCTTGATACGCCTGCTGGAAGCGCAGCAAGTTCGCCGCTTCTTCGTCCAGATTGACACCTGAAAGTTGCTGTTGTGTTTGCGTTGCGTTATCCAACAGCGTTTGTTGCGCGGTGCTATTTACCTGCATCTGCTGGGTGGTGTTCCCCACGCTGCTGACTAATTGGGCATAGGCGCCTTGGTACGTAGTGGTGGGGGCGCCAGCGGTGTTGTTTGCCAAACTATTGTTGTTTTGAAGGGCGGCGAGTGCGACTGCGTTGCGGTTGTCGCCGATGCCGCCGGTATTGGCGGAGACAGAAAAGGTGTCGCCAGAGGCCGGTGTGCCGCTAATATGCACCGTCCAACCGTTGTAGCTAATGGCGCTACCGGAAGTATACGAAACGCCCGTGGCAAGCGTGCTGCCGAGGGTAACATCCGACACATTGAAGGTTGTCGCGCCGGTAAAAGTAATGCGTACCTGATTCTGAACATTGGCGTTGAGCGGTGGGTTTACCGAACCCAGGTCGATCGATGCGGCACCGGTGTTGGTGGTCGTTGCCGCAGCACGGATCGGTGCAGCCGCCGCGATTTTATTGGGATCGGTAATGCCGACACTGATATCGCGCGCGCCATAGCGCGTGGGAAGAATAAGCCACTGATCGCCGGCGTTTGGCGTCCCGGCAATCGCCAAAGTGACGCCGGCGTTACCCAATTGCGTGATGAGTTGCGCGCTAGTTAATCCGCTGGTGGTGGTATTGGTGGCGCTATCGGTAATCGAATAGTTTGTGCCGTTGTAGGCGACCTGGTAATTGCTGGTTGTCAGCGCCCCGGCGTTACCACTTAAGGTGCTCGTCAAGGAGGCGCTACCGGTGTTGTTGCTGTTGTTGAAAATAGTCGGCGATGTGGACGCAATGGAGAAAAAGTTGCCTCCCAGCACGCCGTTTAAATCTTGCCCGAGCCGGTTCTGATTGTTAACAGTTTGCGCTAAACCCAAGGCCACCCGGCCCAAGGCATTCTGCGCGCTATTGAGACTATTGTTGCGAAAGGCGAGTAAGCCGCCAAGTGCACCGCCGTTCTGCAGATTCGCACTGGGAATAGGGATATAAGCGCCGCCGATGGCATAGGCGACATTTTTCTGTGTCGGGTCGTTGGGGTCATTTTGCAGCGCCAGGCTGAATGCAGTCGTGCCTGTCACCAGCGACTGGCCGCTTCCAATGAACAGGTTATACGTACCGTCACTTTGTTTGACGACAGTGGTTTTGACCATCTCATTGAGTTTGCCGATAATTTGATCGCGCTGATCCAATAAATCGTTGGGCGGTTGGTTGTTGATACTTTGGGCATCGATAATTTTTTGATTCAGGTCGGCGACTTGCGCAGCATAGGAATTAATCCCCGTGACCTGTGCATCCAGCTGTGTATTAATCCCGTTACGTATTTCATCGAAGCGCGTATAGAGTGATTGGAAACGCGCTGCGAGTGTTTCCCCGCCGGAGAGCATGGATTGCCGCGCTGCCACCGAGGTGGGGCTGTTCGCGACGGCATTGACGCTGGTGAAAAAGCTTTGTACCGCCGGCGACAGACCGGTATTGGGATCGGCAAGTAAATCGTCGATCTGCTTTATTTCGGCATGATAGGTGTCATAGAACTGGGCTTGGGCTGACGCGCTCGATACCTGATCATCCAAAAACTGGCCATACATGCGGCGCACCGTTTGTACATGCGCGCCGCTGCCGACGAAACCGGCGCCGCTCGACATCGGGACATTGCTGGCTTGAATCGCTTCTTGGCGGTGGAATCCGCGGGTGTTGACGTTGGAGATGTTGTGCTCCGTGGTCAACATATTGAGTTGCGCGGTGCTGATCGCGCTGACGCCGATACCGAGTAGGCTACCCATGCTGCTGCTCCTGCTGTTGTACCCCGCCGAAATCTTCCATAACGCTTATATCGGCCAGGTTTTCACTATCTTGAATTAGGCCATCGAGCGCAGCAGGCTGCCTTCCGCGATGCTCGACAGTTTGGTCGCGTAATGCGGGTCGGTTGCATAACCCGCGTGTTGTAAACCCTGGGCGAATTGGCTGGCGCTGTTGGTATTCAGTACCGCCTGATAGCGTGGCGAGGATTTCAATAAACTCGCATAGTCTTTAAAGGCTTCCTCATACGAGCCATAAGCACGAAAGCGTGCGGTACGCTGCTGGGGCGCGCCGTTCACGTATTCGGTGCTAGTGACTTCCGCTACTTTTCCCGTCCATTGGGCATTGGCTTTAATGCCGAAAAGGTTATAACTCGGGCTGCCGTCAGCTTGTTTAATCTCGCGTTTTCCCCAACCGCTTTCCAGTGCGGCTTGCGCCAATATGCCGTGCGCCGGCACCCCCAGTTCACGCCCGGCGGAAGCGGCATGGCTAGAGAATTGGCTGACGAATTGTTTGGGTGTCATGGCCGATTTTCCCGGGGTGTGGGTAGGTGGGGTTGCGGTTGATTGCGGCATACCTACATTGAATAGCTTGGCGGCATCGTCTTTTAGTAGGACGGGAAGCGGGGTGAGCGCACTACCAGGCAAGCCTTGGGTGAAGGCTTGGGGCGCAAATGTTTTCTTGATCGGCATAGGTGCGCTGGTCTCAATTGGCGGCGGGCTGACTTGGTTGCGTGTGAGTTGTTGTACCAACATATCGGCCAGTCCCAGCCCTTTGCCCGCCGCGATCTTCTGTGCGAACTGCTGATCCAACATTTCGGTGTAAAGCCGCGTTTCGTTGTTGTCGAACAAGCTGTTGCCGTCGGTGGCGCCGCGCATGCTCTTGGTGAGCATATTCAAAAACATGGACTCGAATTGTTTGGCCACGACCTTGATCGATTGTGTTGGATCTTGCTTTGCCGCCAACTTGAGGTCGTTGAGGGATTTACCTTCAAGCACCAGGCCAGTTGTATCGAGCGCGCTGATCATCAAATAATCTCCAACTCGGCACGCAGTGAACCTGCCGCCTTCATCGCTTGCAAGATCGCCAGCAAATCTTGCGGGCTGGCGCCCACGGCGTTCAAGGCTTGCACGACATCATTGAGCGAGGTTGACGCAGGTACGGTGACCAAGTTGCCTTTCTCGCTTTGAATTTGAATTTGCGATTGCTGCGTTACGATGGTTTGGCCGGTCGAGAGGGCATTGGGTTGACTGACCTGCGGTGTGCTGCTGATGGTCACGGAGAGATTCCCGTGGGCCACGGCGCAGGTTTCTACTTGTACCGATTGGTTCATCACGACGGACCCAGTGCGGGCGTTGAGAATGACTTTGGCGGCGAGCTCACCGGGGTCGATATTGATATTTTCCACTTGCGAGAGAAAGGCAACGCGGCGATTTGCCTCCCGCGGCGCTTGCACTTGCACCAAGCGGCCGTCGAGCGCCGAGGCGGTGTTTTCGCCGAAGAAGCGGTTAATCGCGACGACCACATGGTTAGCGGTGGTGAAATCGTTTTGATGCAACTCCAGGGTGATCGTATTGCCTTGCCCGACTCCGGTAGAGGCCACGGCTTTTTCCACGGTTGCGCCACTCGGGATGCGGCCCGATGAAAGATGATTAATAGTGACGCTACTGCCGCCTGCCGCCGCGCCGGCGCCGGCGATTAGTACACTGCCCTGGGCAATCGCGTAGACATTGCCGTCGGCACCCTTGAGCGGCGTCATGAGTAAGGTGCCGCCTTTGATACTTTTAGCGTTACCGAGCGAAGACACGGTCACATCGATGGTTTGCCCGGGTTGCATGAAGGCGGGCAGCGCGGCCGTCACCATCACGGCCGCCACATTTTTGAGCTGCATGCCGGTGATGGCACTCGGGGGGAAGTTGACGCCGAGCGTGGTCAGCATATTGGAAAGGCTTTGCACCGTGAACGGCGTTTGTGTTGTTTGGTCGCCGCTGCCATCGAGCCCGACGACCAGGCCGTAGCCGATGAGCTGGTTACTGCGCACCCCAGAGACTTGCGATACATCTTTGATCCGCTCGGCATGCGCCGCGGAGAGCGTCAGAGCGAGCAGGCTGAGGAGTGTGATTAGGCATTTCATACGGTCTCCTAGAAGGGCAGGAAGGTCAGGAAAAATTTCGCCAGCCAGCCCATGATTTGAGCGGAGTCGACGGTGCCGGTACCGCGATACTCGATGCGTGCATCGGCCACTTCGGTCGAAGAAATCGAGTTGCCGAAGCCGATACGGGTGGGATCAATCACGCCCGAAAAACGGATGTACTCGGTGTCTTGGTTGAGGCCGGTTTGTTTTTCACCGCTCACCAGTAAATTGCCGTTGGGGAAGACTTCGATCACTGTCACGGTAATGATACCGGTGAAGGTGTCGTTGGCATTGGTCTCACCCTTGCCATCAAATTTGTGTGCGGAAGAAGCGCTTAAATTGGAACCGAGAAAACCTTTTCCCGGCAGGCCGGCTAATGCCGAGACACCATAGTTGTTGGTTTGCGTACGCTGTGCAGAACTATTGCCTTTTTTCGTGGCATTGGTTTTTTCGTTGATCAGAATCGTCAACACATCGCCGACTTTGCGCGCCCGCTTGATTTCGAATAAGGGTGTGTTGTCGTTCGCCACATAAATCGCGCCCGGCGTGGCCGCCATCGGGGTCGGCGGTACGGGGCGCGCGCTCATGGGTTGATGCACATTGGTCGGCGGCACGGTGCCGCAGGCGCCAAGCGTTGCCATGAGCAAAATTGTCGCGAGTCGAGGGACCCTCTTAGCTAGGTTTGCGTTCATGCTGCTCTCCTTACAACTGCGCCAGCTTTTGTAGCATTTGATCGGATGCCTGGATTGAGCGCGAGTTGAGCTCGAATGCGCGTTGGGCTTGGATCATATTGACGAGTTCTTCCGCCACATTCACGTTGGAGGTTTCGGTATAGCCTTGATTCAGGGCGCCCAAGCCGTTGTTGGTTGGGCTGCCGGTGCTGGGCGAACCGGATGCCGCGGTCTCGAGATAAAGATTCTGACCTTGGCTTTGCAGGCCACCGGGATTAACGAAGCTCGCAAGTTCCAACTGCCCAACTTGGGACGGCGTGGGCGAGCCGCTGCTTAATGCCGAGACAATGCCGTCGCGGCTAATGGTTACGCTTATCGCTGTGCTCGGAATGGTGATGCCGGGTGAGACGATATAACCATTCGCAGTCACGAGTTGGCCTTGGCTGTTGAGTTGAAACGATCCGTCGCGCGTATAACCGGTGGTGCCGTCAGGGAGTTGAATTTGAAAAAATCCGCTACCGCTGACCGCGAGATCAAAACTGTTACCGGTTTGTACCAAATTGCCTTGCGTATGCAGCCGCTCGGTGGCGACCGGGCGCACACCGGTGCCGATCTGCAAGCCGGAAGGAATAGCGGATTGCTGCGAGGATTTTGCCCCAGGTTGGCGTAAGGTTTGATAGAGTAAGTCTTCGAATACCGCGCGGCTACGTTTAAAGCCGGTAGTGCTGACATTTGCCAGATTATTGGCTACCACATCCATCGCCAACTGTTGCGCATCGAGGCCGGTTTTGGAAATCCAGAGTGATCTAATCATGATATTTTTTATCCTGTGACTAACAATATGTCGCTGGCTTTGGCGGCGTTTTGCTCGGCGTTTTGCAATAGCCTCATGTGCAAATCGAACTGACGCGAGAGTGAAATCATATTCACCAGCGCTTCCGCGGTATTGACGTTGCTTGATTCGAGCCCGCCGGTATGGAGTACCACGGAGCCGTCGACATCGGCGGCGCCACCGTCCTTCAGATGAAACAGGCCATCGTCGCCGCGCACCAGATTTTCTTCCGGCGGGTTGACGAGCTTGATGCGACCGACTTCACTGACTTGGCTTTTTTGTCCGCTGGTCGGTACCGTGCTGACGGTGCCGTCTTGAGCGATGGTGAGTTCCGTGTCAGGGGGGACAGACAGTGTGCCGCCGTCGGATAACACATTGAGCCCAGTACGCGTTTGCATTACGCCGTTGGCGTTGACGGCGAGGCTGCCATAACGCGTATACGCTTCTTTGCCGTCCGGTCCTTGCACCGCGATCCAGCCTTTGCCGTTAATCGCAACATCCAGCTCGCGTCCCGTGGTTTGAATCACGCCTGGGCTGAAGTCGGTGCCCACGGTCGCGTCGACCACGAAGGCGCGAGTCGGGGCGCCGGGCCCGATGACGGGTACCGCGCGGAAGGCATCGATTTGTGCGCGGAAGCCGCTGGTGGCGACGTTGGCGAGGTTTTGCGCAGCCGTCGCCTGTTGCCACATAATATGCTTGGCGCCGGTCATTGCGGTGTAGATCAGGCGGTCCATAATTACCTCAGGTTCACCAGGGTTTGCAACACTTGATCCTGGGTTTTAATGGTTTGCGCATTGGCTTGATAACTGCGCTGCGCGGTAATCATGGCGACCAGCTCCTGCGTCAGATCCACATTAGAATCTTCCACTGCGGATGCCTGCAATACCCCAAGACTGGCTGTATTCGGGGTGCCGGGAAGGGGTGGCCCAGAAGCGGAAGTGTCTGCCCACAGGTTATTGCCCAGCGGCTGCAAACCATTAGGGTTTCTGAAATCATCTAATACTATTTGACCCAAAGTCAGTGATTGACCGTTGGAGTAGCGGCCCTGAATAACGCCATCCGCGCCGATACTGAAGCCAGTGGGGCGCCCGGAAGCATAGCCATTTTGCGCCAGGCTACTCACGCCAAACGAACTGCCGTACTGGGTGGCACCCGTAAACGTTGGCGTAATCGCAGCGATGCTTGCAGCACCCGTTCCCAACATGGCGCTGGTAAGCGTAGGTAATGCCACGCTTGAGGAAGTCAGTGCACCGCTCGATGAAGAAAATGCGAGTGTCCCTAAAGCGGTTACCGAACCGGTAATCGGTTCAGGTGTCGGCGTGCCCGCCACGGAAGCGCCTAACACGGTTGTTTGTCCGCTCGGATTGGTTAGCGTGCCATAAACATTCCATGTATTGGAGGCGGTTTTCGCAAAGTACATGCCCAGGGTTTGTTGATTTCCCAGTGCATCATAAATCGTCATGGCGGTCGAATTGGTGTAGGACGTAGAGACTTGTGGATCAAATAATGCCGTGGTCACGGGTGCAGCCCGTGAATCCAGATTCGCGCCCAAGCCAATAGTTGAAGTGACCTGTGGTGTAAGGTTGGTTGCCGGAATCTGTAGATTGACGAGTGAACCCGTCGAAATAACACCACCAGGCGCAGCGTAGCCGGTCACATTTTTCCCCGTCGAGTTGACGATATAGCCATTCTTATCCAACTGAAACTGACCATTGCGGGAGTAAACAATGGTGCCGTTATCGCTTAGCCGAAAAAAGCCTTTGCCGTTAATTGCGACATCCAGCGGATTATTGCTGGTCGTCACATTGCCCTGGCTAAATTGCTGCGCTATAGCTGCCACCTGGGTACCGATGCCAACCTGCTGCCCACTCCCGCCGGACAGCGAGCTGGCATACACGTCTGAGAATTGCGCTTGTGAGGCCTTGAAGCCTACCGTGCTGGCATTTGCCACGTTGTTGCCTATAACGTCGAGTTGTTTCGCCGACGCACCCAGACCTGACAAACCTTGTTGAAAACTCATACCGTTCTCCTTCGCTTACAAAATTTGTTGGACTTGAGATAAGGCTGTGCCGCCGGCTATCCCGTCGATATTCAATTGCGCACCTTGGGCCCCCAGGGTGACACTGCTGACCTTGCCATAGGTGAGCGAGGTCGCACTCACAGTTTGGCCGGCGGCCACGGCCTGGATTGCGTAGGTGTATTGGCCATCCGTTGCAGCACCGCCGCTGTTCTTGGTGCCGTCCCACTGAAAGGTGGTGATGCCACCAGCTTGCGCACCCAAGTTGGCGCTGTGCACGGTGGCTCCCGAAGCGTCTTTAATCGTGATCGAGAGTTGATCCACGGCCTGCGGTAAATTGACGGCGGCGATGGCGCTTCCCGCTGCGAGCGTTAAGGAGTTTCCCGGGACGAGCACGCCACGTCCAATCATGCCGGCGGCTTGCAGGGATTGTGTCGCGCTGAAAGAACTAGAGAGACCGCTCACTAAATCATTTAATTTATTGATCCCGGTCACCGTTGAAAGTTGTGCCATTTGCGACGTCACCTGAGAATTATCCATAGGGTTCAAAGGATCTTGATTCTGCATTTGAGCGATCAGTAACTTCAGAAAACGATCTTGAGTAGCGCCTAATGCGTCGGCGCTGCTTATGCTGGGCGTGGCGCTAGTGGTGCTGGTGACGGGGGCGACGGTAGTCATCTTGTTCTCCTATCTCATTGGCCAAGCGTAAGCAGCTTGGTGAGCATGCTTTTGCTGGTGTTCATCACATCGACATTGTTTTGGTAAGAGCGCGAGGCCGAGATCATGTTGACCATTTCTTCCACCGCATTGACGTTGGGGTAGGTGACATAACCTTCCTTATCTGCTGCCGGGTGCTTCGGGTCATATACTTTGCGTGGGGGAGACGAATCTTCGATCACGTCGCTCACTTGCACCCCGGCGCCATATTTCAATTGGTTGCCGCCCATCGGGATGGCTTGAAACACGACTTGCCGTGCACGATAGGGCTGGCCGGTAGAGCTGGTCGTGGATTCGGCGTTGGCCAGATTGCTGGCGACGACATTCAAGCGTTTCGATTGTGCGTCGAGTGCAGTGCTGGCGATGGCGAAGACATTGAAGAGCGACATGCTTAGGTTCCTTTGATGGCGGTCATGAGGGTCTTAAATTGACCGCTCAATACACGGATAGTCGATTCGTAGCGCAGGGCATTCTCTGCAAACTGACCGCGCTCTATGTCCATATTGACGGTATTGCCGTCGATGCTCGGTTGGCTAACGGCGCGATACAATATTGTGGCGCCGTAGGGATTGCCCGAGACCGCTTGCAGGTGATGCGAATTGGTTGCGGACAAATTCAGGTCGCCCCCTTGCTTGTTTACGACACGCTTCAACTCTTGCGCGAAGTCAATATCCACGGCTTTATAGTTTGG
This sequence comes from Betaproteobacteria bacterium, assembly GCA_025361165.1. Lineage (GTDB taxonomy): Bacteria > Pseudomonadota > Gammaproteobacteria > Burkholderiales > Thiobacteraceae > RBG-16-58-11. The sequence continues at coordinate 26,487 of JANYAU010000167.1, read as the reverse complement.
GGTATCGGCATTGGCGATATTAGAAGCCAATAATTGCTGACGGTACCCGCGCAGTTTCAGTGCTTGGGTTTGAAAGTCGAATTGTTGATCGAGTTTAGTGGGTGTCATGATGAGTCTTCTCGCTCTCCTATGAGCATCAACCATGCCAGCATGGAAAAATCACGAGAAATACGTGGAATCAGCGCTATTTGCAGAACAGATGATGCTTTGACGAGGATTACCGTGCCAGTAAACCGGCAAAGCTTGCCGGGGGCGGCAAGGATTGCTCTAGCTTGGATTTGCCGCTTGTGCCAGATAAACGCGATTGCGCCCGGCTTGCTTGGCGCGATAAAGCGCGGCATCGGCGCGCGCGATCATGGCTTCGGCCGTTTCCATCGCTTCACGCTGCGCTACGCCGGCACTGAAAGTGATGAGCACCTTTTCGTTTTCGTGCAGAAAAAAGCGTTTAGTGAGGTCGCGCTGTAAGCGGGTTATGATACTGACGCCGTCGGTGGCGTTGGTGTCGGGGAGGATGATCACAAATTCTTCGCCGCCATAGCGCGCTACCACATCTACCGGCCGCAAGATTTCTTTTATCACTTTGGTCAGGTGAACCAAGGCTTGATCGCCGACGTCATGCCCGAGCGTGTCGTTGAGTTTTTTGAAATGATCCACATCGAGCAGTGCGACGGAGACGGGGGTTTGGCCGCGCTTGGCGCGCGCAAATTCGCGGGTGAAAGCTTCTTCCATGCCGCGCCGGTTGAGGGCGCCGGTGAGGTGGTCTTGAAAAATCAGCTCGCTCACTTGACCCAATTCGACTTCGAGTTCGTGCATTTTCTGTTCCGCAGCCTCTGCTTGGCGGCGCGCGTTCATCAACTCATCGTGGGAGCGTAGCATGTCAAGGTGCAAGCTTTTTGTATCGGTAATGACATCGCGCAGGATGGCGTTGATGGTAGGCAAATCTTCGGTTTGGCTGATTTTTTCGACATACTTCTCGATCTTGCCATGATACTCACCGGTGTTCTCGGACATTTCGCCGATGCGCGAGATAAACACGGTGACGAGATCTTTTAGCGAAGCCTTGGCTTGGTTCAAGCTGTGTTTCAACGTACCTTGCTTGAAGATGACTTCTTTGATTCGCTGTTCCGCTTCGGCGAGGACGATAGGCGTGAGCGGATCGCTGATGATATCTTGCACGATGCTGAGTTGACCGCGCAGCCACTGATCATCCATCAGCAATTCGGTGACATTTTCAATCAACAAACGCAGCAGCCGCATCAGGCCATCGAGCACTTCCTGATCGGCGTCGGCCCGCAACTCTAGCTCAATCCAAAATTGACGAATGTCTTTTGAGAATTGATTGAGGGTGTCGAGATCATTGGCGCTACGTGCTTGATGGGCAAGGTCGGTGGCGCGTGCCGCCAGTTCGGGAAAATGCGCGATGCGCGGCATCACGCCATTCAATAGTGCTTGCGTCAGCAGGGTGAGCAGCAAGCCGGGCACTTCTTCTCCACCCAGCAGTGGGTTCATGGGTGTGCCCACGCGGCCCTCGGGTGTAGACGGCGCTTCGGGGAGATTGTTGCCTCCCTCCATCTCGATGTCGGGGGGTCCGCTCGTGCCTTCGCTCCACGCTTTAACCAGGCTACGCAACTTGTTTAGCAGTTCGTCGGAGTTTTTGCCGAAGTTGATTAGAACCCGTTCCAGCGCTTCTTTCTTGCGTGACGTGGTGAGCCCTTTTTGCTTAAGATCCCATTGTTTGAGGAGATCACGCAGCAGGTCGGCCCAGCCGATTTGCTCCGAGCGTTTTTGCGCGCCCAGGGCTTCGATATGTAGCGTCAGCGCCTTCCAGTCGCGTTGCTCAAGCGCCTGGATGATGTTCCTGGTCGTGTTATTGATCTGCGGGTTGCTGCGCCCCGCGGCTTGTAGGGCGCCGATCAATTCTTTTTCGGATTCGCTGCCATCCTCGGGGGGGATTTCTGCGATTTCTTGATACACCCGCCGGTAATTTTCCGGCGTCGGCACGATGCGGCGCGTAGCGAGCTGTTTGAACGTCTCGCGCGCAATGTCGGTAGGGCTGGTAAATTTCGGCATAGGGATGCGCGTTACTTAGCGTATCCGAGAGCGTGCTTAGCGGCTAACTTTCGATTGCGTGAACGTGGTGGTCGCTAAGCCGGTCGCGATTTCGCGCAATTTGGTGCTGGTGCGTGCTGCTTCGTCCAGCTCGGTTCGTGTTGCTTGCGCGAGTTGTGCCATGCTCTCAAGATGTTGCGAGATTGTGTGACTCGATTGCGCTTGGATTTGTGTCGTCTGGGCTATTTCAGAAATGAGGTCACGTTCGCTCATCACTGCGCCACGCGAACTGCCTAATGCTTCGGCGACAAGTTCCAGCGACTCCATACTATCGGCTAGGTGCTTGCGGCCGCTGGTGATGGTTTCATCCAGTTTGCTTGATTGCTGTCCGACTAGTTGGGTGACGTCATCGATTTCACGCGCTGCTTGTGCGGATTTTTCCGCCAGTTTACGCACTTCATCGGCTACCACCGCAAAGCCGCGCCCTTGCTCGCCGGCACGCGCGGCTTCGATTGCCGCGTTTAATGCCAAAAGATTGGTTTGATCGGCGATATCTTTCACTTGGCTGGTCATGGAAGTGATGGTTTGCATGCTGGACATGAATTCTTTTATTGATTGGGCGATGACACCCACCGCTGAATCGACTTGATCAATATCACCCATTAAGCGCGATACGCTTTCGTTGCCATTTTGAGTATTGGTGATGCATTGATCGGCTTGTTCCACTGCCGCGGCGGAGTGTTGGCCGATGGTGCCGATGGCTTGACTCAGCGATTCCAATTGGAGCGAGGCATCGGACGCGAGGCGCATTTCGCTGTCGAAATGCGTGCCGAACTGATGCAAGCTGTGATGAATGTGTTCAGCATTTTGCTTGATATCGGCCACCCGCTCATGCAGCTCGACGGATTGGTTTTGTAACGCGTCCAAGGCGTGATTGATGGCGGTGATCAACGGTTGCCATGCTTGCTCGCCATTGGGTAAGCGTTTGTTCAATGCGCCTTGACCGATGTCCTGCGCGATGGCAAGCAATTCGGTAGACGGTGTCGCGGCATGGGTGAGCCAAAAAAATACCGCTACGGCGACTAGACCGCTAATAATCAGGGCGCTAATCGTGGCCGAAGTGCTGGTCGCACCGCTACTAAGCGCGATCACGAGCGGGGATAGGGTTGCTGCCAGTCCTATTGCAATTTTTGCTTTAAGCTTCATATTTTACCTCGAGCTCATTGATTATATGATGCATAAACGGTGAAACGGCATGCCGTTAAGCCCATGCTAGAATGCACTTGTCGCCACCCTAATCAGCTGTATCTTTGAATACGGCCTGCCAGCGTATAACTTTAGGGCGTTCAACCGAATGGAGATGACGCTACGATGAAATATTTTTTGCGCGCAAGCTTTGCGCTAGCGCTGGGCCTGCTGGTGTTGCTGCCAGCACTGGCGGCACAGCAAGAGCCGGTCGCGGCGATTCGGCAAGCGGCCGAGGCTTACGCTAAGCAGCAGACCGCGCATCTTCCCGGCCAAGTGAGCGTGGTAGTGGGGGCGATTGAGCCCATGCAACTTGCGCCGTGCGCTCAGTTGCAAGTATTTATGCCGCTGGGCGCAAAATTATGGGGCAATACCAGCATCGGTGTGCGTTGTAGTGCAGGCGCGGAATGGAATGTGTATGTGCCGGTCACAGTGCGGGTACAAGCGCCGGTGGTTGTTGCTACGCGGCCCTTGGCCAGTGGCAAGCAAGTCGCGGCGGAGGATTTGACGCTACAGGTAGCAGAACTCACGCAGTTGCCGTCGGGGGTAGTGACCGATGCGAATGATGCAGTTGGCAAGATATTGACCGTCGGCGTGAGCGCGGGGTATCCCTTGCGCCAAGATATGTTGCGCGCGCCTATCGTGGTGCATCAGGGACAAAGTGTTAGGCTTATCGCACTCGGCAGAGGGTTTAAAGTGAGCTCTGAAGGCAAGGCATTATCGAACGCTGCGGCGGGTCAATCGGTGCAAGTAAAAGCGCAAAACGGTCAAACAGTGAGTGGCGTGGTGCGCGCCGATGGCAGTGTCGAAGTCCAGTACTGAAGCGGGTTTTGCGACGTTTTATGACACCCATTTCACGCCGCAAATACTTAGACTTTGAGGGGCTTTGTTGTTAAACTAAACCGTTGTCGCATCCTGGCGGAAGCTTCTGCGATGAGCTTGAAAACCAGGACTGGCGGGGGTTTTGAAGTAATACCGGGTTACTGTCGTGTCATCATAAGTAGCTAAAGTTTGTGGTATTTCAAGCCGAAAATGAAGGTGGGCGCAGCGTTTCCGCGCTGGGTAAAAATCGAGGGTATTGCCTTGAAGATTAATAACACAGTCAAGCCGGGGTCGCCGACTAAAGTGGGCCAAACGACCGCCAAACGCACGAGTGGCGGCGCGGCGAAAACGCCTCGCGCCACAGGATCGCGGGAGCAGGTAGACATTGGTCCGCTTTCATCGCAACTCCAGGCCCTGGAAACCAGTCTGGAGAATGTGCAAGTCGTCGACACTGCGCGTGTTGAAGCGATCAAGCAAGCAATTAGCGAAGGACGTTTCCGGGTAAACCCGGATGTGGTCGCGGATCGCTTACTGACGACTGTCAAAGAGCTGGTCCTCAACCACAAAGGCTGAACTTTGGCACAGGAGCCTGATTCCGGCAGCCTGAATGCCTTCCTTTTAAACCTCAAGCACGAGCTTGAGGCCTTCCGTGAGTTTCACCAAATTCTCGCTACTGAACAAGCTGCGCTGGTCAATGGTGACGCCGAAGGCTTAATGGCTTTGGCGCAACGCAAGAACGAGCAAGTGCTCGGTCTTACCCAGCTCGCTGATACCCGCAACCGTTATCTTACCGGGACGGTTGGCAGCACTAATCAAATTGGCATGGAAGCCTGGCTGGATATCTACGATCCGGCGGATAAGCGCGGTGCGAGCAAACTATGGCGGGAATTGATCGATCTTGCGCGAGCTGCGCGAGAACTCAATCAACTCAATGGGCAGTTGATCCACACGCGCCTTGCGCACAATCAGCAAGCGTTAGCTGTTCTACTGGGCGCCAATGCGACGACCAGTAATCTGTACGGCGCCGATGGACAATCCTATTCAACTGCACCCGTGGCGACGGGCCGGCCATTAGGCAAGGCCTGACCCGGCAAAATTACTGTACGGATGGTGCTTCTGGCACGGCGCCAGCGAGCGGGATTTCTCGCGCTTTTTCTTGTATTTCGGAAATGATCAAGATAGTCACGCGGCGGTTGCGGGCGCGTGATTCGTTGTCGGTGTTGGGTACGACCGGACGGTTGTCAGCGTAACCGATTGCAACCATGCGTTCTGGGTGTACCTCATTCGCGCTGAATAGGCGCACCACACTGCTCGCGCGTGCCGAGGACAACTCCCAGTTGGAAGGATAAAACGCGGTGCTAATCGGTGAATCGTCGGTGTGACCTTCCACTTGTACGCGGTTCGGTATTTGCGCCAGAACTTGCGCCACTGCGGTCAGTGCCTTTGCCGACTCTGCTTGTAGTACCGCTTGGCCGGGCGCGAAAAGTACCGCAGCATTGATTTCCAGCGTGACGCCGCGCAGGCTTTGGGTAACTTTTACTTGATTATCCTTCACCAGTGGCGCCAATACCTTGAGCAGATCTTGTGCGATTTGACGCATATCTTCGGTTTGTTTTTTGATCTTGGGATCAATATCCAGCGCGGGTTTTTTGGGCGGGGCGAGTTTGATCGGGCGTGAACCGAAAGTATTCTGAGGTTCAAGTGGCATCGGCGGGGAGGTGGGCGACTTTTTAAAAGCGCTGACGAGGGAGTCGGACAAGATGCGGTATTTTCCCTCGTTGAGCGAAGAGATTGCGTACATCACCACGAAGAAGGCGAACAGTAAGGTGATGAAGTCGGCGTAGGAAACCAACCAGCGTTCATGATTTTCGTGTTCTTCTGGCTTCTTGCGGCGGCGCATGTAGCACTCCGAGTTTAAGGTCTACCCCAGGTAGCCTTGGAGCTTGCGCTCAATCAGGCGCGGGTTCTCGCCGTTAGCAACGGAGATCAGGCCCTCGATCAGCATTTCGCGTAACACGATTTCGCGTGCGATGAGGTTTTTTAGCTTATTCGCAATTGGTAGAAAAATCAGGTTGGCGGAACCCACGCCATACACCGTGGCGACGAAGGCGACGGCGATACCGGAACCTAATTTACTCGGGTCGGAGAGGTTCTCCATAACGTGTATCAAGCCCAGTACCGCACCCAGAATACCGATAGTGGGCGAGTAGCCGCCGGCTGCTTCCCATATTTTGGCGGATTGGCGTTGTTGTTCTTCGTAGGCATCCACTTCCACTTGCAAGGCTTCGCGCAAGGCTTCCGGCTCCGCCCCGTCGATGAGCATTTGTAGGCCACGCTTGGCGAAAACATCGTCGAGATCGTCGATAGCTGGTTCGAGTGCGAGTAGGCCACCCCGACGCGCGGTATTACTCCAGGCGGAAATTTGCTGAATCAGGCGCTCACCATCCAGCGCCGGTGGCACGAAGGTCCACTTGACCATGCGCATCCCACGTAGAAAAACCGGCAGCGTACTTTGCAGCATAACCGCACCGAGAGTGCCGCCAATCACGATGACGAAGGCGGTGAGTTGCAACAGAGAGCTGACATTTCCGCCTTCCAGCAACTGACCGCCGACAATGGCGATGAGCGCGAGCAGGAGGCCGAGGATGCTGATGAGGTCGAAGTTGCGCATGGCTATGATTGGGTTTTGAATGGACTACGCGCGCCACCAGCGGCGCTTAGCGTTTATCCTGAATCCACACCAGGAGTTTGACGCGTAGCCGCGCCACTGCTTGGCTGTGTAGTTGACATACGCGAGACTCGGATACGCCCAAGACTTCACCGATTTCGCGCAAGTTCAACTCTTGCTCATAATACATACCCATCATTTGTTTTTCGCGCTCGGGCAGCGTGCTAATGGCTTCGACCAGCACTTTGCGAAAGCCCTCATCTTCTAGCATTTTGAGTGGATCACCGGTTTCTCCCGCAACATGGCGCTCGAAAAAATCGGTGTCATCGGAATCTTGTAGGTCTTCGTAATACAGAAGTTGATGGCCGCGTGCATCGAGCAGCATCTGCTGATAGGCGGGTAGGCCAACATTCATTTCTTTGGCGACTTCTGCTTCGTTGGGGGCGCGCTGATTTTTTTGTTCCAGCTTGTTAATGGTGGCTTCGATCTGGCGCAGGCTCTTGCGCACGGTGCGCGGCAGCCAGTCAGCTTGGCGCAGCTCGTCCAGCATGGAGCCACGTATGCGTTGTACCGCATAGGTTTCGAATTGCGCGCCCTGGGTGTCGTCATAATGCTCTGCGGCATCCATGAGGCCGATCAAGCCGGCTTGGATCAGATCGTCTACCTGCACGCTGGCCGGTAGCTTGGCCATCAGGTGATAGGCAATCCGCTTTACCAGCGGCGCAAATTTATTGACGTATTGTTCAGTATTCAACGGGGTATTCGTACCTGAGTCTTATGGTGAAAATGGCTAAATACGCACGCTTAATTCCATCATCCTACTCGATATGATAAGCCGATGCAGGAATCCATCCAAGTGCCCGCCATCTTCTCGCATCATGGGCCAAGCCGCAATGGCCTGCGCCAGTGTACGGTAGGCTTGGCTGGCAGGTGCGTCCGGAAAGATTTCCACTACCGGTTTGCCGAGCCGGTTGGCGCGTCTGACAGCCTCATCCCAAGGGACTGTGCTAAGCTCGTTCAGTTGCGCGTTGAGATAGCGGGCCGCTGCCCCCAACATATTATTATAAACAGCCGCGGCGTCGTTATCATTTTTCGTTTTTGTGGCGAGGAGGCGAAAGTGACGCCGCCCATAGTCCTGCGCTAATTGTTTGATGAGTGCGTAGGATTGGGTGATGGCACTATGCTCCGGGCTTACCACCACCAGCACCTCATCCGCCGCTGCCGTTGCGGCGAGCGTGATCTGGCTGCGGTCGGCGGCTAAATCAATGAGCAAGACATCTGGTTTTAAGGGCAGCACGGCCATGTCGCGCGCGAGCCGATCTTGCGCTTCACGCGTGAGGTGGGCAACGCGCCGCAGCCCTTCGCGCGCAGGCAAGATGTGGAGCGCTGCACTATAAGACAACAGGGCTTGGGAAAGGCGGATCTGCTCTTTTAATACCTGCGCCAGCTCGAAGCGTGGAGCAAGCCCCAAACGTGCCGCGCTACTATCGGCGCCAATACCTTCATCGAGAATGAGTACCGATTTCCCCTGCGTCGCCAGCGCATGCGCCAGATTGACGACGACATTCGTTTGGCCGACGCGCGGTTTGCCGCTGACGACCGCAATGACGCGCATTTGATCGCGCCCCAACAGCCGACGCAAGCCTTCCGCTTGATCGAAGGCGAAGCCGCTCATGGGGTCAAGAAACGGCTGCGACGTTGAGGAAGGCGTGCGCGTCTTCTTCGCGCGCGCTGATGATGAGGGGATATTCGTCGTCGTGTGCTTGATGGATCGCATCCGGCGCACGCTTGAAGGCGCGATCTACCAAGTATTGACCCTGTGCCAAGTGCAAATCTTCCGGCACACGTTGGCCGTTGGTAACGTAGTGGATAGCTAGCTTATGCCGCACCGCGACATCCAGCGCTGGCGCTAAGCTCAGCACCTCGTCAATTTTAGTCAAAATGGCGCCGGCGAAACCGCTGCCTTGATACGCACGCACCACATCGTCCAAGGTACCGGCCTGTGCAGTGGCGGCGAGTAACAATATCCGCTGCACGCGCGCATTGCCCGAGAGCAAGGCGAGTTGTTCGCCGATGCGGCGGTCACGCTGGCTCATGCCCGCGCTGTCGATCAGCACCAGGTGTTTATCGCGCAATTCGTTCAGGGTGCGATTAAGTTCGGTTTCATCTTTTACGGCATATACCGGCACATTGAGAATTTTGCCGTAGATTTTAAGTTGCTCATGCGCGCCGATGCGGTAGGTGTCAGTGGTGATGAGCGCGAGGCTCGCCGGGCCGTGCTTGAGCACGCAACGCGCCGCGAGTTTGGCAACGGTCGTGGTTTTGCCGACGCCGGTGGGGCCGACGAGGGCATACACGCCGCCATGCGCAATCGGGTCATCGCGGGTGTTGGTACAACGCAAATTGTGCGCGAGTGCGCTGCGTACCCAGCGTAGCGATTGTTCCTGATTCAAGTTTTTCGGTAAGGCAGTCGAGAGTTCGCGCGCGAGCCGGGGCGAAAATCCTATCCCCAATAAAGTGCGCAATACATCAAACTTTAGCGGGTCGGCCGATTTCATTTCGCCCCAAGCCAAATTGACCAACTGGCTTTCAATTAAGCTACGGATGCTTTTGACTTCTTGTGTCAGGGTGGCAACGAATTGTGTGGATTCTGGCGTTGGAACGCTGGGTGTAGCTGGCTCGCGCACCGGTGCCACGGGCTTGGCCGGTTCGCGCACCGCGGGTGGCTCAGGTGGCGGAGGTGTGGGGCGGGGCTTGGAGCCGGCATCCAGCACTTGCAGACCGGGGATGTCATGGCGCAGCGGCAAGCTCCCAGAACTTGGCGTTGCGCTGCCGGTGAGCGCGGCCATGTCGTTTTCGGCCATGGCCATAATTTCCACCTGGCCGTCATGTACGCGATTGGACAGAATCAGCGCCTCCGCCCCCAAAGCATTGCGTACTTGTTGCAACGCCTCGCGCGTGGTACCGGCGGTAAATTTTTTTACGATCATGCGCTAGCTCCCAAAACAGCGGTGACTTTGATGGTTTTTGTATCCGGGACTTCCGCGTGCGAAAGCACTTTCAATTGCGGTGCGACGCGACGCAAGAAGCGTGACAGCAAGGTGCGCAACACCGCTGGCACCAGTAGCACCGGCGGCAGTCCACGATTTTCCTGCTCCTGCACCAGACGGCCGGTTTGCGTTAACAGTTTTTCCGCGAGCGATGGTTCTAGGCCGGCGCCCTGACTTTCGCTGATGGCGGCTTGCGTCAGCATGTGTTCGAGTGTGGGGTCGAGTGCGATCACTTGCAGTTCGACGGCGTTTTGGTAGATGTCCTGGATAATGGCGCGGCCGAGCCCGACCCGCGCTGCGGCGGTGAGCTCGTCGATGTTCTTCGTGCGCACGCCGTGTTCTGTCAGCACTTCGAGAATGGAGCGCATGTCGCGAATCGGCACGCCCTCTTCCAGCAAGCCCTGCAATACGCGTTGCAGGGTGCCCAACGGCAAAATAGCCGGCACCAAATCTTCAATCAGCTTGGGCGCTTCTTTACCGATGTGATCGAGTAATTGCTGCACCTCCTCGCGCCCCAGCAAATCGGCGGCGTGGGCTTGCAAGATTTGCGACAAATGGGTGGCGACCACCGTGCCGGCATCGACGACCGTATAGCCATAGGTCTGGGCCTGCTCGCGTAGACTCGCATCGATCCATACTGCGGGTAAACCGAAGGTCGGATCTTTGGTCGGCGTGCCCGGCAATTGGCCCAGCACACGTCCGGGATTGATGGCAAGGAACTGTCCGGCTTGCGATTCGCCGCGTCCCATTTCCACGCCTTTGACGGTGATGCGATAACCGTTCGGGCGCAGCTCCAAGTTATCGCGGATATGCACCGGTGCAACTAGAAAGCCCATATCCTGCGCGAATTTTTTGCGGATGCCGCGTATGCGCCGTAGTAGTTCTCCGTCTTGCATGCGGTCCACCAAGGGAATCAGGCGGTAGCCGACTTCAAGCCCGAGCGTATCAACGCGTCCCACATCGTCCCAACTCACATCCAATTGCTCGGGCGGTGTAGGCGGCGGTGTTTGTTCAGTGACGGTCTTAGCCGCGCGCTGGTTTTTCGCGATGTTGTTGGCGATCCACACGAGTCCGCCAGCCAGCAGTAGAAACGCGAAATGCGGCATGCCGGGAATGATGCCCATCAAGCCAAGAATCGCCGCGGTGATATACAGCACCTGCGGGTTCATGAACATTTGTTCGACGATTTGCTGACCGATATCTTGATCGGCCGAGACGCGCGAGACCACGATGCCGGCGGCGGTGGAGATCACCAGCGCCGGAATCTGCGCCACCAAGCCATCGCCGATGGTTAGCAAGGTATAGTTGCTGAGTGCTTGCGAGAGGGTTAGGTCGTGTTGCAATACGCCGATCGCGAGACCGCCGACGATGTTGATGAGCATGATCATAATGCCGGCTACAGCATCGCCGCGCACGAATTTGCTGGCGCCGTCCATTGCGCCGTAAAACTCGGCTTCGAGCGCGATCACGGCGCGGCGCTTGCGCGCTTCGTCTTCGCCGATAAGGCCGGTATTGAGGTCGGCGTCGATCGCCATCTGCTTGCCTGGCATCGCGTCCAAAGTGAAACGCGCGGCCACTTCCGCGATGCGGCCCGCACCCTTGGTGATCACCACGAAATTGATGAGCACCAGTATCGCGAATACCACAATGCCGACTGCGTAGTTGCCACCGACCAGGAAATGGCCGAACGCCTCAATCACCTTGCCCGCCGCGTCGGGGCCGGTGTGGCCCTCCAGCAGCACGACCCGAGTCGAAGCGACGTTGAGCGCCAAGCGTAGCAGGGTGGTGAGCAGCAGCACCGTGGGGAATACCGCGAAGTCGAGCGGCTTGCTGAGATACAAGCTGATCAGCAAGACGATCATCGCTACCGCGATATTGAAGGTGAACAGCAGGTCGAGCAGGAACGGCGGCAGCGGGAGAATCATCATGGCCAGGATCATGACCACGAGAATCGGCCCGGCCAGGCGTTTTAGATCCCAATTGGCGAAGAAGCCCGCGGAATCGACGCGCGCGTTCATCTATGCACGCTCCATTTCAGGGATATCCATGTCTTCTGGCACCGGCAGAGAACGCGGTGCTTCCGGCGTGGCGCTGGCATAAGTCGCGTTGCGCAATTGGTAGACATAGGCGAGCACTTCGGCCACAGCGGTGTACAGGCGTTGCGGAATTTCGTCCCCGATTTCGGCGTGGCGGTATAAGGCGCGCGCCAGCGGCGGCGCTTGCAGTACCGGCACGGTATGTTCGCGCGCGAGTTCTAGAATGCGTTCTGCCAGGAGGCCTACGCCTTTGGCCACTACGCGCGGTGCGCCCATGCGGCCTTCTTCATATTTCAGCGCGACGGCATAATGGGTCGGGTTGGTGACGATTACATCCGCCTTCGGCACAGCCGCCATCATGCGCTTGCGTGCCGCGGCACGTTGTGCGGCGCGAACGCGCGCTTTGATTTGCGGATCGCCTTCCATCTCTTTCGCTTCTTGCTTCACTTCTTCTTTGGTCATGCGCAAATTTTTCGCGTATTGCCAAAGCTGAAAGGGCACATCAATGACGACCAGCAACATTAAGGAGCTGACGATAAACAAGGAGGTGGTGAACAATAAATGGCTCAAGTGCGAAATACTGGCGCCGAGCGATTCGGTAGCGAGAGCGAACAACTCATCCTTATAACGCCAAATCACCCACACGGCGATGCCGCCGATGAGGGTGGCTTTGGCAGTTGACTTAAACAGCTCAACGACGCCATTTATGGAAAAAATACGTTTTAAACCGGTAATTGGATTGAACTTGGCGAAGTCAGGCGTGAGCGGTTTCCACGAGAAATTCCAGCCTGCAAGAAGCAGCGGGCCCGCGAGCGTAGCGACCACCAGCAGACCGAGTAGGGGCAAAAAAGCGAGCAGGATTTCGACCGACTCCTGCATAAAGCGCGTCATCATTAAAGTGGTGTCAAATGCGGTGGCACGATCCAGTGTAATGCCGTGCCGCATCACCCCCAGCAGCTTCTCCAAATAGAAACTGCCCAACATCATTAAGATGAGCACCGCAGCCATCAACTCGATGAAGGTCGACAATTCGCGCGATTGGACGACCTTGCCATCCTCGCGTGCGCGTTGTATGCGCTTGCCCGTGGCCGGTTCTGTTTTTTCTAAATCGGAGTCTTCCGCCATCTATACCCCCACCGGAAACACAGTTTGCACCCGTTCGGGGTAAAACACAAGATATGGGGGGAAGTATGGCGTTAAAAGTCTATAGATTGTGGCCTGAAGCTAGGGGCGGGGAGCTAACTTATTCCAAAAACAGCGACTTAGACGGATTAGTTCGCTTCATCGATCCAGGTCATTTGAATCGCTTCCAAAATTTTCTCGCCCGAGTGGTCTGGCTCATCATCAAAGTCCTCCAGCTCCGTTACCCAGCGGTGTAAGTCGGTGAAGCGCACATATTGCGGGTCCACATCGGGGTGTGCTTCTGCAAGCTGGATGGCGATTTCGCGGATGTCCGTCCACTTCATAATTAGTGTCCTTCTTTGACCATGTTAATACTGTACTTCGGAATTTCGATCACCAAATCCTGGCTCATGATGACTGCTTGGCACGATAAGCGTGAGTTGGGTTCTAGGCCCCAGGCTTTGTCCAATAAGTCTTCTTCCTTTTCCTCGGCTTCCGTCAGCGATTCTAGCCCCTCGCGCACGATGACATGGCAAGTGGTGCAAGCGCAGGATTTCTCGCAGGCATGCTCGATCTCGATGCCGTTCGCCAGCAGCGTGTCGCAAATAGTCGTGCCGCTGGTGGCTTCAATGGCAGCGCCTTCGGGACAGAGTTCGATATGGGGTAGGACGATGAGCTGGGGCATAGGTCTGAGAATAGCCTGTTATGGATTATAGGGAGGCGCGGGCCGGGTAAAAATCAGGAGGCGATGTCGGCGAGCTTTTGCCCAGTCAGTGCTTTTTTGATCGAGTTATCCATACGCCGCGCGGCGAAAGATTCTGTGACGTGATTCAAGCCTTCAACCGCTGCCTTAAGGGCGCGGTGGTCAATGCCTGCCAAGGTTTTCAGTAAGGTGCTTTGGCTGGCTGCAATGGCTGCGCTTTCTTCAGGTGTGAGCAGCGCACCGTCGGCTTCGATTGCGGCGGCCACGGCGGCGAGAATGGCGTTCGCTTCCACTTGCTGTTCTTTCAGGGCGCGCGCCAGCATGTCCGCGCTGGCATAGTCGCGCGAGGCGGCGAGCATATCCGTGATTTGGTCGTCGCTCAAACCATAAGACGGTTTGACGGTAATGGCCGCTTCGACGCCGCTGGTTTGCTCGCGCGCCGAAACCGAGAGCAAGCCGTCGGCATCGACTTGGAAGGTGAGGCGGATGCGCGCTGCGCCCGCCACCATAGGTGGGATACCGCGCAATTCAAAACGCGCCAGCGAACGGCAGTCGGAGATCAATTCGCGCTCACCTTGCACCACGTGGAAGCTCATCGCGGTCTGGCCGTCTTTGTAGGTGGTGAAATCTTGGCCGCGCGCGGTGGGGATGGTGGCGTTGCGCGGAATCACTTTTTCTACCAGGCCACCCATCGTCTCGATGCCGAGCGAAAGCGGAATCACATCCAGCAATAGCATTTCATCGTCGCTCTTATTGCCCGCCAGCACATTGGCTTGAATCGCCGCGCCGAGCGCGACGACTTTGTCCGGATCGAGATTGGTCAGCGGCTCTTGCTTGAAGAACGCTGCCACCGCTTGCTGTATGTGCGGCATGCGCGTGGCCCCACCCACCATCACCACCCCTTTGATATTTTCGGCACTCAGTCCTGCGTCACGTAGCGCTTTGCGCGTCGGCGCCAAGGTTTTTTGGACCAGGCTGTGCGTGATCTCGGCGAGAATGACGCTGGTGATTTTCAAATCCACCATCTCGCCCGTCGAGAGCATGCTGGTGAAGCGCACCTCGGGATGGTAGGTCAGTTCTTCTTTCACTTCACGCGCTTTAGCCATCAAGAGCCGTGTGTCGTTCGCATTGAGCGGTGTTAGGGTGGCTTGTTCCAACACCCAGCAAAAAACGCGGCGGTCGAAATCGTCACCACCCAGCGACGAATCGCCGTTGGTGGCGAGTACTTCGAACACGCCTTTTTGCAAGCGCAGGATGGAAATATCAAAGGTGCCGCCACCCAAATCGTACACGGCGTAAATGCCTTCAGAGGCGTTGTCCAGGCCATACGCCACAGCGGCGGCGGTGGGCTCGTTGAGTAGCCGCAACACATTCAGGCCAGCTAGCCGTGCCGCGTCTTTAGTGGCTTGGCGCTGCGCATCGTCGAAATACGCGGGTACGGTAATGACGGCGCCGACTAACTCCCCGCCGAGTGCTTTTTCCGCGCGCGTGCGCAGCGTTTTCAGAATGTCGGACGACACTTCTACCGGACTTTTTATGCCGGCGGCGGTTTTGAACTGCACCATACCCGGCGCTTCGATAAATTTGTAGGGCATCTCATGCGCGTGCGGGATGTCTTTCAAACCGCGCCCCATGAAACGTTTGACGGAGATCACGGTATTTTGCGGGTCGGCACATTGATGCGCTTGCGCGGCATAGCCCGTTTCAATCTCACCATTTGGGGAATAGCGGACGATGGAAGGGAGCAGCGGGCGGCCATTTTCGTCGCTCAGCACCACGCTCATGCCACTGCGCACCGTGGCGACCAGCGAGTTGGTTGTGCCCAGATCGATGCCTACCGCTAGACGGTGTTGGTGTGGAGCGGCGCTCATGCCCGGTTCGGCGATTTGCAGCAGTGCCATCAGGCCTCCAAAGTTTCCAAAGCGTCGTTGATTTCTTCGCGCAGTTTATCGAAGAAGCGCAGCTTGCGCACAATCTCCGCCGCGCTCGCGAAATCGTGTTGTTGATCCAAGTGTTGGGCCAGATCTTCTTGCAATTGATGCATGGCCTTGCGCAGCTTGCCGCCGAGATGATCGAGTTCGATCGCGTCAGCGGCGTCTTTTGCCTCGCCGATCGCCTCGCGCCATTCCATTTGTTCCATCAGAAAGGCGGCCGGCATGGCGGTGTTGGTTTCTTCTTGGGTATCCACGCCATGTAATTGCAGCAAATAACGCGCACGGTTGATCGGCTGTTTGAGTGTTTGGTAAGCCTCGTTCACATGTGTGGACCATTGCATGGAGAGACGGCGCTCCGCGGGGCTGGCGTGGCTAAATTTATCCGGATGCACTTGCGCTTGAATGTCGCGGTAGCTTTGTTCCACGCGCGCCAGATTGATCTGGAATGCGGGTTCCAGACCGAACAGGGCGAAATGGTTTTTGGAAAAGTCGATCACGAACGTAGGCTAATCGCCGGGCCCGGTTTAGACGTTAAAACTTTCCCCGCAGCCGCAGGCATCCTTGACATTGGGGTTGTTGAATTTGAAGCCTTCGTTTAGTCCTTCGCGCGCATAGTCGAGTTCGGTGCCATCGATATACGCCAAGCTCTTAGGATCGACGAAGACCTTGACGCCGTGGCTTTCAAAGGCGGCGTCACTTTCTTGCGCCTCGTCAGCGAACTCCAGCACATAGGCTAAGCCGGAGCAGCCGGTCGTGCGCACAGCCAAGCGCAGGCCGACGCCTTTGCCGCGCTTAGCGATATAGTTCTGCACATGCTTGGCCGCTTGTTGGGTCAGGGTAATTGCCATAGCTCGCCTCGTGCCTTACTTTGCTGCCGTGGCGGCGGCGCCCAAGTGTTTTTGCTTGTAATCTTCCACGGCGGCTTTGATCGCGTCTTCCGCCAAAATAGAGCAGTGAATTTTTACCGGCGGCAACGCCAATTCTTCCGCGATGTGGGTATTCTTGATCGACAGTGCTTGATCGAGCGTCTTACCTTTCACCCATTCTGTCACTAGCGAACTGGAGGCTATCGCCGAGCCGCAGCCATAGGTTTTGAACTTGGCGTCTTCGATCAGGCCGTCTTTACCGACTTTGATTTGCAACTTCATCACGTCGCCGCAGGCGGGCGCACCCACCATGCCGGTGCCGACGTCGTCATCTTCTTTACCGAAGGAACCGACGTTGCGGGGGTTTTCGTAATGGTCTAAAACTTTATCGCTGTATGCCATGATCTTCTCCTGCTATTAATTAATAACTAAGGTTAGTGCGCTGCCCATTGAATGGAATTGATATCGATGCCATCCTGGTACATCTCCCAAAGCGGCGACAACTCGCGTAGCTTGGCGATTTTGCTTTTCAGCAAATCGATGGTGTAGGCAATCTCTTCCTCAGTGGTAAAGCGGCCAATAGTAAAACGAATCGAGCTATGCGCCAACTCATCCGAACGGCCCAAAGTCTTCAGTACATAAGACGGCTCCAGGCTGGCGGAGGTACAGGCCGAGCCGCTGGAAACCGCGACCTCTTTAATCGCCATGATGAGCGATTCGCCTTCGACGAAGTTGAAGCTGATATTCAGGTTGTGCGGCACCCGGTTGTCCATATCGCCGTTCACATACACTTCTTCCATATCTTGGAAGCCCTTTAAGAGCTTGTCGCGCAGCATGCGGACACGCTCGTTTTCAGTGGCCATTTCCTCGCGCGCAATGTGGAACGCCTCGCCCATGCCGACGCATTGGTGTGGCGCGAGCGTGCCGGAACGCATGCCGCGTTCGTGGCCGCCGCCGTGCATTTGCGCTTCCAAACGGATGCGCGGCTTGCGTCGCACATACAGCGCGCCGACACCTTTCGGGCCGTAGGTCTTGTGTGCGGAGAACGACATCAAATCGACTTTCAATTTTTGCAAATCAATCACTACTTTGCCTGTGGCCTGCGCCGCATCGACATGGAAAATAATGCCTTTTTCGCGGCAAATTTCGCCCAGCGCGGGGATGTCTTGAATCACGCCGATTTCGTTGTTCACATACATTACCGAAGCCAGAATGGTATCGGGGCGCAGCGCCGCTTTGAATTGTTCGATATCCAGCAGGCCGTCGCTATTCACCGGTAAATAAGTGACTTCGAAGCCTTGGCGCTCCAGCTCGCGGCAGGTATCGAGCACTGCCTTGTGCTCGGTTTTCACCGTGACCAAATGCTTGCCCTTGCCCTTGTAAAACTGCGCCGCACCTTTGATCGCCAGGTTGTTGGACTCGGTCGCGCCGGAAGTCCAGATGATTTCTTTGGGGTCGGCATTCACCAATTGAGCGACTTGTTCGCGTGCATCTTCCACGGCTTTTTCCGCTTCCCAGCCGAAGGGATGCGAGCGCGAGGCCGGGTTGCCGAAATGTTCGGTCAAAAAGGGAATCATCTTTTGCGCCACGCGCGGGTCGACCGGCGTGGTGGCGGAATAATCGAGATAAATCGGGGTCTTTACCATTACTACTATCCTTTAAAAACTACGCTGCTGCTTGGGAAGAACTAAGCTGCCGCAGCTTTGGGTGCACGTTTGTCCATTACGCGTTGATCTTTTACCACCGAGACGGTGCTAGCTTGCTCGCGTTGGGTCGCGACCAAGTCGGAAAGCTTCACCGCATCCAGATATTCGTAGATGTGGCGGTTAAGGTCGCTCCACAATTGGTGCGTCATACAGCGGTGATCGTCCAGGCAATTTTCCTTGCCGCCGCATTGGGTGGCGTCGATAGGCTCATCCACGGCGCGGATGATGTCGGCTATCGACATGACGCTTGTATCCTTGGCCAAGCAATAGCCGCCGCCCGGGCCGCGTACGCTCTCGACCAGAGCATTCCGGCGCAATTTGCCGAACAATTGCTCGAGATAGGAGAGGGAAATTTTCTGCCGGTCGCTGATGCCTGCTAAGGTCACGGGGCCATTTCCGCTGCGCAGGGCCAGATCCAGCATGGCTGTTACGGCAAAGCGTCCTTTCGTGGTCAGTCTCATGGTCTATCCCCTGTTCAGCGAACTTAATTGGATGAAGAAAGTGTAGTGTTCCCTACTAATTTAGTCAACTATTTTGTTCAGGTAATTCACATCAAATTTCTCTTCGGCGACCGAAACCGAGTTTATGTCTATACCTAGCTTCTGCAAGGCCTGCAAAATCAGTTGCATACGTTGATCATTCGCGGCTTCGTGGTCGAGTATGGCGTGGATAGCCTGCACTATGGGATCGTTCATATCCTGGCTGATGGCATAAGCGGAAAAGCCCATCTTCTCAGCAGTTTCAGCGCGTTTTTTAGCTTGTTCAGTGGCGAGTATGCGCGCCGGGATGCCGATGGCCGTGGCGCCGGGCGGAATGTCTTTCACCACCACTGCGTTGGAGCCGACTTTGGCGCCTTCGCCGATCAAAATCGGCCCCAGGATTTTTGCGCCCGCGCCGATGACCACGCCTTTTCCTAAGGTGGGGTGGCGCTTACCTTTATTCCACGAGGTGCCGCCGAGAGTAACGCCGTGATACAAGGTGCAATCGTCGCCGATTACCGCGGTTTCGCCCACTACCACACCCATGCCGTGGTCGATGAACACGCGGCGGCCGATAGTCGCGCCCGGATGAATTTCGATGCCGGTGATCCAACGTGCGAAATGGGAAGTAAAGCGCGCTAGCCAGCGCATGCCATGCCGCCATAGCCAATGGGATAGGCGATGGAAGATGAGCGCATGCACGCCAGGGTAGGTGGTGAGGATCTCGAACGTGGAGCGCGCCGCCGGGTCGCGCTCAAAAACGACCGCTATATCTTCACGCAGATGCTTAAACATTTAAAAATCCCCTCGTTCAGAATCTGATTTTATTTAAGTTGACTGATTTAGTCAACTTTGTGTTTAGCGTGTAAATTTATCTGCTTAAGTATCCCCATTAGGATGCTTAACTCTTCTTTCTCCAACTGGGTGCGGGCAAACATACGGCGGATTCGCGGCATGAGGCGCTTCGGGTGATCGGGGTCGAGAAATTGTATGCGTATCAGCGTTTCTTCCAGCCGTTGGTAAAAAAATTCGATGTCTTCCAGCCGCGCAAATTTCGGCGTGTCTGACGCAGCGCCGGATTCCGTCAGCACCGCCATGCGTAACTCATACGCCATGATCTGCACTGCGCTGGCGACGTTCAGCGAGGTATAAGCGCTATCGGTGGGAATGGAAATCATGAGCTGGCATTTGCTGAGTTCCTCGTTCGAGAGGCCATAAGCTTCATTGCCGAACACCAGCGCAACTTCCTGCGTCGTGGCGATTTCGACTAAGCGTTGCGCCGCTTCGCGCACGTCCATACAGGGATGCGCCAAATCGCGTCGGCGCGCGCTCAAGCCCGCTGCGAACACACAGCCGCGTAGTGCCTCATCCAGCGTTGTGTGGACTTGGGCTTCGCCCAGCACATCCCGCGCATCGCAGGCCAGGGCATCGGCTTCTGCGTGCGGAAAGCGGCGCGGTTCCACGAGGTGCAGCCGGCTCAGCCCCATGGTTTTCATCGCGCGTGCGGCGGAACCGATATTGCCGGGGTGGCTGGTGTGATCCAGCACGATGCGGATATTGGATAATAGGCTGTGGTCGTTTTTCATTTAAAATAGCGGTTTCGTTCTTTAATCATCTTCGAAGGTTTACATGCACCCGATGCTCAATATTGCGGTGAAGGCCGCACGCCGTGCCGGTTCCATCATCAACCGCGCAACACAAAATTTGGATTTGCTCACCGTGCAACGTAAAGGCGAGCACGACTACGTGAGCGAAGTGGATAAGATGGCCGAACAGGCCATCGTCGAAACCCTGTTGGAGGCTTATCCCGACCACGCGATTCTAGCAGAAGAGGGCGGCGCCCAAGGCGAGTCGGAGTATGTGTGGATCATCGACCCGCTCGACGGCACCACCAACTTCCTCCATGGCTTTCCACAATTTGCAGTATCGATAGGTTTGCAACATAAAGGCGTACTGAGCCAAGCCGTGATTTTCGATCCGACGCGCAATGAACTCTATACCGCCACGCGCGGACGCGGCGCCTATCTCAACGACCGGCGGCTGCGTGTGAGCAAGCAAACGCGTTTGGAAGATGCGTTGATCGGCACCGGTTTTCCGTACAGCGATTTTTCTTTTATGGAAGCGTATATGAAGATGTTCCAGGAGCTGATGCCTAAGACCGCGGGCTTACGCCGTCCTGGCGCCGCTTCACTTGATCTCGCCTACGTCGCCGCCGGACGCTACGACGGTTTTTGGGAAGCGGGGCTCAAGCAATGGGACATGGCCGCCGGCGTGCTGCTGATTCAAGAATCGGGCGGGCTCGTGGCCGATTTCGACGGCGGGGAAAATTATATGGCCACCGGCAATGTCATCGGCGGCAACCCCAAAATATTTTCGCAGTTGTTGCAAGTCATTCAGCCGCATATGACGGAGCGGCTGAGAACGCTTGCGCCGTAAGGAGAGACGATGGTCGATCCTGCTGCTCGTCCCGCCACGCTATTACCGCCGCCGCTCATCTACGCGGTGATTTTATTCGCAGCATGGTGGCTCAATACCCAATGGCCATGGCCTTTGGACTTAGGCCGTGCCGGGCACGTCGCAGCTTGGGTGTTAATCGCCTTGGGCTTGGCGGGGTTTGCTTGGGCTTTGAGCGCGATCTGGGGCCACCAGACCACGGTGAATCCGTACAAAGCAGCGAGTACGCTGGTCACCGGCGGCCCGTTCCGCTATTCGCGCAATCCCATTTATGTTTCCGATTGGCTGGTCTATGCTGGGGTAACGTTGTTGCTGCAAACGCTTTGGCCGCTGTTGTTCCTACCCCTGGTATGGGCGCTGATGCGTTACTTTGTCATCGCCTATGAAGAAGTGCATTTGCAAGCGAAGTTCGGCGATGCATACCGGGAATACATCTCGCGTGTGCGACGCTGGCTCTGATCGTTTATTCCACTCTATGAGGAGATTTACCATGAAATTTTTCAAAGCCAGTGCTTCGGTGCGTTTGTTTTTGCTCGTGGTGGGTTCCGTGATTTGGGGTGGGATCGCCCTCACCGGATTTAATGTCGTGCATTGGCTGCTTTACATCCCGGCGGTGTTTCTCCTCTTTGCGGCAGTCACCGGATTTTGTCCGGGGCTGATCATTTCGCGGTGGATCATGCGCGAAAAGAGCGCCGGCTAGCCATTTGAGTAAAACAGCGCTGGAGCGGCGCTTTTAAAATCGGTGGCTGACCCCCAGGACAAGCGACCAGGGCGCGGTCAACTGTCCTGATGCGGGATCGGCAGGATCGGTGTTGACGTATTGCCTCAGGGCGATTTGCAGCACGCCATACACTTGCGTTTGTGGTGTGAGCGCGTAGCTGAGACCGGGACTCACGCTCAGTGTGTACCCGCCTGATGCAACATTCGCATTGCTTCCGCTGTCGCGCTGCCGGTACTGCGCGTTAAACTGCAATAGCCCATTCAGCGCGGGGCTAATCACGTAATGCGCCCCTAAATCAAAAGTCAGTTCTCTCCCCGGCCGGTAGTGATCGCGAATGGTAATCGCAGACTGCGCCTGTCCGCTGGCAAACCAGCCCCAATGGGCGCCCGGCAGATTGCGAAAATAGTAGGCGCCGAGAATCGCGTCCGTGCTGCCGGTTCCCGGCTGGCTGGAACGCTCCAGGGCATAGGGTGTGGTGGGATTGGCGGGATCGGGCGGCGTCATGGTTTTGTTGATGGCGCCGGTAGGCAGTTTCAATCCGAAACGAATGCCGCTGCCCGACAACATGCTTCCCATATCGAATTTATATTTTCCGACCACGCGGACATCGCCCAATGTCGTGAACGCCGCTTGTTGCGTGAACGGGCCGCTGACCGATGAATCGAAGGTATGGGTATGGTCGCGCATTACCAGCGGCACGCCCAGCGCAATATTCCAACTCGAATTGATCGCGTAATCAGCATCAAAATTGACTACCTGATTGATAGTGCGCTTGTCTTCGATCTCCGTATCGCTGCTACTTGGCGCAAGCGGTGTGATTTTCGACGACCCGGCGCGCAACTGATTGGCCTTGGAATAGGAATAGCGCAAGTCGATACGCAAGCCCTCGTCGCTCGCCAGCCCTTGCGTGTCCCAACTCGTATTCGCGGAGCAGAAGGACGAGCCGCATGAGGATACGGCGGGATTGCTGGCGAGTACTGCAATGCCGGCCGCGATGGCGGCTGCGGCGTATTTTGTGGTGGTGTCGTGCATGTTGCCTCTCCTAGTGAAGGACGAATACTAGGGGAAGGCGCGATACGCCGGAATGCGACACAATGTCGCAGGAGACTTCCCCCGTTTCCTGGCTGCAGCCCGCTACAATGAGATTTTTTGAAACGAGTACCGATGGTTGTGATCACGCTGGTTTCCACGCAACTGCGCAATCTGCGCCGTCTGGTCGTGTTGCGTACGATAGAAGTAGCGGGGCAGATAGGGGCCACCGCGGTTGCCGCTTATGGCATCGGCTTGGCTTTGCCCACGGCGATCTTGTTCACGCTCTCGGCGGGGCTGGCCTGCGTGAATTTGTGGACGTGGTGGCGGCTGCACAAACCGTGGCCGGTGACGGATGCCGAATTGATGGCGCACCTCGTGCTCGATATCGGGGTGCTGACTGCCTTGCTCTACTTCTCGGGCGGCTCGACCAATCCCTTCGTGACCTTGTATTTACTGCCACTTTCCATTGCCGCCGCGATGTTGCCCGTGCGCTATACCTGGACCTTGGTGGGGGTGACGCTGGCGTGCTATTCGGTGTTGCTGTTCACGTACATACCCTTGCCGCACGAAGCCGGCAGTTTCGGTTGGCTCACTACTTTATTGCCGCCCGGTTTAGGCGGTGAGCATGCGGCGCATGGCGGCCAAGCTGATTTCGGTTTGCATGTGCTGGGCATGTGGTTCAATTTTGCCGTCAGCGCGGGGTTGATCGCTTGGTTTGTCGCGCGCATGGCGCACTCCTTACGGGAGCGGGATCGACAGCTTGCGCAGGCGCGTGAAGCCGCGCTGCGCAACGAACAATTGATCGCGCTCGGTATGCTGGCCGCCGGGGCGGCGCACGAGTTGAGCACGCCGCTGGCGACTATGGCGGTGATCGCGCATGAACTGGAACGCGACCACATGGCCGATCCCGCGTTGGCGCAAGATGTGCGCTTGCTGCGTACCCAAACCGAAGCGTGCAAAGATATTCTCACGCGCCTGACCGCATCCGCGGGCGAAGCACGCGCGGGGCCGATGGTGGGAGTTTCCTGCGAGCACTATTTGCGGCAACTTGTTGAGCGCTGGCAATTGCTGCGGCCGCAGATTGTGCTCGACACGCGTTATGCCGGCACACAGCCGGCGCCGGTGATCGCGGCCGAACGTACCTTGGAGCAAGCACTGCTCAACTTGCTCAACAACGCGGCGGATGTTTCGCCCATGGGTATTGAATTGGAGGGGAGTTGGACCGAGGCCCAACTCACTATCGAGATTCGCGATCGCGGCCCGGGTATCAGCGCGGACATGGCTCAGCGCGCCGGCCAAGCTTTTTTCACTACCAAGGGTCCACGCGGGCTAGGTATCGGCCTGTTTCTCGCCAATGCCAGCATCGAACGCTATGGCGGAGAGGTGAATTTATTTAACCGCGAAGGTGGCGGCGCATGCGTGCGCGTCAACCTGCCTTTGCATGCCTTGCGGCCAGCGGCATGAGACTGGATCAGGATCGCGCCAGTTTATTGTTGGTGGACGACGATGCCACGTTTTGCCAAGTGCTGGCGTGTGCATTGGAAAAGCGCGGTTTCGCGGTGAGCGTGGCGCATGATGTGGCGTCGGCGACCGAACTGGCGCTAGCCAATCCCCCGGAATATGCGGTGATCGATCTCAAAATGCCCGGCCCCTCCGGCTTGGTGCTGGTGCAGCGATTAAAAGAGTTGGATGCTGAAACCAGCATCGTCATGTTCACCGGCTACGCCAGCATCGCGACGGCGGTGGAGGCGATCAAACTCGGCGCCACGCATTACTTGCCCAAGCCTGCCGATGCGGATGAAATCATCGCTGCGCTGATGCGCACCGAAGGCGATCCCCATCTACCCTTGATCAGCGGCCCGCTTTCCGTCGGCCGCATGGAGTGGGAACATATCCAAAAGGTATTGGCGGAGCACGACGGCAATATTTCCGCCACCGCACGCTCGCTTAAAATGCATCGGCGCACGCTGCAACGCAAACTGAGCAAACGCCCGGTGCGGGAGTGAGCATGCTTTTTATTCGCTTCATCGTTGCGCTACTGGCGTTGTTTGCAGCGTATGCGGCACTGGCCGATTCCAGCGCGCCCATTGCGATACCCCAGGTAAGCCGCAGCTATCCGCACGATACCGCCGCATACACCGAGGGGCTGTTGTGGGACGGCGGGATGCTTTATGAGAGCACCGGCACTGTGGGGTTGTCGGCATTGACGGTGCGTGAACTCGGGACTGGACATGTGCTGCATCGACACAGGCTGCCGCCGCAGATGTTCGGCGAAGGCATCGCGCTGGTGGGTAGCGAAATCATTCAGCTCACTTGGAAAAATCACCGAGCTTTCGTCTACGATAAAATCAGCTTACGTCTGAAACGCACGCTGCCTTATGCGTGGGAGGGATGGGGTTTGACCTATGATGGCCGGCACCTGATCGCGAGTGATGGGTCTGCGCAGTTGCGTTTTCTCGACCCGGCGACTTTAAAAGAAATCCGCAGCATCGAAGTGCATGACGGCGATCGCGCTATCGATCAACTGAATGAATTGGAATACGTGCGCGGTGAAATTCTCGCCAATGTGTTCGAGACCGACCGCATCGCGCGCATCTCGCCCGCAACCGGGCAAGTCATCGGCTGGCTCGATTTATCGGGCCTGCTTGCTGATTCCCAGCGGCTCTCGGCAAACGCCGTGCTCAACGGCATTGCTTACGATCCGCTCCAAAACGTCCTTATCGTCACTGGCAAAAACTGGCCAAAACTGTTTGTGATTCGCGCACCATAAGCGAGGCTGGAATCCTATCGCCCATTCCGGCAAAATAGCGCAGGCATGAGATAGCTGTAAAAATGCTGTTATTATCAGACCAAGGGGCCCGCCATGAAAAAACAGGAAGCGTTGGATTCGCTCGCCACACATCGCGATGAGATGGTTCGTCGCTTCAAGATTAAGCGCTTGGCCATCTTCGGCTCAACGGCGCGCGATGAGGCGCGCCCGGATAGCGATGTGGATGTGCTGGTCGAGTTCGAAGGCCCGGCGACCTTCGATGGCTATATGGGCTTAAAGATTTATCTCGAAGAACTGTTTCATACGAATGTTGATTTAGTGACGCCCCCATCCATTCGGCCACGTATGCGCCCTTTGATCGAGAAAGATTTGATCAATGCCGCGTGATAGCTCTTTTTATCTCGAAGATATTGTAGAGAGTTGCGCCAAAATTCAGCGTTATACGCAAGGGATGGATTTCGAGACTTTCAACCAGAACGAGCAGGTTTTCGATGCCGTTATCCGGAACCTTGAAGTCATCGGGGAAGCAGCCAAGCAATTACCCGATACGATAAAAGCGATGATGCCTGATATTGAATGGACGATGGCTGCTAAATTCCGCGATGTCATTGCCCATCACTATTTTGGTCTGGATGTGGAAGTTGTGTGGAACGTAGTCCAGGGAAAAATACCCGCCGTTCATGATTCTGTTGCCGTAATTCTTCAACGACTTCAGACATGAAAATTTCATGATTCAAGTTCCCAAGATTTAATCTACCTGCATGCCTGTTGCATGCGCTGAATATGGACCAAAACCTGCCCGCCACTCCCCTCGAAGCGCACACGCCGAT
>JANYAU010000163.1 GCA_025361165.1 Betaproteobacteria bacterium | reverse complement strand
CAGACAACTGTTCGGGTTGATAAAGAATCGGGCATGCCGCCGCACGCTGGCCCACAGGCTTCACATTCGACCTCAAGGCTCTTCAGGCTGACATGCCCGTAACGCATACATAATCTAGCGGAATTTGAAGATATAAGGCTCGCATTAAAAACCTAACCCCGCATTCGAGAGCGACGGCGCAACAGCGCGCCACGCCTCAATTTGAACGTTAAGGCTCCACCCAGATTTATCAAACGCCTTGTAATATATATTATCGTATGTATAATTTGAATCATGAAATTCACGTGGCGGGAATTCAAGCGCACGACCAATTTAAAAAAACACGGCTTTGATTTTGCCAAGTCCGAACAGGTATTCAACGGCCCGACGATCACGGTAGAAGATTCGCGCGATTACTACGGCGAACAGCGTTTCAATACCATCGGATTTTTAGGAACCACCATTGTGACGATTAGCCATACCGAAACAGAAAATGAAATTCACGTTATTCCCATGCGAAAGGCCGAACCCCATGAAATCGACACCCTCTCCCACTACCTCTAAGCCCCCCCGCCTGCGGGTGGGTTTGAAAGATGTCAGCCGCGAAGAATTTTCCACGGCATTAAATACCCAACTCGGCAAGCAGCGTGTCTCGATCATGCTGGACGGTTCAGTCATTGCTTTTTTTAAGGCCAAAGCCGGAGCGCGTGGTTACCAGACACTCATCAATCAGGCA
This sequence comes from Betaproteobacteria bacterium, assembly GCA_025361165.1. Taxonomy (GTDB): domain Bacteria; phylum Pseudomonadota; class Gammaproteobacteria; order Burkholderiales; family Thiobacteraceae; genus RBG-16-58-11. The sequence goes on along the minus strand of JANYAU010000163.1, from coordinate 26,992 downwards.
CTTCACCAAGCCATGACGGGCGAGCAGATTGAATCCACGCTACGCCGGGTGATCCGCGAAGAACTGCATCCAGCGTAGGTGTGCAGAGCATCTCGCTCATCAAGAGCCCAACGAATAAAATAGAAAAAGGGGGCGCTACGCTTAATAGCGCTAGTCTTTTGCCATGCCCAGACTATCAAGAACGGTATTTTCTTATAAAGGGTAGCGTCCCTTTTTTCGAGCAAACCAAGCGCGACCAGGCATTGTCTGAACGCGGGCTGGATTTTGATGACGCTGCATTGATCTTTGCGGGCATCACTTTGGAGGTCGAAGATACGCGAAAGGACTACGGCGAAACGCGAGTTATCTGCTACGGAATGTTAGAAGGGCGGATGGTCGTCGTGGGCTACACACCGCGTGGCGCGGATCGCCACGTATTCAGTATGAGGAAAGCCAATGAACGCGAACAAAACCGCATCGCGCCACTCCTTAAAGTCTGACATGGCTCAAGTCGATGCTCACACCCTGAAGAAAGAGGAGTACAAAGACCTGCCGGAACTTACCGAAGAAATGCTCGCTCGCGCGAAAGTAAATAAAGGCGGAAGGCCACTTTCGCCAAACCCGCGCAAGTTGATTTCCCTACGATTGCCGGCTGACGTGATCGAACTCTGGAAGGCGACGGGGCCAGGTTGGCAAACCAGGATGGCCGAACGGCTAAGCAAGGTACGGTGAAGAAACCTAAACTTGCGCTCAAGCGGGACGCGCCAAACATCATCAGTGAGCGGGCTAGGGAGCGCGTGGGTATCCACCCCCAGCGACAATACCTTCGCCACCACAACCCACGCAACCGCTAAATCGCCATCATCATCCAAGCGCCGCTCGCGGCGATTATTGCGCCTAGGGCGCGCAACCCGATTGCCTGTTTATGCAGTCCCTGGCCGAGCAGCAGGCCCATGCCATGCAAGGCCGCGGTGGACAATACAAAACCGATTCCATAAATCCATGGCGTGCTGAGCTGGGGTATTTCCGCGCCATGCGCATAACCATGAAAAACGGCAAACAAGCCAACGATGCTGGCACTCAGCGCTACGGGCACCTTGACTGAAAAAGCAATCAGTAAGCCCAATAACAGCACGGAAGTCGCGATGCCGCTTTCGACCATGGGCAAAGCGATACCGGACATACCCACGCTTGCGGCCACGGCCATGCACGCAATAAAACTCGCAGGCACTAACCACTTCGCGCGCCCACCCAATTGCGCGGCCCATACCCCAACGGCGAGCATGGCGAGCAAATGATCGAGACCGGTAAACGGATGAGTAAAGCCTGCCAAGTAGCCACCGCCATGCCCCGGATGCGCTTGGGCCATGCGGCTAAAAGCCATGACCATCAGCGTCAAACTCCAACGCGTTAAATTAGTTCGCATACCTTGCTCCTTAAATTAAAATAGTGATTAGAGATTTTTCTTAATTCATAAAACAATGGATCTCATCCATCTGCTTCTGATGGTTCATTGGCATTATCGCGCCAAGCATTCTCATAAACCAAGTCTTGCAAACTGCGCCGCACCGCCCAGCCTTCAAGCTCTAACATCGGCTTGGGATAAAACGCTTCCACATGACCCAGGCACAGTATCGCAATCGGCTTGGCGCCTACGGGTATGCCGAGCAAAAGGCGCAACTGCTCCGGGTCGAAGAGTGATACCCAGCCCATGCCAATGCCTTCGGCGCGGGCCGCCAACCACATATTTTGAATCGCGCAAGCCACAGAGGCGAGATCCATTTCCGGCAGAGTGCGGCGGCCGAAAATATATTCCTCGCGCCTATCCATCAATGCCACCACCAGCAGTTCGCCGCACTCTCGCACACCCTCCACTTTTAGGCGCATGAATTCGTCTTCGCGTTCATCCAGTGCTTGCGCGGTGTTGATGCGCTCTTCTTCGACCAGGCTATGGATGCTGGTGCGCAGATTTGGATCGGAAATGCGGATAAATCGCCAAGGTTGCATGAAGCCCACGCTGGGGGCGAAATGCGCGGCATTGAGCAGGCGCTCCAGCAGTTCCGGTGCGATGGGGTCCGGGAGGAAATGGCGGATATCGCGCCGTTCGGCGATGACCTTATACACTGCGGCGATGTCTTCGTTGCTGAATCGGTTCATGGCAGAAACAGTTGCCCGGTGGCAATGGGGTTGGAAGGAAAGTAGCAGTGAAGATAGCTGGCGATTAAGCGCTCAGCTTGGAATATGGCTTCCCCCGCCGTGGTGGATTGGTACAAGCGCTCACCCCATGCGATGGGAGCCAGCGGCGTTTCAATCTGAGAATGGTGGAAAGTATGGCTGCGCAATACACCGCCCGGCATAGGCGCGGATTGATAGCCCAAGCCCTTCAAGCGCGTTTGCATGCAAGCGTGGCCGGGCAAAACACCCGTCATTGCGCCGCGCTGACCGGTTTTATCCGTGAGCGATTCAAACAAATACAGCATGCCGCCACACTCGGCGTAAATCGGTTTGCCTTGTCGAAAGTGCGTTTGCAACGCGGCCTGCATCGCCCGGTTATTCTGTAGCGCTTGCAAATGGAGTTCCGGATAACCGCCGGGGAGATACAGGCTATCCACTTCCGGCAACACGGCATCCGCGAGCGGCGAAAAGAAAACCAATGTGGCGCCCAGCGCCCGCATCAAATCCAAGTTGGCTGCGTAAATAAATGAGAATGCCGTATCGCGGGCGATACCGATACGAATGCCGGATAACAATTGCGGCAAGGGTTCGCACTCGGGCAGCGTAAATTCCACGGCTTGCGGCAATGCAGCCAAGCCGGTCGAAGCAATCGACGCTGCCGCTGCCGTCACGCGAGATTCGAGATCGATAATCTCTTCTGCCTGCACCAAACCGAGATGCCGGTCCGGAAAAACAAATTGGGGGTCGCGCGGCAGTCCGCCAAAATAACGTATGTCTGATGGGATGCCCTGCGTGATCATTTCGGCATGGCGCGCACTGGCGACGCTATTGGCCAGCACACCGGCGAACGGCAACCCGGGGCGAAAGTTGGCTAGTCCATAGGCGATTGCGCCCAGCGTTTGCGCGACACCCGTGGCGTCGATCACGGCCAGCACCGGCACGCCTAATTTTTCAGCGAGATCAGCGCTGCAAGGGTCGCCATCAAACAGCCCCATGACACCTTCAATCAGAATCAGATCCGCGTCTTGCGCGGCGTCATACAGCAAACGCCGGCATTCGGTTTCACCCGCCAGCCACAGATCAAGCTGGTACACCGGCTGGCCGCAAGCGCGCTCCAGTATCATCGGATCCAGAAAATCCGGCCCGTTTTTAAACACCCGGACTTTGCGGCCTTGATTGACGTGGTAACGGGCGAGCGCGGCGGTCACGGTGGTTTTGCCGTGATTGGAGCCAGGGGCACTGATAAACAGCGCGGGGCAACGACGCGTAGGCAAGCTAGTACTCCACGCCTTTTTGCGCCTTGATGCCTTGTTCCTGATACGGATGTTTTAGCGGACGAATGTCGCTGACGAGATCGGCCAGTTCGATCAGTTCCGGCGGCGCATGGCGGCCTGTGACGACAATGTGCAGCATTGCACGGCGGTTTTTAAATACATCCAGCACCTCGGCCAAATCGAGATATTGATACTTGAGCACGATATTGATCTCATCGAGAATCACCATGTCGTAGGCAGGATCGTTGATCATCCTGAGCGCTTCCGCCCAGCCCTTGGCCGTGGTTTCCATATCGGCCGCGCGATCTTGCGTATCCCAGGTGTAACCGGCGCCGACCACATGAAAATCGCAATGCGGATTATTGCCCAGCACATTGCGCTCTGCGCTGGGTAATGCGCCCTTGATGAATTGCACCACACCCAGCTTCATCTCATGCCCGAGCACCCGCAAGCCCATGCCGAATGCGGCGGTGGATTTGCCCTTGCCGGTGCCGGTGTAAACGATCAGCAAGCCTTTTTCCTTTTGCGCGGCCGCCTTCTTTTTTTCGAAGCCTGCTTTATGGCGTTGGGTCCTGCGCTTGTGCGCTTCAGTATCTGTTTTCATATTATTTCCAAAGGGTGCCAGTCAATTCGGATAAAAGCGTCGCCACCTTGGTGCGGCTAGTGTGGTAACCGATAAAAATCACTTCCGATTCCGGGGAAGTTTTTTTTGCTGTGCTGGCGCTGATCACCACGCGCGTGCGTACACCTTGCACCAAAATTGCATGCGCTGAATCGGCGCTGCGAATAAAGCCTTTGGTCCGTAAGATCGGTTCCACTTTGGCGGTTTCGATTAGTGCGGTTTTGAGTGTCTCTGCCTGCTGCGGTTCCTGGCTGCGCAGCACGAACGACAGCCAACCGGGGTCTTGCTCATGAAAATGTTTGTGGGTGGCAATGCCATGGATGTGGCCGCCCAAACCGGAATGCGCATGGCCGTTGAGGCGCTCTTGGTTCACGAGTAATGCGGCCTCTGGATCAGGCATGGCGACCGGTGTAAAACGGTGCGCGTGCGCTTCTAACGTCGGCTGGTGTAAACGCAGACCCAAGGCCAAGCGAATATCCAGTTGCGCATGGTAAGCCAACTCTAGGAAGCGCACCTTAGGCGCACGTTTTCGCACGCGGGTTTCGGCCAGCAACAAATCGTTTTCATCCAAGGCGTCGATTTTATTCAGCACCACCACATCGGCGTATTCGAGTTGCCGTTCAAACAGCGTTGCCACCGAGTCCGCAACGGCGGCGTGTGGACGATGTTGATCGCGCTCGAATTGATCGGACAACAGCAAAGGCGTATCGACTACAGCCAGCGTCGCATCCAGAATAAAATTCTGCGCCAGTTCCGGAGATTGCAACATCTCCATGACCGCCGTGGGCAATGCCAGGCCGGAGGTTTCGATCAGCACATGATCGACTTGGGCGCGCCGCTTAGCGATGGCTTGCAAAGCCGGAATGAAATGTTGGTCATCGCCATAAGCAATCAGGCCATGCGCAAAATCTTGGATTTGAACTTGTGCGTCGTCAGTAGCGCTTTCTCGGATCAGCGCGCCATCAATGGAAATTTCACCGAACTCGTTGATCAATAACGCCAGGCGCCGCGTTTGCCGGTTTTTGATCAAGCTGCTAAGCAAAGTGGTTTTACCGGAGCCGAGAAAACCCGTCACGACGGTTACCGGAATTAGGGCATTCATGCTGTGATGTTCCACGCTTGCAACTGTTGCAACACCGCATCGAAAGTCGAGACGGCGATAGGATATTCCAGCGTGGGTCGTTGAATCACCAGCACGGGAATACCCAGCGCATGTGCCGCCGCTACTTTGGCATCATAACCACCGGCATCGCCGGAATCCTTGGTCACAACGCAATCGATTTGCCAATCGCGCCATAAGGCAGTATTGAATTCTTGCGAGAACGGCCCTTGCATGGCGCAGATATGGCTGCGCGGCACACCCAAGTCAATTGCCCGCTGCATGAATGCCGGCTCGGGGGTGACACGGACAAACCATTCCCGCTCTGCAGCACCTGGAGACTGAAGAAATGTTGCCAAATCCTTGGAACCCGTCGCCAAAAAAATCCGCCGGCCGAGTGCTATCGCCCGCGCGGCGGCTTGCTCCATCGATGCACACAGCTCGCCTGCATTTTCCTCGCGGGCACTGGGCCGTTCATAGCGCAAATAAGGAATACCGAGGGTGCGCGACAGGCCGATCAATTGTTCCGACATCAGGCTGGCATAAGGATGGGTCGCATCCACTAACACCCGCGCCTGGCTGCGAGTCAGCGCTTGCTTGCGAGCTGCAACTCCCCGGCTTCCTGCCCAGACTGCGATACCGGGGCAGTCTTTTACGGCCACTTCGCCGCCGTATTCCGTTGCGGTGGAAATCACAACTGGGTAACCCTTCCGCGTCAGTTCACTGGCCAACGCGTTGCCGTCGCTGGTGCCGGAAAAAACCCAGAGCGCATTTTCAGGCAAGCCATTTTCTGCCGCCTGGGCTTCAGCAGCGCCCCAATCGTTATAGCCGCGCGGTGTGAAAATAAAATCGCGTTTGCGCTGCGTGAAGCGATTGCCGATGACGATAGTGGTAAGCATATCGAATTGCAATTTAGGCAATTCTTCCAGAGGATGAATACTGACTTCCTGGCCCGGTCGATAGGCGTTGCGCACTACGCCGCACAGTGTTTGCGCCGACTTGGATTCCAGCATGATGCTCAGTATGCGGTACACACCGAGCTGTCGGCCGGCGCTCTGCACGTTGTACAAGACGCAGGCCAAATCAGCCTCAGCGATGTGCCGTCCGCGCTGCTCGATCCACTCCCAGGGGCACAGCAGATCGGACAAGCTGAGAGTAGCAAAATCGTGCGACAGCGGCGAACCCAGCAAGGAAGCGCAGGCATTGGCGGAAGTAATACCAGGGATGACATTCACATCGTACTCGTCGTCGTCTCGCATCTCTTCGAAAGCCAGTGCGGCCATGGCATAGATGCCGATATCGCCGCTGGAAATGAGTGCCACTTTGGCCCCATTGCGCGCTTTTTCAATCGCGAGCAAAGCTCGCTCGCGTTCTTGTGTGAGCGGCGGAGTGTGAATTTCCTTGCCCGCGATCCACGGCGCTACCCAGCGCAGATATAAATCGTAGGCCACGATCACGTCGCTGTCGCGCAACGCCGCTTCGGCACGCGGGACAATCAAATCGTTAAAGCCCGGCCCGACCGAAACCAAATTCAATACGCCTTTCATGCTGCCATCCACTGTTTATCTTCCACCACCGCCACGGCCACCCCATCCAAAGCCATTTTCGGCACGATTAATTTTCCGCGCGCACACGCGATCAAGGCGCACGGTTCGCATACACCGTCGAGTCCCACGTTTTGCTGTACCCAGGCCGAGGGCTGCGTGACCCATGGCCGCGCCGCAATAATTTCGCGCGCAAAAATACGCAGCGGAAAGTCGTGCCGTGCGCAAAATTCGATCAAGCCGGGTTCATCCGCCTTCAGGTCTATGCTTGCCACTTCGCGCACTTCGCTGAGAGGGCGCTCGCCCAAGGCATGGCGCACCGCCGCTTCGATCCGCTCGGCGGGCACGCCCTTGCGGCAGCCAATGCCGATAACTAAAGGTTTCATCGCTTCGGTCGCCGTGGTAATCACCGGTACCGCGCCCACTGCGTTGGCCACGCGATAAGCCAGTTGGTTAGCGCCGCCTTCATGTCCGGCCACCAGCGATATAGCAAACCGGCCCGCCTCATCCAACACCACCACCGCCGGATCGCTATGCTTGTCCTGCACCAGGCCGTCAAGAAAACGCACGGCGATGCCGCTTGCCGCCAGTATCACCCACTGCGTATGCAGCCGGTAGGCGGCGGCAAACTGCTCTTTCTGCGCCATGGCATTCAGCCAAGGCCGATACACCTCGCCACCAAGCCGCGCTTGCAGGGCAGACGCCAACGCTTCGCCTTGCGCGCGCACCAGCCAGATACCGAGTGACTCGCTCACTTTGGCGCTTTCTTTTTCTTCACCACGCGAAAAATATGCGTGAAGTCTTTGGAGTACAAACTGGATTCCGTCTGCGCATCACGACCCAGCGCCGCACCGACCAGCAGCATGGTGGTGAGGTTCCAATCCTTACGCTTGGTTTCTTTGAGTACGCTACCCAAGGTGCCTTGATAGGTACGTTGATCGGGCCAGGTCACGCGATAGACCAGGGCCACCGGTGTGTCGTCCGGATAATGCAGGCGCAAGTCGGTGACAATTTTTTTCAGATGCGGACCCGACAGAAAAATGCACATCGTCGCGCGATGTTCGGCCAGCCGCGCTATGGATTCCGTTTCCGGTACTGCCGAGGCGCGACCTGAAACACGGGTCAGGATGATGGTTTGCGATACTGCGGGCTTGGTCAGTTCAGCCTGGATCGCAGCCGCGGCGGCGGTGAATGACGATACACCCGGCACGATCTCGTATTCGATGCCGAGCGCATCGAGCCGTCGCATCTGCTCGGCTGTCGCGCCATAAATTGCGGGGTCGCCGGAGTGTAAGCGCGCCACGTCGCAGCCTGCCACTTGGGCGCGCCGATAACACGCTTCTTGTTGATCAAGATCGAGTTTGGCGGTATCGATCAATTCGGCATCTTGGCAATGTTGCAGCATTCCCAGCGGCACCAGCGAGCCGGCATACAGCACCATGCGCGCGCGCCCAAGAATATTTGCCCCGCGCAGCGTGATCAGATCGGAAGCGCCGGGTCCGGCGCCGATGAAATAAACTTTCATCCTAAAAACCACCTTTCACCGCAAAGGACGCGAAGGAACGCAAAGTAAAACAGAAGGATTGAGGTATTGGGGCAACCACCCATTGGGTGCGCGCAGACCATTGCTTGAGCATTTGCCTTCCTTTGTAACCTTCGCGTCCTTTGCGGTTCAACAGCTTTTTTAAGGTTCATGCATGCCTCTTTTCTCGTGGCGTTTTGCGAATCAGCAGCGTGGCGAGATAACCCATCGCCTCAGTAGCATTCAAACTTCCCACATCGGCAGACAGCATTTCATCCGGCAAGCCAAGGCGGCGCGCAAACGCGCAATGCTCGGCGATGTCCATCGCGCGTAACAAATCGAGCACCCAGGGCAGGCGTGCACCGATTTTCATCAACACCACGATGTCGTGGCTTTCAATGTCGCGCCGCAGTGCGTCCGCCTCCTCCGGGCACGGCAAAATCAGCGTGCGCTCCTTGCCTTCGCCCAGTGGCCAGCCCATTGCCGCCGCTGCCGCCGCATAGCTGGTGATGCCGGGGAAAGTGCGCTGCGGCAAGCTGGGCAGCAACTCGCACAGGGTGGCCAAAATATAACCGTAAGTGGAATAGGTCAGCGTATCGCCGATAGTGAGATAAGCCACGTTACGCCCGGCGCGCAACTCGACCGCAATCGTCTCTGCTAACTGCGCATAATGCGCGCGCAACACACCGCGATCAGGGTCCATGTTGAACTCTATTTCGCGTAGCTTGTGCGCCGGAATGTCGATACCGGCCAGGCATTGCAAGGCGACGGAAGTTTCCGCGCTGCGCGCGCGTGGCGCGAACACCACATCGGCTAAGCGCAATGCTTCTACGGCCGCGAGCGGAATATAGCCTGCCGGCCCCGGCCCCACACCGATACCCCAGAACGTGCCGAACCCGCTCATGCCGCCCCCAGGGTGTTGCCGTGCAAATCAAACAGCCGCACTTCGACTCGCTTTACCGCCGGTACGCGCGCCTGAACACACGCAGCGATGCGGCGCTCGATTTCCACCCACAAGGCCGCTGCGCCCGATTCATTTTTTAATCGTTCCATCGCTGCTTCCACCGTATTGGCCTGTGCTATTTCTTGCACCAAACTCGAATCAAACCCCAACTCCGCTGCTACCCGCGCCACGCAGCCCATCGCCATGCCGCTCTTGCTCGAATGGGTGTCCCACACGCCGTCCAACACTTTGGCGAGTTTTCCGGGATGGCCCAGCAACCACAAGACCGCCAAGCTACGCTGTTCTTCATTCAGCGCCTGCTGTAAGAAATCCAGTGCATCACCCAAAAAATTCGCGATCTGCACTACCTGCTGTTCAGGCACGTGCAACAAATCTTTGGCATAAGTGCGGCCGGTTTTACCTGGCAGATAAACAATGTGTTGCGCGCTATTGCCCAAGGCGACGCGCACATACACTTCGACCGAGGCAATCCAGGACGCCAACGACAAGGGCTCAACGATCCCAGAAGTGCCGAGAATAGAAATTCCGCCCATGATACCCAGCCGCGGGTTGAAAGTTTTTCTGGCGATGACCTCGCCATTTTCGCAGCCGATGGTCAAATCGAAACCTGTCGCCTCATCCTCCCCCAGCACTTCGGCCACGGCCTGCCGCATCATTCGGCGCGGCACCGGGTTGATCGCCGGTTCGCCTACCGCCACTCTCAAACCGGGCTGTGTTGCGGTACCGACGCCGCGCCCGGCGAAGAAGCGAATTTGTCCAATATCATTTCTGCGTACCTCGGCAAAAATAGTTGCGCCGTGGGTGTTGTCCGGATCGTCGCCGCCATCCTTGAGTACTTCGGCACGCACCGTCTGCGGATCAAGCCAGCGCAGATTCTGAATTGGCACCGCCAAAAAATGTGCCTCATCCGGCAATGTCACTTTAACCTGCGTGCAGTGTTCACCGCGCAGCAACAAGCCGAGCGCCGCCTTGACCGCTGCCGTGGCACAGCTGCCCGTAGTGCGTCCGCGCTGCAAACCGTTCGGTGCGGGCACGCTGAGATCGAATGCTTCAAGTTCAGTTCGGCCCATACGCTGCGAGCTGATTCAGCGCATCGATCATCAATCCATTGACCACGCTCGCCGCCCAGGGCGAGCCGCCGCGCGTGCCGCTATTGCTAATGCGTGGCACTTGCAGGCAGCGCTTGAGTTCCTGTTTTGCCTCGCAGGTGCCGACGAAACCGACCGGCAGACCAATCACCAGTTGCGGCCGCCAGCCCTGCTCGCGAATCAAGCGCGTCGCCTCCATGATGGCGGTCGGCGCATCGCCGATTGCCAACACGATGTCGTTGCCGAATTTTTCCCAAGCGCGGCGTATCCCCGCCGCGGAGCGAGTGATGCCATGCGCCTGCGCCATCAGCGCCGTCTCGCGATCATGCACACCACACCAAGTTGTCATGCCAAGCTGTTCGAGCAAAGCGCGCTTGAGGCCGGTTTGCACCATCGTCACATCGGTCACTACACGCTTGCAACGCAACAGGGCGCGGATACCGGTTTCGATGGCGCCGGGCGAAATAAAAATATCATCGACAGCGTGGAAGTCACCGCTGGTATGCACTATGCGCTGCAACACCGTCAGATGTGCCACCGGAAAACCGGACCAATCGCGCCCGGCAGCGATGATACGGAAACTTTCGGCTTCGATTGGATGAGGAAGATAGGGCGCAAATGCGGCTTGCGATTTTGCGGCTGGCGCGGCTTTCTCCAGCAGTCCGCGCGCTTGCAGATGATGCGCGCGTTGCGGCTCGCCCACCTGCTCTTCAAAGCCAACAATTTGCACTCGGTATTTGCATAGCGCGCAGTTTGTTTCCGTGCGGCCAGCCACCGCTTCGCGCGCGCGCTCTAACATCACATCGGCCACATGCGGATGCACGCCGAGATAAGCGGCCTTAAGCACTTCGAGTTCAGGCTCGCGTTGCTGCAACGCATCGGCGGCGTCATAAATACGCTTGACCAACACACCATCGAATAAAAATAAGGGCACCACCACCAGCCGCGCGTAACCCAGCCGCGCCGCGGCGCGCAGACCATCGCTCACCAGTGGTTTGGCGCTACCTGAATAACACACATAAGCCGCGCCGAAACCCATGCCTTCTTCGATCATGCGCGCGAACTTGGCCACTTCACCGTTGGCATCGGGATCGGTGGTGCCGCGGCCGACTAACACCAGGCAAGTATCGTCGCGGCGCACGGTGCGCGCGGAGGTCGATTCGGCAGCGACGATGCGTTCCTGAACCAGTTGCAGCAATAGCGGATGCAGCCCCAGCGGCGCGCCAAAATGAAAATCGATTTCGGGATGCGCCTGCGCGAAGGTCAGCATTTCACTCGGCATATCATTCTTGGCGTGACTTGCCGCCAACAGCACGCCCGGCACCATGACTACTTGCCGCGCACCGGCGGCGAGATTGGCGGCCAGCGCTTGATCGATGGTCGGGCTGGCAAATTCCAGATAACCGTGGCTGACGACATGCTGCGGCGCGCGCGCCCGCACCAAGGCCATCAGCGCTTCGAATTCGCGGATGCCGTCGGGGTCGCGACTGCCATGGCCGGCAATCACGATGCCTAACTGGCCTTCTACCTGCGTCATTTTTTCTCCGCCGCTTCGATCTGACTCGGCATGGCCTTAAGCGTGCGGATCAGCATGATGCTCATGTCAGTAAAATCACGATCGACGCATTCGGCGAGCCGGCCATGCCATTCCGCCTCGGTGCGCGTCAGGTTCTCCCACACCTCGGTCGGATGATCGGCTGATACGCCATTTTCCAACAGGTAAGCGGCGATGTGACGCGGCATGAACGAGCGCGCGGCATCCCAGGGACAGGGAATCACAATGGCGTTACGTTGATCCTGAAGCACATGCACCAAATGGCGCTTGAAGGGATCGAGATCACCGCGCCGATGAAACGTGATGAAGGTGGTTTCATCGAAACACACCTTGCTGCGCGAAGCCAGAATTTGCGCCGAGGAAATCCCCGGTAGACTCTCCACTGCATGCCCGCAGGCACGTTCCACCCGCTCCAGGTATTGAAAGCCGCTGAAATGCATATCCCCCATAAACACCACCACGCAACGCTTGCCCGCATGATGCGCCAGCGCCACCTGCGCCAGCTTTTCGGTCTGATCGCGATAGTTCATGGTGACCACTTCCGCGTTCGCGGGAATGAGGGGCTGAACCATATTCACGACGGCATCAAAACCCGCCACCACGTCGGCCTCGCGAATCAGCTCCGCGCCGCGCTGCGTTAAATAGCCGAGATCACCCGGGCCTGCGCCGATACAAATAATCATGAAGTCCCTCTATCATCTCTGGCTCTACTATCCTAAAAACATTTCACCACAAAGGACGCAAAGGAATGCGAAATTGACCATACCCTGCTTTCTTTTGCTTTCTTTTGCTTTCTTTTGCGTCCTTTGCGGTCAATGGTTTTTTCTAGGTCTATACGTTCATACATCCGCGTATCGTCAACGCCAGATTTTCTGCCGACAACTCTTCCAGCGATAAACATTCGGCACCTAGCGCCTGCGCCAAATGGCGCGCCCGGCCCAAGCGCAAATAGCCGGTTTCAGTATCGAGTACCAGCGCGGGCACGCCGCGTTCAGCAAGTAATCCGGCGAGCTTGAGTGACTCCTGCCAGGGATCGCTATCTTCATTCAATGCAACGTTCGCTTTGCCGTCGCTGAGCAACACCAGCAGCGGTGGAACGCCGGCGTTTGCACCGGCTTTTTCCAAAGTTTCCAAGGCCAAAGCCAAGGCATGCGGCAAGGGTGTGCGGCCGCCGGTGGCTAATTCGCGCAAGCCACGTTCGGCTAAATCGACGCTGCGCGTGGGTGGTAGCAACAAGGCCGCCGATTCGCCACGGAAGGTGATGACAGCCACTTCGTCACGCCGCTGATAAGCATCGGTCAATAGCGCCAGCACCGCGCCCTTGACCGCCTCCATGCGCCGCTGCGCCGCCATAGAGCCGGAGGCGTCCACCACCAATAAAATCAGATTGGCGCTTTTGCCCACGCGAATTTGTTGATGCAAATCGTTTTTCGTGACCCGAAATTCGTTTGGGTTACGCAGCGCTGCGCTGCGCAGGGTCGCGCCGACAGCCAGGCTAGTGGGATTTTGGTGCGGCACGGCGCACACGACACGGCCGCGCGGCGCATCTGCCGCTGCACTGCGCCGGCCTGTCGCGAGGCGCTTGGTATGCGTGTCCACCGCAATCCGCGGCACGCTGCCCCTAGGCGCGGCGGCGAACACTTGCTGTTGGTCTTCTGCTGCGGCGTTTCCGTCCTCATTCTTCGTTGCGGCGCTGGGTTCACCTGCGCCTTCCTCCGGCGGCGAACTCGCTTGTTGCATCAACTCGTCAAGGCGCTCGCGGTCCAAGCCCGGCTGCTCGAACGGCTTGCGCCGGCGGCGGTGCGGCAACGCGAGTTCCGCAGCAATGCGCACGTCTTCCGGCGTTACCCGCGACCGCCCGTCGAGCGCGGCCAGCGCCCGCGCCGCCTTGTGCATGACGATGTCCGCGCGCAGGCTGGCCACATCAAACTCGCAACACAGATGGCTGATCAAATCGAGCAGTTCATCATCCAAGATCACTCCCGGCAGGATGCGCTGCGCCGTCGCCAGCCGAGTGCGCAGCGCGTCCTGCGCGCTCATCCAGACGGCGGCGTAAGCTAAAGGATCGGCCTCGAAAGCGATACGGCGGCGCACCACTTCTGCGCGCAATGTTTTCTCACGCGGCGCCGTCACTTCGACCATCAGGCCGAAGCGGTCGAGCAGTTGCGGGCGCAGATCACCCTCTTCCAAATTCATGGTGCCGATCAGCGTGAAGCGCGCAGGGTGCGTCACCGACAAGCCTTCGCGCTGCACCGAATTGACGCCCATCGCCGCCGCATCCAGCAGGACATCCACCAGATGGTCGGGAAGCAGGTTCACTTCATCGATATACAGAATGCCGCGATGCGCCGCCGCCAGCAGGCCGGGCTGGAAAGCGCGCTTGGCTCCTTTCAGCGCTTGCTCCAGATCCAGCGTGCCCAACACGCGATCTTCAGTTGCACCCAAGGGTAGCGTAATGAACGGCACCGTACTTGCTTCCGCCGTCGCATTGCCCTCGCTACAAATTGCGCACTGTCCATACGCCACACCCGGTGCGCAATTAAAAGCACAGCCGGCAACCCGTTCGATGAGGGGCAGAATGTCAGTGAGCGCCCGTGCCGCCGTGCTTTTTGCCGTACCTTTGTCGCCGCGAATCAGCACGCCGCCTAATGACGGATCGACCGCACACAACAGCAGCGCAGTCTTCAGTTGCGTTTGTTCGACAATGGCGGAAAACGGGAAAGTGACGTGGGTCATTTCATGCGCTACGCGGTGTTTCGCCGCGCGCCTCCAATAAGGTTTCGCTGCGGAGATACAAAGCTTGCAGCGCTTCCAGCGTTTGCTGCCGCGGCTCGGCCCACATGCCGCGGCTGGCTGCTTCGAGCAAGCGCTCGGCGATGGCGTTCTGTGCCCACGGATTGGCTTCCTCCAGAAAACGCTGCATCTCGGGATCCATGGCGTAAGTGCTCGCCACTTGTTCGTACATCCAATCGTCCATGACCTGGGCTGTGGCATCGTAGCCGAACAGATAATCGACGGTTGCCGTTAGCTCCAGCCCGCCTTTGTAGCCATGACGCTGAATGCTTGCCAGCCATTTGGGATTCACCACCCGCGAGCGAAACACACGCAGCGTCTCTTCCTTCAAGTCGCGCACTTGCGCGCGCGCTGGGTCATGGCTGTCGCCGAAATAGTGTCGTGGTTGCCGCCCGGTCAGCGCGCGAATGGTGGCGATCATGCCGCCGTGAAATTGCAGGTAATCGTCGCTGTCGAAAATATCGTGTTCGCGGTTGTCCTGGTTATGCAACGCTACCTGCACGCCCGACAAGCGCGTGCGAAACGCATCGCGCTCATCGCACCCCTGTGCGCCGCGCGCATAAGCATAGCCGCCCCAATTGACGTAAGCCTCGGCAAAATCGGCATCGGCTTGCCAATTTTTTTCCTGGATCAGCGGCAGAATGCCCGCACCGTAACTGCCGGGCTTGGCGCCGAAGATGCGATAGCCTGCGCGCCGTGCCGCCGCCTCTTCCGGCAATCCCTTGCCAACCCACTCGCCCAGTTCGGCGAGGTAGTGCTTGCGCACGAAGTTCTGTGTCAGCGGCTCGTCCAGCACGATCACGGCCTGGACGGCATCATCGATCAAGTCGATCAATTGCGGGAAAGCGTCGCGGAAAAAACCGCTGATGCGCGTCGTGACATCGATGCGCGGACGCTTCAATTCGGCCAGCGGGATCACCTCGACACCGGTCAACTGGCGGTTCTCCGGACGCCAGATCGGACGCACGCCAAGCAAGGCCAGAATCTGCGCCACATCGTCGCCGTGGGTACGCATCGCACTGGTGCCCCAGACACTGATCGCCACGCTCTCCGGATAATCGCCGGTTTCACGCACATAGCGCGTCAGCACTTCATGCGCAAGCTGCTGGCCGACGCGCCAGGCCGACTGCGACGGCACGCTGCGCGGATCGACGGAGTAAAAATTACGCCCCGTGGGCAGGATGTGCGCCATGCCGCGCGTTGGCGATCCGCTCGGGCCCGCCGGTACATAGCCGCCAGCCAGCCCGAGCAATAAATTATCAATTTCGTCCGAGGCACGCGCAAGATTAGGCACCAACTCACGACAGGCAAAGTCGAGCACTTGGCGCAGCGCAGCATACTGCTCTTCGGTGTTGGCCGGCGTCTGGGGCGCGGCATGAGCTTGCACGGGACGGCCACTAGACTCTTTTTTACGCTGCGGCTTTAGCAACAGGCCGCTTGCTTGGCGCAGTGCAGGCTGTAACAGAGGAAGATTATTTTCCGCGGCTATCCCGCTAAAAACTTGCGCCAACACTTCGGCTATGCTGGCTACAAGATAATCACGCGCTTGCAGTTCGACAAACAATTTCCGGCTCAGCGCCTCAATCGCTTCCAGCGCATCGGCACGGGTCACGACCGCTCGACCGGACAAGCGCTGTAGGGACGGCGTCACATTCAAGCGTCGCCCTTTATGCTCCAACAACAGGCTCAGGCTCAGGCCAAACAAGCGCGCGACTTCTTCTTGCAAACCGGGGACAAGTTGATTGGGCAAGCGTGTGAGCGATAGCAGCATGTCCACCAGTGGCTCGCCGCTGGGGGGCTGTCCCAATATGTGCAAGCCATCGCGGATCTGTGCCGCACCCAACTCGCACAAATAACCGTCGAGATCCTCGATCAGATGCGCGACGTCTGATCCGCCCATATTAGTTAGCGCAGCGGGCAATTCTGCGTTTTCATCGTGCGGATGATCATGTCCATGCTGGTGATCGTGAGGATGATCGTGATCGTGATCGTGATCGTGATACAACAGTCTGACCTGCAAATCCGCATCCAGGTTGGTTTCTTTCACTAGCTCCCATATCTGCTGCTGCAACAGCGGCAGCTTGGCCGGATCGAGCACTTCTACTTGATAGTATTCATCCACCAGTTGCGTCAGTTGCGCCAAGGCACCATAGGTATCGGCGCTAGTCATCGGCGGCGTCAGGTGATCGACGACGACGGCATGGCCGCGGCGCTTGGCCTGCGCGCCTTCGCCGGGGTCGTTGATGATGAAGGGGTAGAACAAAGGCACGTCCGCCAGCAAGGCGTCGGGGAAGCAGTTTTCCGACAAGCCCACGCCTTTACCCGGCAACCATTCGAGTGTGCCGTGTTTGCCGACATGCACAATGGCATCGGCCTGCCACTCGTCGCGCAACCAGCGATACAGCGCATAGTAATGGTGTGTCGGCGGCAGATCAGGCTGATGGTAAATCGCATCCGGATCCATGCCGTAGCCGCGCGGCGGTTGCAGTGCCACGAAGGCGTTGCCCAGCTCGATACCCGCCAGCGCAAGATGATCATCATGCACATAGGCCACGCCCGGCGGCGGACCCCATTGCGCGGTCATCTTCTCCCGCATCTCTAGCGGCAGATCGGCAAACCACGTCGCATATTGCGCCGCCGATACACGTCCGGCCGTGCGCGTCATCTGCTCAGTGGTGAGATAGGTGTTGTCGTAAGCACAACGGTCTATCAGTTCATGAATCAGCGCCGTGCCACTTTGCGGCAGATGATCGATGCGATAACCCGCGCTGCGCATGGCGTGCAAAATATGCATGAGGGAAGCCGGTGCATCCAGGCCAACGGCATTGCCGATCTGCGACGCTTTGCTATTGGAATTGGTGAACACAAAGGCCACGCGCTTATCCGCATTGGGCGTGTGCTTCAGCCGCGCAAAACGCGCCGCAATTCCGGCCACGCGCGACACGCGATCCGGCAGCGGTTCGTATTCGATCAGTTCATTGGGCAGGCCGCTGGAGCCGGATATCGCTCGGGCCTTGAACGACACCGGCACGGTGATAATGCGTCCGTCGAATTCCGGCAGCACCACGTTCATCGCCGCATCGAGCGGGTTGAGACCGCGCGCCGATTGCGCCCACTGGCGCTGCATCATGCCGCTGGTCATGGCTTGCAGCACCGGCACATTCAAGCGTTCTAGTGCCGCCACCGACCAACCCGCGGGCGTTGTCCCGCCGGGCGTGATTTCGCCCATGGCAAACGCGGTGGTGTTAATCAGCACGTCGATATGCGCGCCCTGCTCCCCGCTGAAATAGCGTAGCGCCGTAGGCAAGCTGTCTGCTGCGGCTCCAGCGCGCAACGACGAAGTGAATACCGGCAGCACATTCATGCCACGTTTTTCCAGCGCAGATATCAGCGCATCGACGAAGCGCGTGTTGCCGCTCATCCAGTGGGCGCGGTAGAACACGATGCCGGCACTGGGTCGCTGCGCTACCCGCTGGGCGAGCCAGTCGCCGATGTCCGCGCCCTGGGGCAGATCGGGGTGATAGATGCCGTGCTCGGGCAAAGCCAGCGCAGGTTCGAACCCAAAACCGGTGAGCAAAAAATGATCCGAAAGATAGCGCAGCAGTTGCGCCAAATTCACGCTGCCACCCGCCTGAAAATAGGTCTGCACTTGGTGCAGCACGTCCGATGCTACGGTAGAGGCAGCCGCCAATTCCGGATCGGGCTCGCCGGTGCCGCTGATTGCGATCAAGTGCCGACCCTGGCTTTGCGCATGGCGCACCAGATCGGCGAAACCGGGCACGCTGCCGAGACGTCCCAGCACCCGCAGCACCACGATGCGCGCGGCAGCCAGCTGATGTGCCAACAGATCCGCCATCTGCGCTTCGTTTTCGAGCGCCTGCAAATTAATGCCGCTAACCTGCGAGAAGCCTGCGGGCATTTGCGCCAGCGCGCTGTGCAGCACCATCAGATCGTTGGGGGTGTGCGTCAGCAGCGCAATCGGGGCGTCCATCGTCTGCATCTCAGACATCGCCTTCGCCCAGCCGATGAAAAACGTGCTCGCTCACCTCGCGCCCGCCCTCCAGGTGTTCGACGACGATGCGCTCCAACACAGCTTCATCGACGCAGTGATACCACACGCCATCGGGATAGACGACCAAGATCGGCCCCTGCGTGCACACGGCAAAACAATTCGATCGGGTACGCTTTACTTTAAGTTCGGGACGAAGATCGATTTTCTCGCCCAGCCGCTGAAACATTATTTCAGCTTGCACACCGCCTTCGGTGCAGCGCGGGCCGGTACACATCAACACGTGTCTGGTGTGGGTTCTCATCGGGTGTCTTTATAAACTAAAAACCGTTTTTCACCGCGAAGGACGCGAGGGAACGCAAAGGAAAACGGAACGATTGAAGTGTTTTGGCAACCACCCGTTGGGTGAACGCCGACCATTGCTTGAGCATTTGACTTCCTTTGTCACCTTCGCGTCCTTTGCGGTTCAACAGCTTTTTTAAGGTTTAAAAAATTCGTTGCGGCGCAAGGGGACTAAAAACTACGCCATCTTCTGGTAAAAAAATCCTGTGAAACTACCCAGTGCGAGCCAAAACGCGGCATTGGCAATTGCGCTGGCATAGATGAAGGCGTGCGCTAATTCAACAGGCGCCGCGCTGGTGTGGAGCGGCGGCTGCGGCGCACCGATCAGATGAGGCGCGACGAGCAAGGCTGCGCCCAGTATTTTCACCATTCCGCTCCGGGCGAAAACCAACAACGCCAATCCTGCGCTCGCACCGAGTACAGCCATTAACCACCATAGCTGCCGATCGGCCAGCGGGGCCGCTTCGGCGCCGGGCACTTGCGGTGGCAATCCCAAAGCAGGCGCGATGAAAAAGACCGTGTATCCTGCCAGCCCCCATAACAGCCCGCTACGCCAACCATTTGTACCGCCGCGAACAGCCATGGCCGCACTCAACAGCAGCGCGAAACCAATCGCCAGGCTGACATTCGCCACCGCGGTATAAAAGGTCCGCTCCCATCCGTTTTCAGGCTTCCATGCATCGGCATCATGGTGATGCGCATCTTCCATAGCAGCATGTGCATGCGCGGAGGCGGCGTCCTCATACACTTCGGCTTGAAGCAGAATTGGAATGACTTGGATTCTCTGCACCGCGGTCAACAGCAAGCCCGCCAGTCCGCCAGCCAACAAGGCCGCCGCCGCAATCCTTTTGAATGCCGCCAGGTTAAACACCCCGGCCATGCGCGCTAGTGGCACGGGAAACTGGCGGAATGGCGGCCATCATGCGCGGCATTGTGTAGCAGCGTGGATTCGGCAAAACCGCTGGCATATAACAACACCAGGCCCAGACCGCCTGCCAGCAAGGCCGGCAATATTTTGTCTTTCCACACTGTCGAGCGGGGCTGTACAGCGGCGTGATCGAGTAAACCGGGTAGTGACGACATGCGATATCCCTCCGTTGATGAACACCTGGCGCACGATGCCACCAGGATAAAACGACCGGCAGAGGGGAGTACAAGACGGATGTGCGGCAGGGCAATCCATCCGTGCGCCCTCCGCACACAAAATTTCACGATCACTTAAGGCCGGTCTCCGGGCTCACGAGTGGGATTTCCCCAGAGCTTGCGCCTTCCCATGCGATGCACAGTGGCGTATTGCAAGCCTGTTACTCGATTACCGTTGCGGGGGCAGCGCCGGCTTGGTTCGCGTAGGCAGCGAACGCACCGGCTTCCCGTTTCAATTCGCGGACAAAATCCGCAAATACCTCAAGCGCTAGTACCGGGCCAGTATAGGCACCGGGAAATAAACTTGCAAGCTGGGAAACGCGGTGGACGCTGCGCTTGCAGGGACGCGGCCGCCCACGTAATGTACCGGCTTTCCCGATCTCCGCTCTAGGTGCCCTCAGCATGATTAAACCCGATAGCGAATTCGAGCAGCAGGCGCGCACGCGCCAAGCGCAGCTCACCAAACCACCCGGCGCATTAGGGCGGCTGGAGGATATCGCCTGCTGGTTCGCCGCACGGCAGCGGCGCGCGATTCCGGTGCCGCTCGTCCCGGCAATTACCGTGTTCGCGGGCGATCACGGCGTGACGGAAGAAGGCGTGTCCGCGTTTCCGAGCGTCGTCACCGGCGAGATGGTGAAAAACTTCGCGCGCGGCGGCGCGGCGATCAATGTCTTGGCGCGCGCCATCGGCGCACGGCTCACGGTAGTCGATGCGGGTGTCGCCAGCCCGGTCGGCGATGTGGCGCATATCATCCACGGCAAGGTGCGGCACGGCACGGCGAATCTCGCGCGCGAAGCCGCCATGACGCGCGATGAAGCGCAGCAGGCCGTGGCCTTGGGCCGGGCGCAGGCGCGCGCCGATATTGCACACGGCGCGAATCTGCTCATCGCCGGAGAAATGGGTATCGGCAACACCACGTCCTCGGCCTGTCTCATTTGCCTCTTGGCCGGCGCGGATGCGGAAGCCGTCGTCGGTAACGGCACGGGCATCGATGCCAGCGGACGCGCACATAAAATCGAGGTGGTACGCCGCGCACTCAAACGCGTCGAGAAAAAAACATGGGACGATGGCATCGATTACCTCGCCGAATTAGGCGGCCTCGAAATCGCCGCGATGGCTGGTTATTACTTGGAAGCAGCGGCGGCGGGTGTACCGGCCTTGCTCGATGGCTTCATCTCCACCGCTGCTGCGCTTACAGCGCGCGCGATTGAACCGAGTGTCACCGACTGGTTGCTCGCCTCGCATCTTTCATTTGAGAATGGCCATCGCATTGCGCTGGAAAAACTCGGCTTGGATCCGCTGATCGATTTGCAAATGCGTTTGGGCGAAGGCAGCGGCGCGGCGATGGTGGTGCCGATTCTGCAAGCCGCTTTGAAGTTGCATGCGGAGATGGCCACCTTCACCGAAGCCGGTATTTCGGAAAAACATGACTGAGGCAACCACCCTCCTCACGGTGCTACGGCACGGCGAAGTGACCGGGCCATGGAATGTGTTGCGCGGCAAACACGACGCGCCGCTCTCGGCAGCGGGCTTGCAGCAAATGCAACAAGTCATCGCCGCGATCAATACATCCACATTCAGCCGAATCGTCTCCTCGCCGCTCGCGCGCTGCCGCGTATTTGCAGAAAGTGTTGCGCAGACATCCAATATTCTGCTGACCTTGCACGCCGGATTTGAAGAAATCGATTTCGGTGACTGGGAAGGCCTCACCCCGCTCGAAGCGCAGACCGCCACGCCGGAATTATTTGCCCGCTTCCAAGCAAATCCGGAAGGCCTCGCGCCGCCCAAGGGCGAAGCATTCAATGCCTTTCGCCAACGCGTACTCGATGCCTTCGCCGATTGCCTTACGCGTGACGCAAGCGGCCATACGCTGCTCGTCACCCACGCCGGTGTGATGCGCGTCATACTGTCTGGGGTGTTGGGGCTCACCTGGCACAGCGCTTTTCAAATCGCAATTCCCGCCGCCGGCTCGTTCCAGCTTTCGCTCTTGCCCGGACACGCCCCCTATTTGCTCAAGCTGAATTTTGGCCAGCCATGCGCAGCTTGATTTTTGCGGTGCAATTTTTAACCCGTCTGCCGCTGCCCATGCGCGCAAATCAAGCGCCGGATGCGCTTGCCGCCGCCGCGAAATGGTTTCCGCTGGTGGGTTTTATCATCGGCGGCTTCCTCGCTGCATGCCTCGCGCTGGGCGCAAAAATCGATCCTTGGCTGGGTGCGCTGCTGGCCGTCGCAGGCTGGGTTTGGATCACCGGCGGCATCCATTTAGATGGACTGTCCGATCTCGCGGATGCCTTAGGCGGCGCGCATCGCGATCCGGAAAAATTGCTGCACATCATGCGCGACCCGCATACCGGGGTGTTCGGCATTATTGTCATTTGGCTGGCGCTGAGTGCGAAGCTGGTGCTGCTGATGTTGCTCGCGAGCAAGCCTAATGCCTTATGGGCAGTGTTGCTGATTCCGGCTTGGGCGCGCCTTGGCCCCGTGGTGTGGGCGCAAACCCTGCCCGCTTTGGGCGCTGGTCTCGGGCAACGTTTCGGTCAACACGCGCAGCCCCTCACTTGGATGACGTGGCTGCTGCTATTGAGTACGATCTCGTGGTATCTGGCGCCCGCGCTGCTATTCGCTGCGCCGATACTGCTGCTGTGGTGGCTGTTTCTAAAATACCGGGTCAAAGGTATGAACGGCGACTGCCTCGGCGCAGGCGTGGAGTTTACTGAAACCCTTTTGCTCTGCGCCGCCGTCGTCTTTTTGGCCTAGCTTCCCGGTTTGATCGCCACGAACAAAACGTGATTACCGCGCTGAATTAAGAGCGCGATACTTTTATCATTGCTGTGCTGTGCGAGCAGCTTGGCAAATTGCGGCAGGCTGCTAACTTTCTCGCCGCCCAAGGCCAACACCACATCACCGCGCTGCACGCCAGCTTTTTCCGCCGCGCCGCTCGCTTGTTGCACCAACAAGCCATTATCGATGCCCGAACGCCGCTTATCTTCAGCGCTCAACTCGGCCAAGGTGAGTCCAAGCTTATTGCTCTTCTCGGTTTGCGCATCACTCTTGGCGGCTACTTTTTCGTCAGTCCATTCGCCCAAGGTAATCGTCAAATCCTTGCTCGCGTGGTTGCGCCAAATCTCCAATTTCACGCGGCTACCCGGCTTGACCGCACCCACCATGCGCGGCAATTCGCTGACGCTGGGCACAACTTTGCCTTCGAACTTGGTGATGACATCACCCGCTTGCATACCGCCGCGATCCGCGGGGCTGCCTTTTTCTACCGAGGAAACGAGCGCACCTTGCGCTTCCTTCAAGCCGAACGAGCTTGCCAGCTCCGCCGTCACTTCTTGAATCTGCACGCCGAGCCGGCCACGGCTTACTTTTCCGCTGCCTTTCAATTGATTGACGATATCCATCGCATCATTGATGGGAATCGCGAACGATAAGCCCATATAGCCGCCGGTGCGGCTGTAGATTTGCGAGTTGATACCGACCACCTCGCCACGCAAATTGAATAAGGGGCCGCCGGAATTACCGGGGTTGACCGCCGCATCGGTTTGGATGAAGGAGACTAAATTATCGCCGGGCAAAGAGCGGCCCTTCGCGCTCACGATACCGGCTGTGACCGAGTTATCGAAGCCATACGGCGAACCGATCGCCGCCACCCACTCGCCGACTTTCAATTTACTCGAATCGCCCAAATTGACTACCGGCAAATTTTTGGCGTCGATCTTCAACAACGCCACATCGGTACGGCTATCCGCGCCCACCACTTTGGCTTTGATCTCGCGCTTGTCGGTGAGCTTTACCAAGACTTCATCGGCGCCATCCACCACATGGGCATTGGTCAACACATAGCCATCTTGGCTGATGATGAAGCCGGAACCCAGGGAATGTGTCTGATATTCGCGCGGCGCCCCACCCTGCGGCTGTTGCGGCATAAAGCGTTTTAAAAACTCAGAGAAGGGATCGTCGTCCGGCATATTCGGAAACGGTGAGAGCCCACCGCGATCGCGCACGGTTTGCGTGGTACTGATATTCACCACGGCGGGGCCTTCTTTTTCGACTAATACCGTGAAATCCGGCAAGCCGGCGCTATTGGCCTGCACCAGCGGCGCAGCGGGCGCGGCGGCCTTCGAGACAGTCGAAGTGGGCGCTGCCGGTTGCGAACAAGCGGCCAAAGGCACGCATAACAGGGTAGAAAGCAATAAACGCGCAAACAAATTCATGATCTGATCACTCCTTGGAATATCTTTACGGCAGACATGGCCAGGCCTGGCCAAGGTAATGTTAATGACAACAAGACCATCCAGAAAGTTTCATGCCCCGGCGCCGGCTGCTATGGATGGCTGCAAGGCCCCGCGGACGCGGTGCTCTAATTCGCGCCAATCCACGCCCGGATCGGCATGGGCAATCACGTCCACCCGGCTATCGCTGCGGTAGGCGATCGGCTCTAAGGTCACCTGGCCCTGGGCTAGATTCACCAAGCGCCAATCGCGGCCCAGGCGAAATACCCCTTTGGCCCGCGCAATTCGGGTATCTGCCGCCCAAGATTCGAATAAGGCGCGAAGCTTAGCCAGATCAAACGCTTGCTCAGGCGCGAAAGTCCAACCCCGCGCCGCAAACTGATTCGTGTCGTGGGCATGGCCGGTAGGCGCATATACGCCGGAGGAGGCAATATCTAGCCACGCCGGCTCAAGCTGACCGTGGCGCACCGTCGCCACCAAGCGTTTTGGCGGATAGTAATTCGCCGCGAAATCACGGAAAGCCTGCATCTGCTCGGCGCTGGCTAAATCGCTTTTATTCGCCACCAACACATCGGCGAGGCTGAGTTGATCGCGGTAGGTATCCAAGCCGGCATAGCGCGCATCGCTCAATTGGCGCGGATCGACCAGGCAAATCACGTTGCGCAATTGCACCGCATTCGCCAAGCCCTCGCTGCGCAACACATCGATCACGCCCGCGGGATGGCCGATGCCGGTCGGTTCGATCAACAAGCGTTGCGGCCGCACTTCACGCAACAGGCGCGTCAGCGTTACGCGCAAGGGCAGTTGCGCGCTGCAACAAATACAACCGCCGGGCACTTCGCGCACGGCGACGCCATCTTGCGTCAGCGTGGCGCCGTCGATGCCCACTTGCCCGAACTCGTTCACTAGCACCGCCCAAGGCGCATGCGCTGGACGCCGCGCGAGCAAATCCAGAATGGCGGTAGTCTTGCCCACGCCTAAAAAACCAGTGATGAGATTGACGGGGGTTTTCATGTTTGCGGTGAAATTCGCTATAGTGCGGACTTTATCTTAGCCGATTCACTATGCGCATTCATATTCTCGGCATTTGCGGCACCTTCATGGGCGGCATCGCGGTATTGGCGCAACAAGCCGGCCACACCGTCACCGGCTGCGACGCCAACGTCTACCCGCCCATGAGCACGCAACTGGAAGCGCAAGGCATACGCTTGATCGAAGGTTTCGATCCGCATCAAATTTCGCTCCAGCCCGATCTGTTCGTGATTGGCAATGTGGTCGCGCGCGGCAATCCGCTGATGGAGGAAATTCTCAATCGCGGCCTGCCCTATATCTCCGGCCCGCAATGGTTGCTGGAAAATATTCTGCACGACAAATGGACGCTGGCGGTAGCGGGCACCCACGGCAAGACGACGACGTCTTCCATGCTGGCGTGGATTTTGGAATATGGCCATCTCAATCCGGGCTTTCTCATCGGCGGCGTTCCGGAAAATTTCGGGCTGTCTGCACGGCTGAGCGAAACGCCATTCTTCGTCGTCGAAGCTGACGAATACGATACCGCGTTTTTCGACAAGCGCTCGAAGTTCGTTCACTACCGTCCGCGCACACTCGTCATCAACAACATCGAATTCGACCATGCCGATATTTTCGCCGATCTCAATGCCATCGAAACCCAGTTCCATCACCTGGTGCGCACGGTGCCGGGCGATGGATTGATTCTCGCTAACGGCATGGAAGACAGCGTCGCCAGCACGCTCACCCGTGGCTGCTGGACGCCGGTGGAATGGGTGAGCCACCTCGACGGCTGGCAAGCGGGCGCGGCGGATGCACAAGGCCATTTCGACGTGTATTTAAAAGGCGCGCATCAAGGCCGTGTAGCGTGGGATTTGATGGGCCAACACAATCGCCACAACGCACTCGCCGCCATCGGCGCCGCGCGCCACGCCGGGGTGCCGGCAGCGCTGGGCATCGAAGCACTGAGTCAATTCAAAAACGTGAAGCGGCGTATGGAAGTGCGCGGCGTAGTGAACAACATCACGGTGTACGACGACTTCGCGCACCACCCCACCGCGATAGAAACCACCGTGGCGGGCCTGCGTGCCAAAGTCGGCAAGGCGCGCATACTCGCCGTGCTGGAGCCGCGCTCCAACACCATGAAGATCGGTACTTTAAAAAATCAACTGCCCGCGAGTTTGCGCGACGCCGATCAAGTATTCTGCTACGGCGCGAACCTCGGTTGGGATGCCGCCACCACGCTCGCGCCCTTAGGCGACAAGGCCGAGACCTATCTGGATTTAGAAAAGCTGATCCGCGCCATCACGCGCGACGCACAGCCCGGC
This sequence comes from Betaproteobacteria bacterium, assembly GCA_025361165.1. GTDB lineage: Bacteria > Pseudomonadota > Gammaproteobacteria > Burkholderiales > Thiobacteraceae > RBG-16-58-11. The sequence goes on along the minus strand of JANYAU010000163.1, from coordinate 312 downwards.
GATCATATTTTGGTTATGAGCAACGGCGGCTTCGGCGGCATCCATCAGAAGCTGTTGGATCGGTTGCGCGCCTCCGCTGCATGACGAATGCTATAGTGCTCTAGCCGCATTTTGTTCTGAGCTTGATGCAGTAAACGCGGTATTGGAGTTGGTTTGGGGGCACACTGAACATCGACGTATTTAATTCCCTATTAGGAAGGAAAACACCGTGCGTGTCGTTGATATTACCGAACAATATTTAATTGCGACGGCGTTATGCGTCAGCATGACGCATTATTTTCCGTCTTTTAGGAAGTACACTTTAAGTTGGGC
>JANYAU010000123.1 GCA_025361165.1 Betaproteobacteria bacterium | reverse complement strand
GTTGAGAACGCATTTCTGCATCTCAAACGCTGGCGGGGCATCGCTACGCGCTACGCTAAAAACGCCGCATCATTCCTGGCTGCAGTCCGCGTACGCTGTCTCGCGCTTTGGCTCGCTATCTCGTGACGACACTATCTAGGGAAGCCGGCTACACCGGCTCTCCCCATCGGTATACCCCTTAGGGCTTGATGTAAGCGTAACCTTGCGCTTGTTTTTGGGCCAGTTCCACCACACCCGCTTTGGCATAACTGAGATTGGGAAGCATATCGCCTTGAATCAGTTTTTGTTTGCTCATCGTATTCTGGCAGGCGACGACTTTGACACCGTTATCTAATGCGTCCTGCACGCGCCCCCCGACTTCGGAATCCAATTGCAGCATGGGAAGTCCCGGGCCATAAGCGACAATTTCGATATCCACCTTGTCTTTGCCTAGATCTTCTTGCACGTTTTTCGCATTATTGAGCGTCAAATTCCATTTCTTCGGGTCATTATCGCTGACCTGAAAAATCACTTTTTGTTTGGCAGCCACTTTCTTCACGTGTTTGGCCTTAGCGCTATTGGCATAAGCCGCCACGGGCATGGCAGAAAGCGTCAAGGCAGCCGCCACGAGCATGCTTAAAATGAATATTTTTTGTTGTTTCATCATGGGTCTCCGTTTATAAGTTAAGAGTAAGCGCCGAACAAATCTAAGCCAGTTTTTTAAATCCATTACCTCTTTGCTTGATTTCTCATTACGTAAGACTGATGTTCACAGCAAAATATTCCCGCTTTGAGGTTAAAAACACCCAGCCGGAAATTGACTGCGCTGAAATTAGCGGGGAGAAGTCGCAGATAAGGTAATGCGAGGGATGATGTGAAACGCTTACGGGGTCGAACGAGAGGGCCCCACGTTCAAAGCGGATGAGATAGGCTCTTACGCGATCATCGCCATGCCGCCGATCATGCCTTCCACGCGCTGTTTGATGGCATCACGCGCCCGGCGCACGCTATCCAAATTGTCAGGGTGCGCAACAGGATAGCAGCGTTTTTGCACCCACTCGGGTAGTGCCGGGCAAGCGCGATCCGCCGCCTCATCCAGCGTCACGACCAAATCCGCCCACGCCAGATTGCTCGCATCGAACGGATGCAAGATTTGATCGGCAATCTCGACACCGGCCTCACGCATCGCGCCCAGTAGTTCCGGCGCCAGCGGCCCGAGATACAGCGCCGCCGCGCGCGCTTCCATATAGCGCTGCCCAAGTGAATTAGCGAATGCCGCCGCCATCATGGCGCGACACAAATCGCCACTGCCGACGAACAACACATGCGCTTTACGTTTATAGCTCATTACCCTATCCTAGCCGAATAATTAAAGGAGCGAGTGATGGCGAAATTTTACGTGGCTTTAACCGAAGAATTGATGGATTTCATCCGCACGCAACGGCTATTTTTCACTGCCAGTGCGGCGGCCGAGGGCCGCGTCAATCTTTCGCCCCGCGGGCTGCAAACGTTCAGCATTCTGAGTCCTACGCGCGTTGCCTATCTGGACCTCACCGGTAGCGGTGCGGAAACCGCCGCTCACTTGCTCGCCGACGGCCGATTGACGGTAATGTTTTGCAGCTTCGAAGATGCGCCGCTGATTTTGCGCCTCTATGGCAAAGGCACGCTGGTGCGGCCCAAGGATACCGCCTGGGAAAATCTTTATCGCGCCTTCCCGCCGATTCCCGGCGCGCGCCAGATTGTGGTTCTGGAAATCGAATCGGTGCAAACGTCGTGCGGCTTCGGTGTACCGCGCTATGAATTCTGCGGCGAGCGCGATGCGCTGGTGACATGGGCAGAGAAAAAAGGCGTGGACGGATTGCGCCAATACCGCGCCGAGAAAAACCGCCTCAGCATCGATGGTTTGCCGACGGGGATTGACGATTAGCCTGCCGCGAGCGCACGCCGCAAGCTCTCCGCCAGCATCGGCACGGTATCGTACTCGGCCAGTCGCGCTGGATCGATCCACTCGAAATCGGCGTGCTCCCAATCGATATTCACTTCGATCGGCTGTTTCAACACCACCAGCATGGGATGAATATTCCAGGTCTTGTGAAGTTCGGTGTCTTGAAATTCATAAGGCTCGCCTAATGCCAGTTTGGCGACGTATTCTGGTTTAATGCCGAGTTCATTTTTTAGCTCTTGCAACGCTTTCTCTTGCAGTGGTTTCACTTCATCGACGTAGCCGGCCACGGTGCACCATTTACCCTGATAAGCACGCACCTTACAACTGCGCTTGAGCAGCAAAATTTTTCCTTGATAGGTGACGAAGCAGCTCAGCACCGGCGCTTTGTCAGCGTGCGCGTAATCGATGCGGCCATCGGCAAGACGCGGCAGGTTTGCATATTCCGCAAGCAGGGCGGCGATATCCATTTAGCGACGCAATAAAAAATCGAGCACGATGCCGGCAAAGATCGCAGCGCCCACCCAATTGTTGTGCAGAAAAGCTTTGAAGCATTGCGCGCGATCACGGCCTTTGATCAACTGGTAATGGTAGCCCATCAAGCTCGCTGCCACTGCCAAGCCAAGAAAATAGGGCCAATGCAGATGGCTCCGGACACCCACCCAAACCAAGATCGCGAGCATGCCGCCGTAGCACGCCATCACCGCCATCACATCGTATTTGCCAAAGGTGAGCGCGGATGTTTTGATGCCGACTTTCAGATCGTCTTCACGATCCACCATGGCATATTGCGTATCGTAAGCAATCGCCCAAAATATATTGGCGACTAACAGCACCCAAGCAATCGCCGGCACCTGCCCGATCTGCGCGGCGTAAGCCATGGGGATGCCGAAACCGAAGGCAATGCCGAGGTAGGCTTGCGGCAGGGCGAAAAAACGTTTGGTGAAGGGATAAGTCACCGCCAACAACAGCGCGACGACGGAGAGCATGAGCGTTAAGCGATTCAAGGGCAAAATCATCAGAAACGCCAGCAGTGCCAAGGTCGTGGCCAGCGCCAGCGCTTCTTCCTTGCTTACCAGGCCGGCAGCGAGCGGACGGTTTTGGGTGCGCGCGACATGCGGATCGATGTCGCGGTCAATATAGTCGTTGATGACGCAGCCCGCAGACCGCATCAGCACTGTACCCATCACGAAGATCCACACGATTATCCAGTTCGGCTGACCGGCAGTGGACAGCCACAACCCCCACAGCGTCGGCCACAGCAACAGCAAAATACCGATGGGCTTGTCCAGCCGCATCAGCTTTTCATACACATTTAGCCGATCGATGAGGGTCATGGTGGGCGCCTAAATCCAAGCCGCTTATTGTGTGTCAGCGTGGCAACCGGGTCAACTGGAGACCAGCGGCATGCCGGAAACCATCTTGGCGATCAATTCCGAGCCCGGCACCGGGCGGCTAAAATAATAGCCCTGAAATTCGTCACAGCCTCGCTCGCGCAGGAAATTTAATTGATTTTCGGTTTCCACCCCTTCTGCCACCACGGTGGTATTAAGACTATGCGCCATAGCGATAATCGCAGTGACGATGGCCGCGTCGTCCGGATCGGTGGCGATATCGCGCACAAAGCTGCGATCAACTTTGATCTTGTCCAAGGGAAAGCGTTTAAGATAACTTAAGCTGGAATAACCGGTGCCAAAGTCATCAATCGAAATCTGCACCCCCATACCGCTCAAGGTTTTAAGCGTACGCACTGCGTCATCGGGCCGATCCATGAGCAGCGATTCCGTAATCTCAACACCCAGATGCTCCGGCGATAGATCGGTTTCCTGCAATATACGTCCGATGATGGCGACCAGATTTTTTTGCGCAAACTGACGCGCCGAGATATTAACGAACATGCGCGGCTGGGTCAGCCCTTGATCCAACCAGCGCCGCCGCTCCTGGGTGGCCGCACGGATCACCCATTCGCCGATCGGCACGATCAAGCCGGTTTCTTCCGCCACCGGAATAAAACGATCTGGCCCGATCGCGCCACCGTTGGGCGACCAGCGCAATAGTGCTTCTGCTGCGCTAACTTGGCCGGTGGCCAGATTTACGATGGGCTGATAGTTGAGTGAGAACTCATTACGCTCGAGCGCATGGCGTAATTTGTTTTCGATCTGCAAGCGCTCTGCCGTGGCTTGATTCATCTGCGGCGTAAAGAATTGAAAATTATTGCGTCCAATGGACTTGGCGTAATACATCGCGGTATCGGCATTGCGCATCAGTGTTTCAACATCCGCACCGTCATCGGGGTACACGGACACACCAATACTGGCGGAAGTATGCAGTTCGGCGCTATCGATCGAATACGGAGCAGACAACGCGCCGAGCAGCTTCTGTGCAATGACGCCAATATCTTCGAAGCGTTTGATGCTGGGCAAGACCACGATAAATTCATCCCCCCCTTGGCGCGCGACGGTATCCTCGTCACGGACACAACTCCGGATACGCGAGCCAACGGTTTGTAACAAGCGGTCCCCAATATGATGGCCCAAGGAATCGTTGATGGTTTTAAAATGATCGAGATCGATAAAAAAGAGTCCCACGCGTCGTTGCTCCCGGCTGGCTTGGAACAAAGCCTGCGACGCCCGGTCTTGCAATAGATTACGGTTCGGCAGATTGGTAAGGGTATCGTGATTCGCGAGATGGATGACGCGTGCTTCCGCCGTTTTGCGTTCGGCTATGTCGCGGATCGCGCCGATAAACAAATGCTCGCCTTCCACCTTCACTTCTCCCACACGCAACTCCATTGGGAAGGGGTTACCGTCTCTGCGGCGCCCTACGATTTCGCGCGCTGCGCCGATCGCTATCGCCGTGCCAGAGGATAAATAATGCTGCAGGGTCTGCTTAGGCTGACCGGCATAAAGCTCGGGCATCAGCATGGAAATATTGTTGCCGACCACTTCTTCCGCGCTGTAGCCGAAGATGTGTTCGGCGGCGGGGTTGAATGTGCGAATCAGCCCCTCGCTAGTCATCGAAATAATGCCTTCATCCACGTGGTTGAGCACCGCCCGAATGCGCGCCTCGTTGCGGCGCAATTTCTGGTTGAGCTCACGCGCACGCGCTTCGGAAATCACGACTTGGTGCAGCAAGGGCAACACTTGCCAGCGCAGCAACAACGCGCCAACCATAATAAGGAATAGCAGAATCGGCAACACATAACGGGCTTGCTGTTGGATCGGTTGATACAACTCGGCGGCATCGATGCGCAACATCGCACCCAGCCCAAGCGTTCCCACTGGCATATACGCCACCGCGCCTTCTCCCGCCAGGTCATGATGGCTGGAGGTAAAACCCGATCTTCCAGTCAAGGCCAGACTCATCAGTGCCGCCTGGCCTTGAGGCTGCCGCGGCATATGCTGGGATACTTGCGGCGTATTGCGCGAAGGAAAGCATTGCATCTCGTTCTCGCCCTGGGCGGCGCACAAAATCAACTCCGCCGAATCGCCCAGTGTCTTCAAGTCAGTGAGAACGTCCAACAACTCCGGCAAGCGCTTCAGGGTGATCAGCGTACCCAATACGCGCCCCGCCTTAAATATATCCACTTTGGTGGTGAGGGCCAAACCACCGTCCCACTCTAACTGCGTGCGGTAGGGCAAATTGAGTGCAACGCTCATTTCCGGCTTCACGTCGACCGGCCCGGCGCGCGCCACTTCGTGCCCCGCATTGTTATACAAGGCCAAAGCGGTGAACCCCATAGTCAAAGAAGTGCGCAATGTCGCGTCCAAATCACGTTCCACACTGGAATCTTGCGGACGCGCGCGCGCACTCGCCAATTGCTCCTGGAGTAAAGCATGGCTTGCCAGCGCCACGGTATTGGCCATATTTTGGCTAATTTCACGCTCGACCACGCGCGTGCGCGACTCTAAGTTGAGCTGCACGCTGTGGCTCAGATAAGCTTCAGCCTGCTGGCGCATCACCGCATACACCGACACCCCGGACGCTACGGTCAAAATAAGCAGGATCGCGCCGCCGATCAAGCTAATACGCATCTCGTCTCGGGTTCTAAATAACATGCAAAGGCAATCCGTAATTCATCCATCTGTTATCGTCGCGGCACAGCGCATCTTTAGATCGCTAAGTCACAGAATTTCTTGCTAAAATTGCACCCTTTCTGCCATGACATTCACGCCCCTACCTCCCCGTCGCCCTGTGCGCAGCTACGTGCTGCGTCAAGGCCGCATATCGCACGCGCAACAACGCGCCTATGATGCGCTGCTGTCGGTTTTCGCCATCCCCTACTGCGCGCAACGAGTCGACTTAACCGCGGTGTTTGGACGCGATGCGCCGCAGGTAGTGGAAATCGGTTTCGGAATGGGTGAAAGCACGGCGGAAATCGCGGCAAGCCGCCCTGACACCGACTTCATCGGCGTGGAAGTGCATACGCCAGGTGTGGGTAGCCTGCTCAAACAGCTGGGCGAACGCGACTTAAAAAATGTGCGCGTGATTCAACATGACGCAGTAGAGGTACTGCAAACCATGGTGGGAGAAAACACGCTCTCCGGCATCCATATTTTCTTCCCCGACCCATGGCCGAAGACGCGCCACCACAAACGGCGCTTGATCCGGCCCGAATTCGTGCGCTTGCTCGCTAGCCGACTGCGGCCCGGTGGCTATATTCACGCCGCGACCGATTGGGAACACTACGCCGAACACATTCTGGCCACCTTTCAAAATGAATCGCTACTCGAAAACACCGCCAGGGGCTACGCGCCGCGACCCGCGTACCGGCCACTGACCAAATTCGAGCAACGCGGCCTAAAACTTGGCCATGGCGTATGGGATATCCTGTTTAAGAAGCGTGGTTCGCCTTGACGCTAAAGCCCTTTTCGGGTGTAATGCCGGGCTTTCCCGCGTGCGTCGAAACCTCAAAACGCCGGGCAAAACGGCCAAGTAGCTCAGTCGGTAGAGCAGAGGATTGAAAATCCTTGTGTCGGTGGTTCGATTCCGCCCTTGGCCACCAGATTTCCGCGAGTGTGGCGAGCGAAAATCGCCCAGGGGGCGATAGCCCTTGGCCACCAGATTCCTTCCTTCCGCTAATTTATATCCCCTGCGGAAAACCCTGTAAAATTACGCTATTGCTCATAGAGCCCAAACGGGCTTCCAGTAACCATACTGACCTGACATGCAACTTTTCGCGTTTGGCATTAATCATCAGACAGCGCCGCTCGATATTCGCGAGCAGGTGGCGTTTCCGGCTGAGCGCCTGGAACCGGCGTTGCACGACTTGGCTGCACATAAGACGGTTAAAGAAGCTGCCATTCTTTCCACCTGCAATCGCACCGAAATTTACTGCAATACCGAGGAACCGGCTCAGGCAATCGACTGGCTGTCCGAGTTTCACCAATTGCCGCGCGCCACTATTGTCCCTTATCTCTATATCTTGCCTCAGGAACTAGCCGTCAAACATGCATTCCGGGTCGCCAGCGGGTTGGATTCGATGGTATTGGGCGAACCGCAAATTTTGGGGCAGATGAAGCAAGCGGTGAAAACTGCGGAATCCGCCGGCACGCTAGGCACGCTGTTGCACAAGCTGTTTCAACGCACGTTCTCGGTCGCGAAAGAAGTGCGCAGCACCACCAACATCGGCGCGAATTCGGTGTCGATGGCGGCCGCCGCCGTGCGGCTGGCGCAACGTATTTTTCCCAGTATCCAGGAGCAATCAGTGCTGTTCATCGGCGCCGGTGAGATGATCGAGTTATGTCTCGACCACTTTAACGCGCAGCACCCGCGCCACATCACCATCGCCAACCGCACGCTGGAGCGCGCGCATGTGCTGGCGCGCCGGGTGAATGCCAACTCGATCACTTTGAACGAGTTGCCTGAGGTGTTGGCACGGCACGATATCGTGATTAGCTGCACCGCCTCGCCGTTGCCAATTTTGGGCAAGGGCATGGTCGAGCGCGCAATCAAGACCCGCAAGCACCGCCCGATGTTTATGGTGGATCTCGCGGTGCCGCGCGATATCGAGCCGGAAGTAGCGCAACTTAATGACGTATTTTTATACGCAGTGGACGATTTGGCCGAGGTGGTGCAACAAGGCATGGATAGCCGCCAAGCCGCCGCAACCCAAGCCGAAAGCATCATCGAAACCCGCGTACACCACTTTATGGCGTGGGTGCATGCGCGTGATACCGTACCCACCATTCGCGCGCTGCGCGATCATGCCGAACGCCAGCGCCGGCAAGAATTGGAACGCGCTTTGAAACAGCTCGCGCGCGGCGACGATCCGGAAAAAGTCATGGATTATTTATCCCATGCACTCACCAACAAACTCATGCATGGCCCCACTCACGCCCTGAGCAATGCCGATCAAGACGAGCGCGAGTCGCTCGAAATTTGGTTGCGCCGACTCTACCACTTACGTCAAGAATGAAACCTTCTCTTACCATCAAACTCATCCAGTTAAGTCAACGGCTGGAGGAGTTAAATAGGCTGGTGAGCGCCGAGGATGTCACGCGCGACATGGACAACTACCGCAAGCTAACGCGTGAGCATGCCGAAATTGGTACTGTGGTCGCGCTGTTCCACACCTACCAACAGGTCGAGCGCGATATCGCCACCGCCCAAGAAATGCTCGCCGACCTGGAAATGAAAGCCTTCGCCGAAACCGAGCTGCGCGAGAACCAGGCCAAGCTGGAAACGCTTGAACGCGATTTGCAAAAACTGCTGCTGCCCAAAGACAGCAACGACGAGCGCAATCTCTATTTGGAAATTCGCGCCGGTACCGGCGGCGACGAATCGGCGTTGTTTGCTGGTGATTTGTTCCGTATGTATTCGCGCTACGCCGAGCGCCAAGGCTGGAAGGTCGAAGTGGTTTCGCATAGCGAAGGCGAAGTGGGCGGCTATAAAGAAATCATCGCCCAAATCATCGGCAATGGCGCTTACTCCAAGCTTAAATTCGAATCCGGCGGGCACCGCGTGCAGCGCGTGCCCGATACCGAAACCCAAGGCCGCATCCACACTTCAGCTTGCACGGTAGCCGTGCTCCCGGAAGCCGATGAAGTCAGCGATGTGGTATTAAATCCCGCCGATTTGCGCATCGACACCTCTCGCGCATCCGGTGCGGGCGGGCAACATATCAACAAGACCGATTCGGCGGTACGCATCACGCATCTGCCCACCGGCATCGTGGTGGAATGTCAGGACGATCGTTCGCAACATCGCAACAAAGCGCAAGCGATGTCGGTGCTCGCGGCACGCATCAAAGACCAGCAAGTGCGCGCGCAACACGACAAAGAAGCCGCCACGCGCAAATCGCTGATCGGCAGCGGCGACCGCTCGGAGCGCATCCGCACTTACAATTTTCCGCAGGGGCGTATCACCGACCACCGCATCAATCTCACGCTGTATAAAATCGACGCCATCATGGACGGCGATTTGGAAGAACTGACCCAATCGCTTTCCAACCAATACCAAGCAGACCTGCTCGCCGCCTTGGGCGAGCAAGCGGCGTGATCGCCTCGACACTCGGCGCGACCTTACTTGCGGCGCGCAAGCAACTCATTCATTCACTCGCGCTAGAGATCAACGTCGCCGCACTCGAAGCCCATGTGCTATTCGGTCATGTGCTGAGTAAACCGCGCGCCTATCTGCTTGCTTACCCTGAAGTAGCGTTAACGGATTCCGCTCTCACCCAGTTCACCGCGCTACTTGCGCGGCGGCTTAAGGGGGAACCGATTGCCTACCTTATCGGCCAACGCGAATTTTACGAACTGGTATTTAGCGTAACACCGGATGTGCTGATCCCGCGCCCCGAGACCGAACTGCTGGTGGAACTCGCCCTTGAACGCATTCCCCGCCATCGACCGGTGCGCATCCTAGATCTTGGTACCGGCAGCGGCGCGATCGCGATTACGCTGGCTAAGCACCGGCCGCAGGCGCAGGTGATCGCATTGGATGTATCAATGCGCGCACTCGCCGTCGCAAAGGCCAACGCAGCCAAGCTCAAGACGCCAAACGTCTCGTTTATGGCTAGTGACTGGTTTGGCGCACTACCGAGCACTAGCTGCTTTGATGTGATCGTTTCCAACCCACCCTATGTCGCGGAAAATGACCCGCATCTCCTCGGTAAGGATATCCAGTTTGAGCCGGCTCTCGCGTTGCGCGCCGGCCCTGATGGCATGGATGCGATCCGCCACATCGTCCCATTATCATTCAAGCTTCTAGCCGAAGGCGGGTACTTACTATTTGAACATGGTTATGATCAACAAGAGGCGTGCGCCGCTTTACTTGCCGCGTGGGGATACGCGGAAGTGGCTTGCCACCGAGATCTTGGAGGGAAAGCACGCGTTAGCCTGGGTAAAAAAACGCGTGATGGCGAAAAATATTGCACTATTGGCAATTAACCGGCTATCCGAGCCGCCTCTTATCGCCTACCTGCCCGTAGTAAAATTAAGCCAGCGCACACAGGATATAAGCGTCGAAATACTTTACAAAGTCCGCAAAATAAAAATAATCATCAATCTGGATCAATATGTTATCGTATTGATCCGTAAGCTAAAATCGCTTACCCCTATTAATTGGCGCAATACTTGCTTCAATACGTTAAGATTGCGCTGATTTCTCGGCGATTAAGAACCTAAGGGCTTAATATGGAAAAAAACGCAAATAACACCCCAACTGCAAACGAGCCAGAAACGCAGAATCCCGAGCAGAGGCAGGATCAGGTACGGGAGTCACGACGGCGCTTCGCTTTGGCTGTTTCAGGCTCAGGTGTGATTCTCAGCTTGGCCAGCAAACCGGTCATGGGTTCGACTTATTCGTGCACTGGCTCCGGCGGCATGTCGGGAAATACCTCAAGCCATGGAGCCAAAGTTTCTTGTTTGGCTTGTAGCCCCGGCTACTGGAAGACCAGCCCCGGCACGTGGCCCACGCCCTATTATCCTTACAGCATTTGCCAATGCTCGGGTGGAACGATGCATCCGCCTACAACATTCGCGAGTGTGTTCGGCTCTTGTCCTTGCGGCAGCCAGACGATGATGTGGGTATTGCATAACGCTCCCGGTTCCCGCGAATTTCACGCTACCGCGGCGCTTCTCAATGCAGCAAAAGCTGCCGCGATGGGTATATCTAGTGCCTACACCGCTTCCGAGATCATCAACCTATATAAACACGGTGCGCCCGCCAGCACTTTTTCAAGCACGTATAGCGGCTCCAATAGCGGCTCCATGGAAAATTGCCCGATACCCAACTCGAACGACAATATCTACCAAGCGGAAAACCTGGTGTTCTGCAATGTGATCAACCCCGACGGTACAGACACCGGCACTGCTTATCTCTGTCCTTAAGCGCTTGAACAGATTTATAGAGTGGGCAACATCGTTACCGGATACTGGCGGGTCTGCCGCGAATTCCACTGCAAAGAATGGACAGACGGCGCAGTTATCTATGACGTAGCATCGGGCGACACCCACCATCTGACGTGCGAAGCTTTCCAGATTCTAAACCTGATCCATAGTGCCCCCTGTACCCACGAAGAAATCGCAAGTCGCGTGTTATCCTCCAACACCGGCCCGCTAGATAAAGAAGCGCGCATGGCGATTGATAGGGTGCTTACCCACCTTCTGGAACTCGGTTTCATCGAATCAATAAACCATTGAACGTATCCGGCCTTACCGTTAACGCATTAGCCCGGGAACTCCGGCGCGAGGGAGTCCAGATCCGCATTGGAACCTACCTCGTCCGTATCCAGTCATCGCTCTCATCCATTGCGCAAGGTTTGCATCTGCTCTACGCAGATTACCCGCTTGAACCGGAGGCCGCTTTTGCGGACTTCCATGTCAGCATTGATCCGCCGAAAAATGTGCGGCGCTGGTTAGCGCCACAAGTCATTTTTCGCACCGACGGTTTCGTCCCGTTCAAACCGCTGCCCGCGGATCAAGCTTACCCCTTGCTGGAATGGGGATTGAATTGGTGCATCTCGACGCAATACCATCGTTATCTGGTCATCCACGGCGCGGTAATAGAAAAAAATGGCCGCGCCATGATCTTGCCGGCCCCCCCGGGCTCCGGGAAAAGTACTTTGTGTGCGGCATTGGTGACACGCGGATGGCGCTTGCTGTCCGATGAACTCACCCTGGTATCGTTGGATACGCTGGAAATTGTTCCGATGTGCCGCCCGGTCAGCCTTAAAAATGAGTCCATCCAGATCATTCAAGGTTTTGAAAAAACCGTCACCATGGGCCGCGCATCCCATGACACGAATAAAGGCACCGTCGCACACATGAGAGCACCCACAGCCAGCGTGATGCGCAGCCAAGAAACTGCCGTGCCAGCCTGGGTTGTATTTCCGAAATACGAACCCGGCGTAACCGCGCAACTGGATGAACATGCCAAGGCTAGCGCGTGCATGAAGATCGCCGACAATACTTTCAACTACAGTATGCTTGGCTTACGTGGATTTCAAACCGCCTCCAATTTAATTGACCGATGCGACTGCTACACATTCAATTACAGCAATTTGGATGATGCGGTTACACGCTTCCATGATCTGGCTCAGCAATGACGTTTTGCGTCCTCCTGACCCAGGTGTTGGTCGAGCCTGAATCCATCTCCAGACTCACGCTACGCGACTGGGATTTGCTGATCAGGCAGGCGCGACACGCCAATCTTCTGGGCCGGCTTGCGTCCAAGCTGGCAGAACGGCAGTTGCTGGCCCAAGTCCCGGCGCAGCCGCAGTCTCATCTGGAAGCAGCGCTCGGCGTAGCGCACAGACAGATGCTGGCCGTGCAATGGGAAGTCAACCGGATAATGCAGGCGGTGGCTGAAATTCCTGCTCCCATTATTCTGCTCAAAGGCGCGGCTTATGTGATCCAGCAACTTCCTGCGGCGCAAGGACGGATGTTCTCGGATGTGGATATTTTGGTTCCCAAAGAGCGGCTGGACGCTGTAGAAATGGCCTTGAAGATGCATGGCTGGATCACCACGCATCATGATGCCTATGATCAGCGCTACTATCGCACTTGGATGCATGAACTGCCACCGATGCTGCATCTCACTCGGCAAACCCTGCTGGATGTCCACCACACCATCCTCCCCGAAACCGCGCGCCTTCATCCGGATCCGAAAAAATTGCTGGATCGAGCTGTTCCGGTTGCAGGCTTCAAGCGGCTGCAAGTGTTAGCGCCAACCGATATGGTGCTGCACAGCGCTACACATTTATTCCATGAAGGGGAATTTAAAAACGGATTGCGGGATTTGACGGATCTCGACGCCTTACTTCGGCACTTCAGCCAACAGGAAGAAGCCTTCTGGGAGATGCTTCTTGATCGTGCCAAGCAGTTGGATCTGACTCGCCCGCTCTACTACGCATTGCGCTACACCACACGCATACTCCACACGCACGTTCCTGCCGTGGCGCAACAAGCCGCGAGTATTGGTGCGCCTGGGTGGGTCACCATCAAGCTAATGGATGCGCTGCTCCTGCACGCACTTAAACCGCATCACCCGAGTTGTGACGGTTGGCTCACCCAACCCGCGTTGTGGATGCTTTTCGTGCGCTCGCATTGGCTTAAGATGCCGCCTGGCTTATTGTTCCGGCACCTTTTGCATAAATTTTTTCTTTCCCCAAAAGAAACCGCTTAAACCAGGGCAATCGGGCTATTGACGCACCCCAGTGATAAGCTGCTTGACAAGCAAGCTATACCCGATTAAATTAGTCAAGCATTCCGGCCCATCTTATTTAGGAAGAACCATGAGCGCTTTAGACACGATTCGCGAGCAAGTTACCAATAACACCATTGTGCTGTACATGAAAGGCACGCCGCAATTTCCACAGTGCGGCTTCTCCTCCAATGCGGCGCAAATTCTCAAGGCATGCGGTGTGCAAAATTTCTTGGCGGTGAATGTGTTAGCCGACCCGGAAATTTTCCAGAATCTACCTGCCTATGCCAACTGGCCGACTTTTCCTCAGATCTATGTTAAAGGCCAACTCATCGGCGGATCGGACATCATGACCGAGATGCATAAGAATGGGGAATTGCAGAAGTTGTTGCAGGAAGCGTTAGCCGCTTAATGCGGGTGCCGGGACATCACCCTAGCAACACTAATACCCAGACGATCAAGACATTCAGCAGTGCGACGAATACCGCCGCGCTGCCGATGTCTTTCGCGCGTTTAGCGAGCGGATGATTTTCGATCGAGACCCGGTCCACCGTGGCTTCGATGGCAGAGTTCAGTAACTCAACGATCATCACCAGTAATACCGCAGCGATCATCAGCGCGTGGCCCATACCACTTGCCGGCAGCAACAAGGCAAGGGGAATCAAAATCGCCGCCAGAAACACCTCTTGGCGAAACGCATCTTCATGCTTGAACGCAGCGCGTAAACCCGCCAGCGAATAGTGCAGCGCGTTCCACACGCGCCGCAGCCCGGTCTTGCCCTTATGCGGCGATTCCATCAAGCAGCGGGTTTCCATGTCAGATCCAATTCGCGTGCCGCTTTTACATCGTCCAGCCGACGCACCGGCGTGGTATAGGGCGCGCCTTTCACCAAATCGGGATGGGTGTGCGCCTCGTGCAATATCTCTTTCATCGCCGTCACAAAAGCATCCAGCGTTTGCTTGGATTCGGTCTCGGTCGGCTCGATCAACAAGCACTCCGGCACCAGCAGCGGAAAATAAGTCGTCGGCGCGTGGAAGCCTTTATCCAATAGCCGCTTTGCCACATCCATGGCGGAGATGCCGGTTTGTTCTTTCAGCCTTTTGAGCGTGACGATGAACTCGTGGCTGGCGCGGCGATTAGCAAAAGCGATATCAAAGCCGGCCTTTTTCAATTCCGCCATCAAGTAGTTGGCATTCAGCGTCGCATATTCCGCCACGCGGTGCATACCCTCGCGCCCGAGCAAGCGCGCATAAATATACGCGCGCAGCAACACCCCGGCGTTGCCGATATTGGCCGACAAGCGGCCGATGGATTGCGGACGGTCGCGCTCGCTGAGCAGGCGATACACGCCGCGCTCCTCGTGCACCAAGGGAATCGGCAAGAACGGAATGAGCCGTTCCGACACGCCGACCGGCCCCGCACCCGGGCCGCCGCCGCCATGCGGCGTAGAAAAGGTTTTATGCAAATTCATGTGGATCACATCGAAGCCCATATCACCCGGCTTCACTCGGCCGAGAATCGCATTCAGATTTGCGCCGTCGTAATACAACAAGCCGCCCGCCTCATGCACAATGCGCGCGATCTCGGCGATGTTGCGCTCGAACACGCCGAGCGTGGACGGGTTGGTCAGCATCAGGCCGGCAGTTTTAGGGCCGACGGCGCGGCGCAATGCGTCGAGATCCACATCGCCATCGCGATTGGTGGGAATTTCTTTTGCCGTATACCCGCACATCACAGCAGTGGCGGGATTGGTGCCGTGCGCCGCATCCGGCACCAGAATTTCGCTGCGCGCGGCATCCCCGCGCGCCAGATGATAAGCGCGTATCATCGCCACGCCCGCGAACTCGCCTTGTGCGCCCGCCATCGGCGTAAGACTCACCGCCGCCATGCCGGTGATGTCCTTTAACATCTCTTGCAACTCATACATGCACGCCAGAAAACCTTGCCCCGTGGGCGACGCGGCATGCGGATGGCGCGCCAAAAACTGCGGCAGCATCGCCAGCGTATTGCATGCGCGCGGATTGTATTTCATGGTGCACGAGCCGAGCGGATAGAACTGCGTATCGATGGAGAAATTCTTCTGCGATAGCCGCGTGTAATGGCGCACCACATCCATCTCACCGCATTCCGGCAACAGCGGTGCGTCTTGGCGCAACAACGCTGTGGGAATGTCGGCGGCGGTAGCCGCCGCCGCGGGCATTTGCGAATGGCTCTTGCGGCCTGCTTGGGATAATTCAAAGATCAGCATAAAGTTTTCTACAATGCTTACCCTAGGGCCGCTAACGCCGCATCGTAATCCGGCTCGTCGGCAATCTCGGGCACTAACTGGGAATAAATCACCGTATCGTTCTCATCCAGCACGATCACGGCGCGCGCGGTCAGCCCGGTGAGCGGATGTTCGGTAATCAGCACGCCATAATCGCGATGAAAATCACGGCCGCGCAAGGTGGAAAGCATAATCACATTATCGAGTCCTTCCGCGCCGCAGAAGCGCGCCTGCGCGAACGGCAAATCTGACGAAATCACCAGCACCACGGTATTCGGCAGGCTTGATGCTTTTTCATTGAACACGCGCGTCGATTGCGCGCAGGTCGGCGTATCAACACTCGGTACGATAGACAACACTTTGCGTTTGCCAGCGAAATGCGACAAGGGCACATCGTTCAGCCCCTTGTCCACCAGCATGAAGCTATGCGCTTTTTCGCCGGGTTGCGGAAAATGGCCTTCGACATGCACAGGATTACCTTCCAAAGTAACAGTACTCATAACTGGTCTCCTTGTCAGACTAAATCTTGGGTTTAATGGGGCACGGCGGGGCTTCTTGCTGCCGCCCCATAATACGCGCCAAATGCTCGGCGAATTTTTGTAAATCGGCCTCAGTTTTCGTTTCGGTCGCGCACACCAAAAGCGCATTACCCAACCCGGGATAACTAGACGTGAGATCGAAACCACCGGTGATACCTTGCACCTCCAGCGCGTGTAATACGCCGGCCACCGAGGTATTCAACAGCAACACTGCCTCATGAAATACCGGGCACTCAAACGCCAAGCTCACACCCGGAATCTGAGTCAATTTTGCGATCAGTTGTTGCGTATTGGCATGCGAGGCCAAGGCGACACGCTTCAGGCCTTCCGGCCCCAGCAACGACATGTAAATGGTCGCCGCCGTCACCAGCAAGCCTTGGTTGGTGCAGATATTGGAAGTCGCCTTGGCGCGGCGAATGTGCTGCTCCCGTGCTTGCAAGGTCAGGGTGAAGCCGGGCTTACCTTCCAGATCCACGGTACGGCCGATAATGCGACCTGGCATTTGGCGCACGAAGTCTTGCTTGCAGCACATGAAGCCGAAATACGGGCCGCCCGAGGCCAGCGGCGCACCCAAAGGCTGGCCCTCACCCACGGCGATGTCGGCGCCATGCGTACCCCACAGACCGGGCGGCTTTAGCAGCGCTAACGCAGTGGGATTGACGAGCCCTATCACCAAGCCGCCTTTATCGTGCGCCCAATCAGTGAGCGTATCCGCATCTTCGAGGCAGCCGAAAAAATTAGGTTGCGGCACGACCAGCGCCGCAAAGTTGCCGTCCGGCAGCGCGTGCGTCGTACCCGTCTTGGGATCGAAATCCACTTCGACCAGTTCGATGTTTTGCGCCGACACCAGGGCATGCACCACCCGCCGGTAATACGGATGCACCGTTTTCGGCATCAAAATACGGCGCGAATCGCGATGCGCGCGCACCGCCATCAATACCGCTTCCGCCAAGCCTGACGCGCCGTCGTACAAGCTTGCGTTCGACACATCCATGCCGGTGAGCGAAGCCATCATGGTTTGGAATTCGTACAGCAGTTGTAGCGTGCCCTGGCTGGCTTCGGCTTGATACGGCGTATACGCGGAATAGAATTCGCCGCGCGTGACGATTTGCCATACGGCGGCGGGGATATGATGTTCATAAGCGCCCGCACCGATGAAATTGAGATAACGCCCGTCGCGCTCGGCGCGCTCTTGCATGAGACGCGCGACTTCCATCTCGGGCAAACCTTCCGGTACCTGTGTCAGGCCGCCGCTGCGTAAGGCTTGGGGAATTTCGTCGAATAAATCATCGATCGATGCAACACCGATACTGGAAAGCATCGCGCTGACGTCGGTTTCGGTATGGGGAATAAATGGCATTCAGATTCTCGTGAGGAGTGAGGGGAGGAAAAAGCGCGAGCACTTACGCCTAGCACCGCTCACCTCCCACTTCACCGCTTTTAGTGTGCTTCGCTCGCGACCACGGCTGTATAAGCCGCCGCATCTAACAAGCCATTCACATCGGCAGCATTGGCCGGCTTGAGTTTGAACATCCACGCGCTATAGGCGTCTTGATTAATTTTTTCCGGCGCATCAGTAACGGCTTCATTGACCGCCACCACTTCGCCCGCAATCGGCGCGTACACGTCGGACGCGGCTTTCACCGATTCGACCACCGCACATTCTTCACCCGCCGCAAGCTGACGGCCTACTTTGGGGCTCTCCACATACACCATATCGCCTAACAAATCCTGAGCATGATGGGTAATGCCAACGCTGACCGTACCATCGGCCTCGACGCGCACCCATTCGTGGGACTTGGTATATTTGAGATCGTTTGGAATTGTCATTGCTTACTCCCTATCCGATTAAACTTTTGCCGTTGCGCACGAAGGGATATTTCACCACTTTCGCGGACAGCAGCTTTTCGCGTACTTCCACCTGCACCAACTCGCCGATGGGAATCTGTTTCGGCAAACGCGCCAGCGCGATGGATTGATCCAGCGTAGGCGCGAAACTGCCGCTGGTAATTTCGCCATCGCCATAGGTGGTGCGTACCTTTTGATGACTGCGCAGCACGCCTTTATCCACTAGTACCAAGCCGAATAAATCACGCGTCAGGGCTTGCTCTTTGAGCGCTGCCTTGCCGACGAAATCACGTTCGGCGATCAGATCGACCGTCCATGCCAAACCGGATTCCAGCGGGGTGACAGTCTCATCCATGTCCTGCCCATAAAGATTCATACCGGCTTCCAAGCGCAGCGTATCGCGCGCACCGAGGCCGATGGGCTTCACGCCCGCCGCATACAACACCTCCCAAAAAACCGGCGCTTGCGTGGCGGGCAAAACGATTTCGAAACCATCCTCGCCGGTATAACCGGTGCGGCCGACAAAATAGGACGCGCAGTCGGCGGCTTGGAATGGCTTCAGCAATTCGGTCGCCAGCCGTAGCTCCGGCACCGCCTGCCACACTTTTTCGCGTGCCTGCGGACCTTGCACCGCGACGATGGCCATTTCGCGGCGCGGATACAGCTTCAAGCCGGGCGCGAAGCGGTCGCGTTGCGCTTCCATCCACGCCACGTCTTTATCGCAAGTGGCCGCATTTACCACCACGCGAAACCAATCCTCGCGCATGTAGTAAACGATCAAATCGTCCAGCACCCCGCCTTGCTCGTTGAGCAGGCAGGAATACATGGCCTTACCGGGAATTTGCAAGCGGTCGGTGTTATTCGCCAGCAAGCGGCGCAGAAAGTCGCGTGCTGGCGGGCCTTCGATATCGATGGCGAGCATGTGCGACACATCGAACATGCCGGCGTCGCGCCGCACCTGATGGTGCTCCTCGATTTGCGAACCGTAATGCAGCGGCATATCCCAGCCGGAAAAATCCACCATCTTCGCGCCTAAAGCACGGTGGGCGGCGTTCAATGCAGTTTGTTTGAGCATGTCACTCCTGAAGACAGATTGTAAGGGAAGCCATCATGCGAAACGGCACCGCGACATAAGCGTGCATCGTTAACATGCACATGACGCGCTGACTTCACCCCTCTGTCCGGGTACCTGAGAGATTGCGGGGATTCCCCCGTGTGCCCCTTCGGTGGGCGTAACGGCCGCCGCTCTCCAGAGTTGCCAGTAGTATGCGGTCCTGTTACCTGAACGATTATGGGTCGTTGCGCCTTCGGCGGTGCTGTGCACTCTCTCCCGCATACCCTTGAATGGCACGCGTAACTATACCGGAGCGCGCCACTCTTGAACATACCGCGGCCATTCATTCGCGAACCATCAATGCGGCCCAAAAAAAACGCCCCCGATCACCGAGGGCGTTTGATCCGAACACCATAGCGACCTTAGTGCGCGGCCGCCGGCTCAGACTGTATGCCGGTATTTTGGCGCACGTATAGCTCCTCCCACATCGCTTCCGAACGCTTGTCGCGAAATAACAGCGACCCGAGTACCACGCACAGAAAACCTAGCGGGATCGAGATCAGCCCAGGATTTTTCAGCAGGAAGAACGGCTTTTCCAAACCCATCATACTGACCTTCTCGATCTCGGCCTTGGCGAAAACGTCTTGCGCCTTCTTGATGTCCGTCTCTAGCTTGGCGATATCGCCCTCGGCTTTGGCCTTTTCCGCCGCATCGTTCAGTGTGGGCAATTTATCCTTCAGCTTGGCCAATTTTTCCAAGGCGCCGGGTTTGGCGGGTTTGTCCGCCGTTGCATGCTTGGCCGGCTCGGACTTCTTACATATGGCAAACAATTCGCAGACGAAGCCTTCGCCCGCTTGCGCCGGCTTAGCCGCCTGCGCCGGTTCGCCTTCCAACACTTTCTTGGCGTCCTTCGCCACTTGCTGGGGATAGGTCATATTGGGCGAAACCAAGACCAAGCCGATGGCAGCGATTCCCCCCACCAGCATGCCCAGTATGACGCCATAGGTGTTGGTGCGTTTCCAATACAGGGTGAGGAAGACCGCCGGCAAATTACTGGAGGCCGCCACCGCGAACGCTAGCGCTACCAGGTGCGCGACGTTCTGGCCCTTCGCCGCAATACCGACAAAGATAGCCAGCGCACCAACGATGAGGGAAGCAATACGCGCCGCCACCACTTGCTCTTTCTGGGTAGCCTGATCGCCCCGGATCACCCCGACATAGATATCGTGCGCCATGGCGGATGCGGCTGCCAGCACCAAGCCTGCGACCACGGCCACGATGGTAGCAAACGCCACTGCCGCCACAAACGCGAGAAACAGATTGCCCAGCATGGAATCCGCGCCGCCACCGACATATTGCGCCAACAGCGGGCCCGCCATATTGCCGCCCTTATCGATCGCGGTGATCTTCGCCGCGCCCACATTCATCGCCGCGCCCATGCCCAGGAATAATGTCAGCACATAAAAGCCGCCGATAATCGCCATGGCCCAGATCACGGATTTACGTGCTTCTTTCGCTGTGCGCACGGTAAAGAACCGCATCAGAATATGCGGCATGCCGGCGGTACCGAATACCAGCGCCATGCCGAGCGAAATCTGATCAATGGGGCTTTTCAGAAATAATCCCGGCTCCAGAAAACGTTGGCCCAACTCCTGTGGTGACATGGTGCTTGCCGCGTCGCCCAGCAGTTTGGCGACTTGGGCTTGCACCTTGGTATCGCCGACCACCGCTTGCAGGAAGCCCGGCAGCGAGAAGCCATACGGCGCCCAGGTGAAGATCACCAACAGAATCGAGGCGATCACCAGTAGCATGGCTTTGACGATTTGCACCCAGGTGGTGGCCTTCATGCCGCCGAACACGACATAAGAGAGCATCAGGATACCGACGCCGATCACCGATACTTCATAATCGATACCGATTAGGGTTTTGATCAGTACGCCACCGCCCACCATTTGCGCCGTCAAATAAAAAGTGGAAACGGTAATGGTGGACAAGGCGGCGACTACCTTGGTTTTTTTCGGATCGTTGCGAAACGCCAGTATATCGCCGAGCGTATATTTACCGATATTGCGGCACGGCTCGGCAATCACCAGCAGCACCGTGATATAGGCCACCAGCCAGCCCACGGAATACATGAAGCCATCGTAGCCGTAGAGTGAAATCAAGCCGGCAATACCGAGAAACGATGCGGCGGAAAGATAATCGCCCGCAATCGCCCAGCCGTTTTGCAGCCCCGTCACCGTGCGCCCGGCGGCATAAAACTCCGACGTGGTATGGGTGTGTTTGGCTGCCCAGAAAGTAATGTACATGGTGATGGCGATAATCACGCCGAACACGGCGAAGGTCATCCATTTAAATTTCTCCTCGACCGCACCCCCAGCCGCGAATGCTGGATTACTCAACAGCGTAAACAGCAGCATGCCGCAAGCGAATTTTATTCTCATCATATTTTGTTTCATCTTAGCCCCCAATCTGATGCGCATCGTTGACGAGCGCCTGCGCCATTGCGTCGAATTCGGCGTTGGCTTTACGCGCGTAGACATAAGCAATCAACCAGGCGACGATGAACTCCGACAACGCAAATAAAATGCCGATATTCACCGGGCCCCAGACTTGGGTTTTAAATAGATCTTGGTAATAGGCGGCGCCGATGGGAAGCAAAAAATAATAAATCACCGAAAAAATCATTAGGCCCCAAAGGAAGCCAGCTTTCTTGCGGTGCAATGCTTGGAAACGTGGATCAGCGTCAATGGCTGCCCAGTTGATAGGTGACGTCATGGGGTGTCCTCCTCCGTAATTGATATGGGATAACCAATATTTTTTATTTTTAGAAACGGATTACGTGTGACGGCCAAAGGAGAAAAATCCCTGAGGCCGAAGCGAGTATAGGACTGAATTAGCCAAGGGGTAAAGAATTTTGCAGCGCGATTTCATCATGTGAAATCACGCCGTTCTGCCCTAGGTCGGAAACTGCGCGCGCACCCGCTATGGCTCAGGGCGCCAGAGGTTCAGGCCGGTGGATGCCAAACCCCTGAACGAAATCCACACCCAATTCGGCAAGGCGATGCATGATGGCCTCGCTTTCGACATACTCGGCAATCGTCTTCAGACCCATCACATGGCCAATGCGCGCGATCGCCTCGACCATAGCGAAATCGGTTGGGTCATTCAGCATGTCGCGCACAAATGCACCATCGATCTTGATACTGTCCACCGGCAAGTTTTTAAGATAGGCGAACGACGACAAGCCGCTGCCGAAATCGTCGAGCGCGAAATGGCAGCCCCGTGCGCGTAATCCCGACATCAGCCGCAGCGCGCGTGAAAGGTTGGAAATCGCGGCCGTTTCGGTGATTTCAAAGCAGATACGGCTCGGCGGAATGCCGGAAGCCAGCAACTGCTCTTCGATGAACTCGCCGAAGCTATCATCCCCCAGCGATTGCCCGGAAAGATTAATAGCGACGCTTGAATCGGCTGGCAATACCGATAGATTCGTTTTCATCCACGCCATCAGCGTACGCACCACCCAGCGATCGATGGTCGGCATCAAATTATACCGTTCGGCTGCCGGAATAAACGCCATCGGTGGCACCACGCGACCCGCTTCATCGATCAAACGCAGCAACACTTCGCGGTACTCGACGTTGCGTTCCTGACACAATGGCAGAATTTTTTGGTAGTACAGGCGGAATCGGTTTTCTTCAAATGCGCGGCTGATTCGATTCACCCATTCGGCTTCGCCATAATGCCGGCGAACTTCCGTATCTTGTGCTTGGTGCACGCACACCCGGTTGCGCCCGCGGCCCTTCGCCATGTAGCACGCAGTATCGGCGGCGGAGAGCAAGCTCGCGACACTCTCCGCTTCGTGCATGATTTCCACCAAGCCAATCGACGCACCAATGGAAAACGTTTTTTCTTCCCACGCAAAACGAAATTCGCTGATCTCTTGACGGAGTTTCTCTGCAATCGTCTTCCCCTGCTCTACGTTGCAGCCGGGTAAGAGCAAGCCGAATTCATCTCCACCCACGCGGGCGAGCGTATCCACCGTGCGAATCTTGGCAGTCAATAACGCCGAGAGCTGGCGCAGCAGTTCATCGCCCGCCACGTGGCCGCACGTGTCGTTCACCAGCTTGAACTGATCCAAATCCATAAACAACAAGACATGATTGAGACGTTGCGTGCGCGCACTGTCCACCAACTCCTGCAAACGTCGTTCAAATTCATGCCGGTTAGCCAAGTCGGTCAGAGAATCGTGGCTCGCCTGCCACGCCAGTTCACTCGCGAGCGATCGCTCCTTGGTGACATCGCGGAACACCACCACCGTTCCAATCGTTCTGCCTTCCGTATCTAAAATCGGCGACACCGATTGCTCGATCGCGCATTGCCCGCCCTCGCGCGTCATGAGCAGCGGTGTTTTGAGAATGGGGTCAGCAACGATCCCAGACAACAAACAAGCCATGACCGGGTGCACTGGCTGATGCCGAATACTCGTGTCCACCACGCGGTAAATGTCTTCGGCCATACAACCTTGCGCCTCGGCAGTGGTCCAGCCGGTCAAGCGCTCCGCCATCGCATTCAGATGGTCGACGCGCCCTGCGGCATCAGTGGTAATCACCGCATCACCGATTGAGTGCAGGGTCACTTCCGCCCGTTCTTTTTCGCGCGCCAACGCTTGCTCAGCGCGAGCGATACGCCGGATCACCCGCGCCGACACTAGCAGGCTGAGTAACAAAGCCACACCACCGAGCAAACCCGTCACCAAATAAGCACGGCGAAAGTCAGCGCGCGCCGTGGCTACCGCCGCTTCGCTAGAGCGCGCTTGATACTCGGCAAATTTGCCAAAAAGTATCCTCGCTTGGCGTTGTATCGGTACCGTCCGATCAATCAATAGCGTCCGCGCTGCCGCTTCACGTCCTTCTAAGGCGAATTCAACTACCTCTTCCATCAAGCGTGTAGATTCGCGGGCTTTGTCCTGCGCGGCCTGCAATGCTGCGCTTTCCTCAGGCGCAAGGGGAAGCGATCGCAATTGATCACGCTTTTGAACATAGGTGCCAGCCAATTCACGGAAACGCAGCATCAACTCATCTCGCGCAAACGGATCGGGCGATAAGATCATTTCATATACGAGTAGCGCGCGATCTTGCGAAATACCGCGTAAAGCCAGGGCTAGCTCAAGCTTTCGATTGTGCTCGTACACCACCTGTTCTAAACGCTGGTTGTTATCTTCCAAGGTATACAAACCAAGCAGTACCAGTCCGGCCATCAACAGCCAGATAAGGGCAAAAGCACCCACTAACAAGCGTGACGAACGTGACATGGCCAACAGCCCGAAAAAAATGCCTTTTAGATGTCGATGAGTAGGCGCGAGAAAATCCACGCAACCATCCTAAACCCTTGCTCCAAGCCACGCTATTGGTCGAAGAAAAAATTTGCGCGCCAACCGGAGCAACGTACAGCAACATACGGGTGCATGACATGAAAAGAAAAAGCCCCGCAAACGGGGCTTTTTCAGAGGCATTGCAGCCGGGGAAGGGCTGATTACATCATACCGCCCATGCCACCCATACCACCCATGTCACCGCCGCCCATGCCACCGCCGGCCTTGTCTTCCGGCAGTTCGGCCACCATCGCATCGGTGGTCAACATCAGGCCCGCAACCGACGCCGCATTTTGCAATGCGTAGCGGGTTACTTTGGTGGGGTCGAGCACGCCCATTTCCACCATGTCGCCGTACTCGCTGGTGGCGGCGTTGTAACCGTAGTTACCTTTGCCTTCGAGTACTTTATTGACGACCACGGAAGCTTCGTCGCCACAGTTGATGACGATCTGGCGCAGCGGCTCTTCCAATGCGCGCAGCACGATTTTGATGCCGGCGTCTTGGTCGTGGTTGTCGCCCTTGGTCTTGGCAACTGCCGCGCAAGCGCGCAACAGGGCTACGCCACCGCCAGGAACAATACCTTCTTCCACCGCAGCGCGGGTCGCGTGCAATGCATCTTCCACGCGCGCTTTCTTTTCTTTCATTTCCATTTCGGTAGCCGCACCAACTTTAATCACGGCCACACCGCCCGCCAACTTGGCGACGCGCTCTTGCAACTTCTCGCGGTCATAGTCGCTGGTGGCGTCTTCGACTTGCTTGCGGATCTGGGCTACACGGCTTTTGATCGCGTCTTCCTTGCCGGCGCCGTCGATGAGGATGGTGTTTTCCTTGCCCACTTCGATGCGCTTGGCTTGGCCCAGTTCGGCCAGCGTGGCTTTTTCTAGGCTCAGGCCGACTTCTTCCGCAATCACGGTTGCGCCGGTCAAAATCGCGATGTCTTCCAGCATGGCTTTACGACGATCACCGAAACCAGGCGCCTTAACGGCGGTGGTCTTGAGGATGCCGCGGATGTTGTTCACCACCAGGGTCGCCAGCGCTTCGCCATCCACGTCTTCTGCAACAATCAGCAGCGGACGACCGGCTTTAGCCACTTGCTCTAGCACCGGCAGCAATTCGCGGATGTTGGAGATTTTCTTGTCGTGCAGCAGCACGTAAGGATTTTCCAGGGCGGCGATTTGTTTCTCGGCGTTGTTGATGAAATAGGGAGAGAGGTAGCCGCGATCGAACTGCATACCTTCCACCACTTCCAGTTCGCTTTCCAGGCCGGTGCCGTCTTCCACGGTGATCACGCCTTCTTTGCCGACTTTGTCCATCGCATTGGCGATGATGTCGCCGATGGTGCTGTCGGAGTTGGCGGAAATGCTGCCCACCTGAGCGATTTCTTTATTGGTGGTGCAGGGCTTGGAGATTTTTTTCAGTTCTTCGACGGTGGCGATCACCGCTTTGTCGATACCGCGCTTGAGGTCCATCGGATTCATGCCGGCGGCCACATATTTCATGCCTTCCTTGAGGATGGCTTGGGCCAGCACGGTCGCTGTGGTGGTGCCGTCACCGGCGACGTCGGAGGTTTTGCTCGCGACTTCTTTCACCATTTGCGCGCCCATGTTCTCGAACTTGTCTTTCAATTCGATTTCTTTAGCAACGGATACGCCATCCTTAGTGATGGTCGGCGCGCCAAAGGAGCGATCCAACACCACGTTGCGGCCTTTCGGGCCCAGGGTCACTTTTACAGCGTCAGCCAGAATGTTGACGCCGACTACCATTTTGTGGCGAGCGGAATCACCGAATTTTACGTCTTTAGCAGCCATTGCTTACTCCTTAGTCTTAATCTTGGGATTCTTGGGAAACTTAGCCTTCGACTACGCCCATGATGTCTTCTTCACGCATCACGAGCAGTTCTTCGCCGTCCACCTTGACGACTTGGCCTGAATACTTACCGAACAGCACGCGATCGCCGACTTTTAAATCCATCGCGATCACTTTGCCGTTCTCATCTTTTTTACCGGGGCCGACGGCTTTAACTTCGCCTTGGTCTGGCTTCTCAGTTGCACTGTCGGGGATAACGATACCAGAAGCAGTCTTACGCTCCTCTTCCACGCGCTTGACGATGACACGGTCATGCAGGGGACGAATTTTCATTCTCTAAATCTCCTGTTGGTATTCAAAATACAATTAAGAATGGGGATAAAAACCAGCGCTTTTACCACGTTTATAGGGTTAAACGCTGGCCTTTTAAAGTCAAAAACGTGGCGCGTTAGCACTCACGTTTCATGAGTGCTAATAATAGGGGCTTAAGCTGCCATTTTCAAGCACAGCCTAAAATATATTATCCATCGTTAATGAGAATGATTTGCATTTGTATAAATATCTTGATAAAGTGCGCCCATGGTTAATTTTTGAAGGAAGTTGCAATGAGACGTTTCTCTCTTTTTTCCATATTAGTGGTAATTATCGGCTTCGCCTCTGTGGCGCAGGCCGATGGTGCGCCCCGCCCGGTATTGATCATTAAAGATGGTCGCTTTATCCCGGAAACGTTGGAAGTTGCCGCCGGGCAAAAAATCACCCTAGAAATCCGCAACGAGGGTAAAGGCGCCGAGGAATTCGAAAGCTCGGATCTCAACCGCGAAAAACTCATCCCCGCAGGCGGCCAAGCCAGCATCACTATCGGCCCACTGAAACCAGGCACATACCGCTTCTTCGGCGAATTCAACCCCAGCACCGCCCAAGGTGTGATCATCGCGAGGTAACTAAAATGGGCAATGTATTAATCGTCGTGTGGCGCGAGAGTCTGGAAGCAATGCTAGTAGTTACCATCCTCGCCGGTGTAATCCAGCGCATGGGCGTCCTCAATGGTAAGCGCTACCTGTGGGCCGGTGTCAGCGCCGGCATTCTCCTCAGCGTGGCCTTGGCTCTGGGTTTGCAGCAGCTACAAGCCAGCTTGCCGGAAAACGCTTACGATAAATTCCAAGCATTTTTACTCCTGCTCGCTGTCGCGCTGGTTACCCATATGGTGATTTGGATGCAACGTCATGGCCGCAAGATGAAACAGGAGTTGGAATCCGACACCCACGCCGCACTAGCGCGCACCGGCTTGTGGGGCATTGGCTTGGTCGCGGCCTTCGCCATCGCCCGTGAAGGCGTCGAGACCGTGGTCTTCCTTTATGGCCTGGCGCTCGGCAATCACCTGAGCGCGCTCGCCTTGGCCGCCAGTGCGGCAGGTGGCTTACTGCTCGCCCTCGGCACGACGTGGCTCATTGGGCGCGGCATGCGTGGCTTTAGTTATCGCACATTCTTCCAAACCACGGGCTTTTTGCTGTTGCTGTTTGCCACTTCCATGCTCGTCACCGCAATCGGTCAATTGACGCAATTAGATTTAGTGCCCGCGATAATCGACCCGGTATGGAACAGCGCATGGCTACTCGATGAACACAGCATGGTAGGCGGCCCCATTGCCGCGCTCACCGGCTATCGCTCACACCCGAGCTTGGTTCAAATTCTTGCGATCGCAGCGTTTTGGGCACTCGCCTTGCCGCTGATGTATCGCACCCCGTCTCTGCCTCGAAAGGAATAACATGACTCTATCTCGTAACGCCAGCTTGCTGGCGCTGACCGTGCTCGCCTGCACTATGCCTGCAGCGCATGCCTTGAACTACAACGAACTCGAGGTCTATCCGTATAAAACGGCACAACCGAATGAAGTGGAAATCGAAAATCGCCACACTTATACGCAGCAAGGCACGCATGATGCCGTACCGCCAGACAATCATAAGGGCATGAGCCGTAATAGCACGGAATTTGTCTACGGCATCACCGACCGTACCGAAGCCGCGCTGTATCTCGATTACGAAAAAGCGCAAGACGGCTCGTGGACGCACACAGCCAAGCGCGTGCGGATACGACACCGCTTTGCGGAAAAGGGCGAGTATCCAGTGGATATCGGGCTCTACGCCGAATTGGAACGGCCGTATCACGAGGACAACACACTCGAAGGCGAACTCAGATTGACGCTGGAAAAAGACTTCGGCTTGTGGACTTTCGATTTCAATCCCACTTTCAGCAAAGTGATGAAAGGTGTCGATACCAACACTGGCTGGGGCTTCGGTTACGCGGCGGCGGCAGTTTACCGGCTGAACGAAACTTGGCATCCGCGTCTGGACTTTTTCGGTGACATGGGCAAACTCGGCGACTTCGCGCCGCACCAAAAACAAATACATTTGATCTCGCCCGCGGTCGATATCAAGCTTGGTCACGGCTTCAAAGCGGGAGTCGGTATAGCTTTCGGCTTAACGCAGGCGTCCGAGCAACGCTTGATTCGCACTCGGATCGAGTATGAATTTTAGCCCAATAAACGGCTGGTTTTCGGCACGCCCGCCATCAGGTATTCCATCTGATCCGCGAGAATGTAGCGGTTGCGCAGAATGAAATGCTCGTGCCGGTTGGGCACGTACGGCACGTAGAGCAAGGGCATGCCGGCTTGCTCCGGCGTGCGGTTGGCCTTGCGCGTGTTGCAGTGGCGGCAGGCGGTCACGGAGTTGGTCCAGCTATCCTTGCCGCCTTTGGAAACCGGAGCGACGTGGTCGCGCGACAAATCGCGCAGCACAAATTGCTGGCCGCAATACGCGCACAACTGCCGGTCACGCGCGAACAGTAAGGGATTGGTCAGGCCCGGCGTATGCGCGTGGCGCGTGATGCTGCCCTTGATCGCCAAAATCGATTTGGTGGCGATACAGGAACGCGCACCATTATTCTGATAACCGCCGTGAAATTCAGCTAACAGGTCGCCCATAGACCACGCCACCAATTGCTTGGCGTGATAGGTAATTGCCTCTTCGAGCGCTACCCAGCCTTGCGGCAAGCCAGCCATATCCAGCGTTAAAACCAAGGGTTGCATGTAATCTCCAGGCTGAGGAGTCGCCTCAGCAACGATATCCTTTCACACAATGCGCACGATTAAAAGTGGCCGCAGCATAATGTCTAGTTCATGGCCATGCTAGGATAACGCGAAAATTTCATGAAGTCCCCATGAGTAACGAAAATCTGCTTGGGCGTTCCCGCGCTGCCGTCTGGCACCCCTGCACCCAGATGAAACAGCACGAGCAACTGCCACTCATCCCTATCAGTCATGGCAAGGGCGTGTGGCTGTACGATTTCGAAGGTCAGCGCTATCTCGACGCCATCAGTTCCTGGTGGGTGAATCTGTTCGGCCACGCCAATCCGCGCATTAATGCCGCGCTCAAGGACCAACTCGAAAAACTCGAACAAGTGATGCTGGCGGGCTTCACCCATGCGCCGGTAATCGAACTCTCGGAGCGCTTGTCTCATCTCGCACCGGGCAAATTGGGCCATTGCTTTTATGCTTCGGATGGCGCCTCCGCGATCGAAATCGCGCTCAAGATGAGCTTTCATTTTTGGCGCAATAGCGGCCAGACGCAAAAGATAGGATTTATCAGTGTCGCCAATGGCTACCATGGCGAAACGTTGGGCGCGCTATCGGTCACCGATGTCGCTTTGTTCAAGGATACCTATGCGCCCCTGCTACGCCAAACTTATCAAACGCCCTCGCCCGATTGGCGCTTGGCGGCGCCCGGTGAAAGCGCTGAAAACTATGCGCTACGCTGTGCCGATAGCTTGGCGCAATACCTGGAGCAACATCACGCCACCACGGCGGCGCTGATCGTGGAGCCGCTGGTGCAATGCGCGGGCGGTATGGCGATGCATCATCCGATGTATTTGCAACGCGTGCGGAAAATTTGCGATCAATTTCATGTGCACTTGATCGCGGATGAAATCGCCGTCGGATTCGGACGCAGCGGCACCCTGTTCGCCTGCGAACAAGCTGCCATTGTCCCTGACTTTTTGTGCTTATCCAAAGGGCTAACCGGCGGTTATTTGCCGCTATCGGTGGTGATGACGACCGATACGATTTACAGCGCCTTT
The DNA here is from genome assembly GCA_025361165.1 of Betaproteobacteria bacterium. GTDB lineage: Bacteria > Pseudomonadota > Gammaproteobacteria > Burkholderiales > Thiobacteraceae > RBG-16-58-11. The sequence goes on along the minus strand of JANYAU010000123.1, from coordinate 7,346 downwards.
TACCACGACGAGGTGGCGCGCGGCTTCTTGCACTCGCACTCCTATACCGGCAATCCGCTGGCGTGCCGCGCGGCATTGGCAACGCTGGATATTTTCGAGCAAGACGATGTGATCCAAGCCAATCGCGCAAAAGCCGCGCAATTTACCCAAGCCATGCAGCCCTTGCGCGATCATCCGCGCATCCGGCATTTTCGCCACCTGGGCATGATCTGGGCATTCGATGTAGCGGACGCCGCGCCAGATTTCAGTCTCGCATTCTATCAAGCCGCCTTGCAGCGTGGGCTGCTGCTACGCCCGCTCGGCAACACCGTTTATTTCATGCCGCCATATGTGATCGAAGAGGAAGAAGTAGCACTACTAATAGAAGAAACCTCGAGCTGTTTGGCGCTTATTTAAACAGCGCAAAGCGCGCAAGAAAAATAAGCGGCGGCCGCATCAGACGCTTCAACGCGACCGGAAGAGCCACAGGGGAAAGCAACATTTCCACCGCCATGCGGTACGGATAATTCAAGCGCGCTAATCCATTTAGCCGCTTGAGAAATTTTTCCCAGATCTGATCGTGGAAAACAATATCGGGATTGCGCTGTGAATAAACATGTTTAAACGCGATATACGAATCTTCCGCGCGAATATCCAACATCCGATGCCACATCGCTCGCCCTACTTTCCAAGCGCCATTGCCTTCGGCACGGTTATATTCTTTGAAATGGTGACGGAAGATGGTGAAATGACGCACTTCATCGGCCTTGATGTTGGCAAGCAGTTGACGCAAAACCGGCTCGCGCGTGTAGTGGTGGAGGCTTTGGTAGAAGCTGGCGGTGCCGACTTCGACCACACAGCGCGCAACCATTTCAAGCGCCTGGCTGGGCTCTAATTCCTCTGCGGTGCAAATAGTGGCGTACTCTGCCGCAAAATCAGCATAGGCGTTCTCCCAATCGAATTCCGGCCAAACTGCTTGGACGTAAGCCTTAAACGCATTTCCGTGCTGGACTTCCTCGCGCTGCCACCTTTGTTCAAGCCAGCTCACCACGGCCGTATTGCCGTGATAGTGATCAATGAGATTTTTAGCGTAGAGTTCGGACAGAATCTCGACGAAAGAAGCCGACGCCAGCAGATAAAACAAATGCTCGTCATCACGCACGAGTTCCTTACGGATAGCGCTAAAATCAATATCTTTTAGCTGCCAGGCGCTATGATTTTTTTCGAGCAATTCATTCATTTTGCGCTCCTTTCCTTTGTTATTAGGTTGCGCTAGTACAACCCCATAAATTCATCATAGATTATGAGATGGCAACGCTATGACATCCAGACATTGAGAAAGTGCACCCAGGTTAGCCGGCAGCCAGGCTACTCGCAGAGATTGGTAGACAAAACAACGTGGCATGGCGCGCTCGCGCAGCGTATTTTTAGCCAGGGAAAAGCGGTTGCGTTTGAAACAAAAGGGTCATTGCGTGCGGGAACGTGCCAGCAAATCGCGGATATAGTTGCCGGGGATCACATACGTGATACCGGAGGGTTGTTTGAGCAAATTTTCTTTGGATTCTCTGATGAACACGCTGTTCACCACACCATAGACCATGCCGGTTTCAGGGTCGTACATCGGGCTGCCGCTGTTGCCGGGATAGGCGATAGCATCGAGTTGAAATACATCGAAGGGATGATTCAAACGCAAGATTGTTTTCACATCGAGCTGCTTGGAATTATAAGCAGGAGAAACAAAAGGCGTGATGGCGGCGATAATCCCGCGATGGGTTGCCGGATGCAAGCCCAGAATCATCCCCAATGGAAAGCCGGTAAACACTACCGTCGCCCCTTCTTTCACCGTGTTAGAGTCGCCCAAAGCCAATGCGACAAGCGGCTTTCCGCTAATGCGCAACAGGGCAATATCATGCTCCGGGTCGCGTGCTATCACCGTCGCGTCGCGGATATCCGGATGCTGCGCAGAACCGGCATACACCACCAGCAACTCTTTCTTTTCCTCATCTAAGAGCGGCGGTAGCACATGCACATTGGTGACCACCGTCAGCCCGTCACCTACCACGAAGCCCGTGCCCGCAAACATCCGCGCCGGATTACGGGTCGGCAAGACTGTCCCCACACCGACGATGGCGGGTTTAACTTTGGCTAGCGTTTGCGCCAAATCGGCGCGTGCTGGCATAGAACCTGCACATGCGAAAGTGCAAATCAGCGAAATAAGAACCAGGCGTTTTTTCATGGTAGGGCTCCTGTCATGCGTTTATCATGGGAGAATTCCATTATACGTGCTTACGCGCGCGGCTACATTCTGTAAAATACGCGCAAAAATCAATCAACAAGAGGAATTTTCAACATGGCTATCGTTGGTGTCGTCGGTCTGGGCTATGTCGGCCTACCGCTCGCCGTAGCATTCGGCAAAAAAATACAAACTATCGGCTTCGATCTCGCGATCGAAAAAATCGAGAGCTACAAACGCCACCGCGACCCCACCGGCGAAGTCTCTGACGACGATCTGAAAGCCGCGTCGCAGTTGCAAGTGACGACCGATCCCACGGCATTGAAGGCGTGCGATTACATCATCGTCGCCGTGCCCACCCCGGTGGACGAAGCGCATCAACCCGATTTCAGCCCGCTGGTCGGGTCGAGCAAGAGCGTCGGCCAGAACCTGAAAAAAGGCGCCATCGTGGTGTACGAATCCACGGTCTATCCCGGCGCCACCGAGGAAATCTGCATCCCCATCCTGGAGCAATACTCCGGCATGAAATGGCTACGCGATTTCCACGTCGGCTATTCACCAGAACGCATCAACCCTGGCGACAAAGAACATACACTTACCAAAATTCTAAAAGTGGTGTCGGGCGACGACGCCGACACTCTGGAAAAAGTCGCGCAGCTTTACGAATCGATAATCACCGCCGGCGTGCATCGCGCCTCCAGCATTAAAGTCGCGGAAGCCGCCAAGGTGATCGAGAATACCCAGCGCGACCTCAATATCGCGCTGATGAACGAGCTGGCGCTGATCTTCCACAAAATCGGCATCGATACGATGGAAGTATTACAAGCCGCCGGCACCAAGTGGAATTTTCTGCCCTTCCGCCCGGGCTTGGTGGGCGGCCATTGCATCGGCGTCGATCCCTATTACCTCACGCACAAGGCCGACATGCTGGGCTATCACCCGCAGGTGATTCTCGCCGGCCGCCGCATCAACGATGGCATGGGCAAATTCATCGCCGAGCAGGCGGTCAAATTAATGATCACCGCAGGTAGCCAGGTGAAAGGCGCGAAAGTGACGGTGCTCGGTCTCACCTTCAAAGAAAATTGCCCCGACCTGCGCAACTCACGCGTGATCGACGTGATCAACGAATTGCGCAGCTACGGTGTCGAAGTACACGTGCACGACCCGGTGCCCGACGCAGGCGAAGCCAAACACGAATACGGCATCACACTCGAAACCTGGGAACAGCTCCCCAAATCGGATGCAATCGTGCTCGCGGTGTCGCACAAAGAATTCGCCGCCAGGCCGCTCGCCGACTATCAAGCCAAACTTTCCGCGAACGGTGTGCTGGCGGACGTGAAAGCGGTATTCGATCCGCAAGCCGTCAAAGCCGCTGGCATTCCGTTCTGGCGTTTGTAAACACACCCTCCCACCGCATTCGGAGCACACAATTTGAGCGCTTACACCTCACTGCAACAAACCCTGAGCCACACCCCGCGCACCTGGCTCATCACCGGCGTCGCCGGCTTCATCGGCTCCAATTTATTGGAAACGCTGCTCAAGCTAAATCAGCAAGTAGTCGGCCTGGATAATTTCGCTACCGGCCACCGGCACAATCTGGAGCAAGTACAAACGGCAGTCACGCCCGCGCAATGGAGCGGCTTTCGCTTCATCGAAGGCGATATCTGTGACTTGGATACTTGCCGCAGCGCCTGCAAGAGCGTGGATTATGTATTGCATCAAGCCGCGCTAGGCTCGGTGCCGCGCTCGATCGAAGATCCCCTGCTCACCAACAGCAGCAACATCACCGGCTTTCTCAATATGCTGGTAGCGGCGCGCGACGCGGGCGCAAAAGCTTTTGTGTACGCAGCGTCCAGCTCGACTTATGGCGATCATCCCGGCCTGCCGAAAGTAGAAGACCAAATCGGTAGCCCGCTGTCCCCCTATGCCGTAACCAAGTATGTGAACGAACTCTACGGCGATGTATTCGCGCGTTGTTATGGCTTCACTACCATTGGCCTGCGTTACTTCAATATCTTCGGCCAGCGCCAAGATCCGGACGGCGCTTACGCTGCGGTGATCCCGAAATGGATTGCCTCGATGGTCAAGCGCGAGCCGGTGTATATCAACGGCGACGGCGAAACCAGCCGCGATTTTTGTTACATCGACAATACGGTACAAGCCAATCTACTGGCCGCTACCAGTATCGACGATGCGGCGCGCAATCAGGTCTACAACGTAGCGGTGGGCGAGCGCACCACCTTGAATCAATTGTTCGAGGCGATTCGCACCGCACTCCTGCCGCACTTTTCGCACCTCGCCGATTTCAAACCGGTGTATCGCGACTTCCGCGCCGGCGATGTGCGGCACTCGCTAGCCGACGTCACGAAAGCGCAACGCTTGCTTCAATATCAACCCACGCATACCATCGCTCAAGGACTTAAAGTAGCCATGGATTGGTATGTCAACGACCTCACTCGCCACCGCTGAATTCAATATCCTGAACCACGAAGGACGCAAAGCTACGCCAAGGAAATCTTTTTTTAGTTTTTCCTTTGCGCCCCTTCGCGTCCTTTGCGGTAAAAGTTTTTTGGCGTTCTGCTGCTTACTCACTGGCGCGCCCGCATTCGCCGCCGATCTCCCCCAACCCGTCGTCGCCGCACTCCAGCGCGCACAAATTCCAGAATCGGCCATTGCACTTTACGTGCAAGACGTCACACAAACCACACCGGTGCTGTCACTCAATGCCGAGCGCGGGATGAACCCCGCTTCGGTGATGAAACTCCTCACCACCGACGCCGCGCTCGAAGTGCTGGGCCCGGCCTACCGCTGGAAAACCGAGGTATACACCGACGGCACACTAAAAAAGCAGAAGCTGAACGGCGACCTGGTATTCAAAGGCCACGGCGACCCGAAGATCACCCTCGAAGCGTTCTGGCTCATGTTGCGTGACCTGCGCCAAAAAGGATTAAAAGATATCCGGGGCAATCTCGTGCTAGATCGCACTTACTTCGAGCTGCCGCAAGAAGACCCCGCCGCCTTCGACAATGAACCCTACAAACCCTACAACGTGGCGCCGGACGCGCTGCTTGTAAACTTCCGCGCGCACCGGGTGCGCTTCCTGGCGCAAAACGAAAGCGCCCGCCCACGCATCGTGCTCGACCCGGAAATGTCTGAGGCGCGCATCGTCAATCAAGTGCGGCTCACTCATACCGCTTGCGGCGAGTGGCAAGAAAAAATCAACTATCAAGTCGGCGCCACACTCAACTTCAGCGGCGAATTTCCCATCGCCTGCGACGACGCAGCTATGCATCTCATCCTGCAAGATGACAATACTTACTTCGGCACCCTGTTCAAACAATTGTGGACGCAATTGGGCGGCACTTGGCGCGGCAGCGTCGTCGCCGGCAGCGTACCGGAAAGCGCAAAACGCATCGGTCAATACGCCTCTCCACCGCTGGCGGAAATCATCCGCGACATCAACAAATACAGCAACAACGTCATGGCGCGCCAAGTGTTTCTCACCCTCGGCGCAGAAGTACGCGGCGCCCCCGGCACGCCCACGAAAGGCGCGGAAGCAATCAACGATTGGTTGGCGGTGAAAGGCCAGCGTTTTTTGGAACTCACGCTGGATAACGGCTCCGGCTTATCGCGCACCGAGCGCATCAGCGCGCAGCACCTCGCCTGGGTGCTGCGCGCGGCGTATCACTCTACTGTATTCGCCGAATTGGAATCGTCGCTGCCTATCATCGCGGTGGATGGCACCATGAAAAAGCGCCTCTTACTCAGCGCAGTCTCCGGCCATGCCCACATCAAAACCGGCTCGCTCAAAGACGTGCGCGCCATTGCCGGCTATGTGCTCGACGCCCAAGGTCGGCAGATGGTGGTGGTATGCATCATCAACCACCCGAATGCGGAACAGGGGCGGGCGGTGCAAGACGCGTTACTGGAGTGGGTGTTTGAAAGGTCGTGAGCGTCCTATTCTTCTGCCCACGTGCCGAAGCGAGGCGAGGTCGGCGCACCCTGCCCGGTGCGTAGACTGTAGTGCCACAGCCGCGCCAGAACCGCTTCGAGTAATCGAGGCTTTTGGCAAGTGAAGTAATTTCGGGTTGATGCGCCGCGTTTGATTTTGTTGTATCCGGATCCAAGCGCTCAGGTTATATAAAGACACCCGCCGAGACAGCAAATCGTTTAGCAAGCGCCTTGGCTTGGCGCACGTTGATCTCGCGGTCGCCATTAAGGATCGCGCTCACTACCGGTTGGCCACCGAGTTCATCCGCGAGATCGGCCTGTTTAAGACCATGCTGCTCCATTAGAAAACGAAGCACTTCTTTCGGCGCAGCGTCCGGGATAGCGTGGTGCTTGGCCTCATAGTCCTCGATAAGCTGGGTGAGAACATCGAGCATATCGATGAGCTTGTGTTGTTCGTTGCCGCCGATCTCATCAAGCAGTTGGTCCATCATCTGCACTGCCGCATCATATTGATCTTCGGTGCGAATGACAGAAATCTTGGTCGGCAGCTTTTGCTGGAACGATTCCCAGGCAGGGATGATCGCGTCCAGATCGAGATTAAAGACTATCGCAGTCATAGTTTGTTGCTCCTGTACTTCTTGCACCATCCATCATATTCGGCGTGCGTGAGCACGTATCGAATGAATGTTTTTTGTCGCTCGTAGTGAATATTCACGATCACTCGAAAATTATTGCCGCCCACATCAAAGATCGTGAAAGGCTTGGCATAGTCCGCCGAATTAAAGTTCCGCTTCACATCGTTGAAATCCGCAAAATTCGTGTCTTCAAGGAGCGTGTGCCATGCCTTCATCGGCTCCTTGGCTGCTGGGTGTTTCTCCCAAAATTCCTTTAGCCGCTTTTTTGATATTACGTGCATGGTTAATAAAATAATATAGCAAATCGCTATATTGCACAAGCAGGAACTGCTGAACGGACAATCAATCGTCAGAAATCTACACAAGCGCATTGAAGCGCATTGAAGGGGTCACACGCATTGAAGCATTGAAGGGGTCACATCTTGTAATATGATATTTTTATGCTAAGCTTACTCCCATGACCCGCCCTCTCCGCATCGAATTCCCCGGCGCGATTTACCACGTCACCTCGCGCGGTAACGCCCGGCGCAAGATCTTTCTGGACGACG
>JANYAU010000083.1 GCA_025361165.1 Betaproteobacteria bacterium | reverse complement strand
TTGATTCCCATCTCCAGTTGCGTTTGGATCATCGTGCGTTCTTCAATACTCAACTGCTTGTAGATTTTCCCCATGCAACATTTTCTCCCAGAAATGTTGCACTTGGTTTTTTGAGCGCGCCGATCCATAAATAATTTGCGCGTTCGGGAATAAAACACTGCGCGCAATATTTACGGCGCCACACCACCGAGAAAAAGGGACGAGCATGGATGATGTACGGAATACAGTTTTGAAGCGTGCGTGAGAAAACAAGCCTTCGGAATCGCGGGAAAGCGGCCCAGTTCGCTTAGTCAAACATTCTTTGTCAGATCATGTCTGAGAATACAACTCAAATTCGAATCTCCCCCCACGCCTTCTCCAACCGTTTGTAGGAAATCGGAAGAGGCGTTTTCAATTCCTGCGCGAACAGTGATACGCGCAATTCTTCCAGCATCCAGCGAAATTCCGTGAGCCGCACGTCGTTAATGCCGGTCTTGCGGTGTTTTTCCAAGCGCGCCTGATAGTTTTGCCACGTTCCCCGAATGCTGGCTGTGTGTTTCATATCGCGCTCGGCATTTTCGCGATACTTATCCAGCCGCCGTTGCATCGCTTTGAGATAGCGCGGAAAGTGTTGCAAGTGTATCCACGGCGTGGCGCTGAGAAAGCGCTTGTATACGAGGTTCGCCAACTGCTCGCGCAGGTCGGCGAGCAGCGGCGCGGGATATTTGCCCGGCAAGCGCGCTTGCAGCACGTGAAACTCAGTAAAAATTTCTGCGGCCAAGCGTGCAGTGGCTTGCGCTACGGCGGGTAAGCGGGTCTTTGCACGGTCACGCTGCTTGTGGAATTCCTTTTCGTTACGCGGCAATTGATCATCACCGATAAAGGCGCGGTCGGCGATGCAAGTGAGGAAATCGTCGCGCAATTCGTCTGTGTTCATCACGGTGCGCGCTTGCATGGCGATTTGATTGAAGCCGGGAATATTCTTTTCGAGTTGCTTCATTTGCTCTTTTAGTGCGAGCCAGAGCAACCGTCTCACGCCGGCGCGCAGCGATAGCGCTGCCGCGTCCGCGGTATCGAACAGGCGAATCGAAACGCTGTCGCCCTCATCGACCAGCGCCGGGTAAGCGGTGAGTTGCGTGCCGTTGCGATTAAAGCTAACTTTTTCCGGCAAGTCGCCGAAATCCCATTGGATGAGTCCCTCGCGTTCGTGCGTGGTATCGGCGGATTGGGCGAAAGTCATTTGCGCCGTTTGCCCCAGCTTTTGCCGCAACTCGCTCAGATCGCGGCCGGCGGCGAGTTCGTTATCGGCTTCATCGATGATGCGAAATTGCATGCGCAAATGCTGAGGTAATTCGCCGAGACGCCAATCGTCGGGGCCGATTTGCAGGGCATATTTTTTCTTAATGAAAGTGGCGAGGGTCGCAGTGAGGGGCGGCTGCTCGCCCTTCAAGGGAAATGGGGCGCTAGTCAAGAACGCCGTGACAAATTCCGAATGCGGCAACAAGCGATTGCGCATCGGCTTCGGCAGATATTTAATCAGCGCCGCGATTTTGTCGCGGATCATGCCTGGCACCAGCCAATCGCAGCGCGTTTCGTTTACACGATTCAGCAGATGCAGCGGCAGGGTGAGGGTGACGCCATCCAGCGCATGCCCCGGCTCGAAGCGGTAGCTGAGCGGGCAAGCGCTATCCTCCACTTGCAGGGTATCGGGGAATAAGGTTTCCGTCACGTCTTCCGCGCCATGGCGCATCAAATCGTCGCGCTGCATGAACAGCAACTTGGGGTTTTCGCGCTCTGCTTCGCGCCGCCATTTTTCGAAGCCGTGGCCGTTGACGATATCCGCCGGGATGCGCGCATCGAAAAACACGAACATTTTTTCTTCATCCACCAGCACATCGGGGCGGCGCGACTTGTGCTCCAGCTCACGAATCTCTTCGACCAGCGCTTGGTTATGCAGGAAGAACTTCGCCTTGGTCTCGTATTCGCCCGCCACCAGGGCGGCGCGTATGAAAATTTCTCGTGATTGACCTGGATCGATGGCGCCGAAGTGCACGCGCTGGCGCGGCGTGAGCGTCAAGCTATAGAGCGTGATGCGCTCGAACGCCACGACTTGCGCTGCGCTCTTTTCCCAATGCGGGTCGAAGTAGTGGCGCTTGATCAGATGCGCGCCCACTTGTTCCACCCATTCCGGTTCGATTTTGGCCACGCTGCGCGCGTAAAGTTTGCCGGTTTCGGTGAGTTCCGCCGCCATGATCCATTTCGCGCCTTTCTTGAATAGGCTCGAGCCGGGGTGAATGTGGAATTTGATTTCGCGCGCGCCCTGGTAGTGGCCCTCGTCGGCTTTGACACCGATATTGCCGATCAGCCCGGCAAGCAGCGCGCGGTGAATTTGCTCATAAGTGGCGGGCGAGGGATTGAAGCGCAGGCCCAGCTCAGCCGCTTGTGCGGCGAGCTGGCCGTGCAAGTCGTGCCATTCGCGCAGCCGCAGATAGGAGAGGAAGTGTGAGTGACATTCTTCCAATAATTTGCGCTGCGATTTTTTGTGTTTGAGCGATTCTTCATAGAACGCCCAGACTTTCAGAAGCCCCATAAAATCCGAATGCTCACCCACGAAGTATTTGTGCTTTTCGTCCGCCGCACTCTCCGAACCCATGGGGCGTATGCGCGGGTCTTGCACCGAGAGCGCGGAAGCGATAATCAATATCTCGGTAACGCAATGCTGATCGTGCGCCGCGAGCAGCATGCGCGAGAGCTTAGGGTCGAGCGTGAGCCGCGCCAGTTGCACGCCTACCGGCGTGAGGCGGCGTGCGTCATCCACCGCGTTCAATTCTTGCAGCAGGCCGTAGCCGTCTGCAATCATGCGCGCTGCTGGCGGCTCGATGAAGGGAAAGTCTGCGACATCACCCAGGTCCAGCGCGGCCATGCGCAAAATCGTGCCGGCAAGCGAGGTGCGTAAAATTTCCGGGTCGGTGAAGCGCGGGCGGCCCTGAAAATCTTGTTCGCTATAGAGCCGCACGCACACGCCGGAGGAGACGCGCCCGCAGCGCCCGGCACGCTGGTTGGCCGAAGCTTGCGCGATCGGTTCGATCAACAGTTGATCGACTTTATTGCGATAGCTGTAGCGCTTGATGCGCGCGATGCCGGGGTCGATCACATAGCGGATACCGGGCACGGTGAGCGAAGTCTCCGCAACATTGGTGGCGAGGATGATGCGGCGCGCGTTACTCGGCTTGAACACGCGTTCTTGCTCCTGCGCCGATTGCCGCGCGAACAAGGGCAAAATCTCCATCCCCGGCGGATGATGTTTTCTGAGTAGCTCGGCGGTGTCGCGAATCTCGCGCTCGCCGGGCAGAAAAATCAGCACATCGCCCTCGCGCGACAAGCGCGAAACTTCGTCTACGGCATCGACGATGGCTTGTTCCATATCACGCTCTTGATCGTCCTCGTCCTCCGAGCGCACCGGGCGGTAACGCATTTCCACCGGATACAAGCGGCCCGAGACTTCGATAATCGGCGCATCGCTAAAATGTTTGGAGAACATTTCCGTGTTGATGGTGGCGGAAGTGATAATCAGCTTGAGATCGGGGCGCTTGGGCAGCAGTTGTTTCAAATAACCCAACAGAAAATCGATGTTTAAGCTGCGCTCGTGTGCTTCGTCGATGATCAGCGTGTCGTAGCGGCGCAGATAGCGATCGGTCTGGGTTTCAGCCAGCAGGATACCGTCGGTCATCACCTTAATCAGATTATCAGCGCTGCCTTTGTCGGTGAAGCGCACTTTGTAGCCCACCAGATCACCCGGCTGCGACTGCAATTCGTGGGCAATGCGTCCGGCCACCGTGCGCGCTGCAATGCGCCGCGGCTGTGTGCAACCAATAAAGCCATGAACGCCGCGCTTGAGATCGAGGCATATCTTGGGTAGTTGCGTCGTCTTGCCGGAACCGGTCTCGCCCGCGATCACTACCACTTGATGCGCGGCGATGGCACGCGCGATCTCCTCGCGCTTAACGGCGATGGGGAGTTCTTCCGGGTAGATGATGGCCGGAATGCGCGCGAGACGAGCTTGGGTTTTGGTGCTATCCATGACGGTGACGGTTCAAGCCGAAGGCGTGCAGCGGAAAAGGGGAGATTTTCCACTACCGAGCGGCTTAGGTAAATAAAAGTCTTAGATTAGGGCGGCAATGAAGTCGTTCGTCGAGGCGAATCAAAGGGAATCGATGTTGGATTCGCAAAGCAGACGGTACATGTCCGCTTTGCGAAGGGTTGCGGCGCTAGCCGCCCATCTGGTGAAGCATGTGATCTATAACCTCACTATGTTCGTGTTGCGGGCTGAATAATACGACCTCAGCGTCTTTGCCGACTTTGACCGTGTGTCCGGGTGGCCAGTAGAACAGGTCGCCGCCGTTGATCACTTCATTTGTACCGTTTGCGTAAGTGACGGTGACCTCGCCCTGCAACAGGTAGCCCCAATGGGGCGCTTGGCACATGTCTCCCTTTAGCCCTTTAAGCAGCGGCGAAATATCCGTGCCCGCGCCGAGGGAAAAGTATTCGCCACTGATCTTGCCGTAACCGGTCGCATCGCCAAAATCTATCTTTTGTCGAGCGATTGCACCCGGGGCGTCGATTCTTACTGGAATGTCGTTCTTGGCTATTCGCATTTTATGTTCCTCCGTTGCGCTTGCTGCGGTGAAAAACGGCCCGAACTATTTCTAGTTAGGGTACTCATGACGCTCAAATCTTGACTTGCACACGGTAGGGATCAAACCTGTGCCGATGCCACATCGGCAAAATAGCTAGAGCCAAACCATAGCGCGATATTTTTCCTGAGATGGGATGACCCGGTCACCGCAACTTTGTTTTCGCGGATCGCTTTCACAATCGTATTGTCGCCAATCCAAACCGCTGTCAGTGTTTCCAAATCGCTGCAAAGCGTCAGGTCAATTTCATAGCCGGGGTCTTTCAGGCAAACGTCCACCTCACCATCCTTGATGACAAGCCACCAGTGACGATATTTTGCGACTTGGTCGGCAAATTCGATTTTTAATACCGTGCGCTCACCGGTGAAGTAATCCGCCTTCAGTGATCGATGCATATCCCAAATGAGCAGCGAAGGATCAAGATCCCCTGTCGAGAGGTCGCTACGCACCCAGCGGTGGCCCCAAGTGCCCAATTGAAAAATGATCGGAACCAACTCTTCACCGGCCTTGGTTAATTTGTAGCTAATATGCCCATTCGTCGCTTTACGCTCGATCAGCTTGCCTTTTTCAAGGGATTTGAGTCGCGTAGAAAGTAAGGAGGGCGACATCAACGGCACGCCCTTGCGCAGATCGTTAAATGATTCGCTCCCCGCCGCCAGCTCGCGAATGACTAAATGGGTCCAACGCTCCCCCAGTACTTCCGATGCCTTGGCGATCGGACAAAATTGTCCATACCCTTTCATATGCGCGCCCCCTTAAGCTCAGGCTATTAACCATAGAAGGTAGAGCCGTTGCTTACTAGTACAAATTTTGTACCAGTATGAATTGGTGAATAAAGTGAGCCTTATATCTTCAAATTCCGCTAGATTATGTATGCGTTACGGGCATGTCAGCCTGAAGAGCCTTGAGGTCGAATGTGAAGCCTGTGGGCCAGCGTGCGGCGGCATGCCCGATTCTTTATCAACCCGAACAGTTGTC
>JANYAU010000018.1 GCA_025361165.1 Betaproteobacteria bacterium | reverse complement strand
TTTGCTATTCTCGGTTCAACGCCGTTCGCCCACAAGAATTACGGTACCAACGTCGTTAAAGGTCGTGCAGAATTGCACGCCAGCGGCCACTCTAGCACCGCGGTGAATGTGGCTGGCATGTATCGAGCCGGGTTTGAGCCCAGCAAGCCACACGATAACCATGGTGCTAGAGTGGCCGCTGGCGTGCAATTCTGCACGACCTTTAACGACGTTGGTACCGTAATTCTTGTGGGCGAACGGCGTTGAACCGAGAATAGCAAAGGCGTCGGTGTTTTCTGCAAGGGCTTGACCCGCTAGGAGCATCGATATCGAGCCAAACATAGCTGATGCCAAAAGTTTCTTCATTATTAAATCTCCTGTCTTGATTGAAATTTGGTGTAAGTGCTCCCGAGAAACATAATACTGGATCTTGCCCACTAAATGGTCGTGGCTATACGTGTGATCACACCGCTCGGCAAGGGCAAAAAACCGGCAATAAATTTCAGGCGTTCCAGTGTCAACGCGGGAGTCACGGCTCGTCGCATAGGGTCAGTAGTGTCCGGTTAACTTACCAAGTTTCGCGCTAAAGCCCAGCATTGGCGCGGGTTACAGAGCAGTTTATTTTGGTGCCGATTTGAAATCAGTTTGTGCACATTTCGATTCAAGTAACTTCCAGAGGTCGATACCTCTGGAGATGAACTATGAACTTGGGCAAGACGTTGTTCGCGCAGCTCATGGAATTTGTGCCATGGACCAGTTTCGCGCGGATCGTGGTGCGTTATGGCGGCGATTCCAGGGTGCGCAGCTTGAGTTGCACCGAGCAATTTCGGGCCATGGCCTTTGCGCAACTGACTTACCGCGAGAGTTTGCGCGACATCGAAACCTGTTTGTTGGCCAATCAGACGAGGCTGTATGGCATGGGCTTTCGCGCGCCAGTCAGGCGTTCGACGCTGGCCGATGCCAACGAGGGGCGCGATTGGCGCATCTGGGAAGACTTGGCGGCCTTGCTCATTCGGCGTGCACGCAAGCTGTATTGCAACGACAGCTTTGGTGTCGAGTTGGACAACACCGTCTACGCCCTGGATGCCACGACCATCGATTTGTGCCTGTCGCTGTTTCCATGGGCGCCGTTTCGCTCTACTAAGGCAGCGGTCAAGCTGCATACCCTTTTGGATTTGCGCGGCAATATCCCGGCTTTCATCCACATTTCCGGCGGCAAGACCCACGAGGTCAATGTGCTGGACATACTGACTATCGAAGCCGGTGCGTTCTATGTGATGGATCGGGGTTATCTGGATTTCAGTCGGCTGTTCGCGCTGCATCAGGCAGGTGCATTCTTCGTGACCCGTGCCAAGCGCGGCATGGACGCGCGCAGGGTGTATTCGATGCCGGCCGACCGGAGTTTCGGCGTCATCTGCGACCAGCGCATTGCGCTGAACGGTTTCTACATCGCGCAAGATTACCCCGAGCAGTTGCGGCGTATCCGTTTCAAAGACCCGGAATCCGGCAAAACGCTGGTGTTCCTGACCAACAATACCGCTTTGCCCGCGCTGACCATTGCGGCACTTTACAAGAGCCGCTGGCAGGTCGAGTTGTTCTTCAAGTGGATCAAGCAACATCTGCGCATCAAGCGTTTTATCGGCAACAGCGAGAATGCGGTGAAGACGCAAGTCTGGTGCGCCGTCGCTACCTACGTGCTGATCGCCATTGTCAAAAAGGAGCTTCAATTGGATGCCTCGCTCTACACTTTGCTACAGATTTTATCGGTGTCTGTTTTTGAGAAAACCCCGCTATCACAAGCCTTTGCAGGTAGTGAGCAGTTTCCAGAACAGACTGATTTTTCTAACCAACTAAATTTGTTCGATTTTTAACCGGACACTACTGGCCTCCCACCGAGGTTCACTCTGCAAGCGCTTATGCCGCTCCATGAGTTAGGCTGATTTGCACGATGAACCGCCGGGGTGGAGAAGATGTCGCTTTGCGCTGGTATTAGTTTTTACCCGCTTTTGCTTCATCGTGTGCTTCGTTACGCGTGATTACTGGGCCTACCGCGATTGCGGGAGTTTGTGGTGTCGCATTCACTGGGCCTTCGTGAAACGCCACCCACCAGGAACAATCCGCCAGGCCCGCTAGATTGGCCGGGATATCGGTCTGGCTGAAGCCCACCCCGTGCTCGTTCGCTACCATGGGTGTGAGGTCATTCAAAATTTCACCCGGCGAAAGTTGAACGCAGGTACCCCGATGGATATGGCCCGCATGTGTCGAACCAGGTTTGAGACCGGTAAGCCACACGCTAACCTTGGTGCTAGAGGCATCGCTGGTATGCAATTCTGCTCGACCTTTAACGACATTGGTACCGTAATTTTTCTGCGCGAACGGAGTGGATCCGAGAATAGCAAAGGCGTCCGTGTTTTCTGCGAGGACTTGACCCGCTAGGAGCATGAATATCGAGCCACATACAATGGATGCTAAAAGTTTCTTCATTATTAATTCTCCTGTCTTGGTTGGTATTGGGTGTAAATGTTCCGAGGAAAACAAAAGTTTGAGGAGCTGGCTGTAAAAACGCGGAATGAAAAACGGCCGCTACTGGCGTCAGTGCGGCGGATGACTTCGCACCTATTTCGGCTCGGCGCATCCACACCGTCCGCCAGAGCAAGTCTGCGACGCGAAACAAGAGGTAATGGGGTTCCCAGCCCTATTTGGGCCGAGGGCGAGGTACCCCTATAGTAATGTGGTTTTCGAGGCGGATTCAAATCGCTATTCCGCTCCTCAAATGCCTTTATCTGCTTTTCGGCTTCGTCTTTGTTCAGGCCATAAGTCTCCTGGAGCTTGCCAATCAACTGGTCGCGTTTACCCGCGATTTGATCCAGATGATCGTCTGTCAGCTTGCCCCATTGTTGTTTGACATTACCCTTGAATTTTTTCCAGTTGCCTTCAACGATATCCCAGTTCATGATTTTCTCCTTACAGGAAATTCGACCGGCGGAGTGCCAATCGAGATGCCTTTTGGTTTTAAAATACTGCGTTGTGGTATGTCCGCGTGCTGTTAATAACGAGTAACTTCGCCATTGTCTATGCGAACTCTATCGCCTACACGCATATTGCCGATATTGTTTTGCGTGAAGTTTTCGTAGCTTCCGTTCTCCAGCCGCACACCGATACGGTAGTTATAAGCAGTGTCATTGTTACGATTTTTTTCCAACTCATGACCCACAATGGCGCCACCGACGACGCCTGCTGCAGTGGCTGCGGTCTTGCCATTGCCCGCACCTACCTGATTACCTACTACGCCACCTACTACGCCACCGATAACGGTGCCGATACCAATCGGACTTCCTGATGCATTGTTGTTGGATCTGACGGTATCGATAGAGTCAATTACGCCATAGCTGATGACGCGCGCAGAATTGCTGCTGCGGTTGTCTGGGTAAGAATTGTCTGGGTAAGTGTTGCTGGAACGGGTGGAAAAGGGATCGGTGCCGGCGCAACCGCCCAGTAAGATCGCGCTCATGGTGCCAATTGCGAATATTTTATGGATTGTGTTCATCGTAATCTCCTAGGTTCGAGTCCACAGCTTAGCTGCTAAAAAAATAGGGATCGGTACGCTAGCGCACAAAGAAAGAAAGAAATGCTAATTTCAACGCCCGCGCTGAAAGCCACCCGACACGAGTTAGGGGCCTCTGAGCCGGTTAAGCGATAAACGGCCTGAGGGAGTCCGTTTTCGCGATCCGAATGGAAAATCAGCCCTTTGCTGCGCCCTGGGAAGAAACATCACGGAACAGGCAATCAACCCCATTCTTAAAGGGCCTCTCCGGTACCCTTAATCCATCAATTTCTTTGAGCCCTTTCTTTGTCTTTGCGAGCCGTGGCTGATCCAGGATGTCGCGCTGCTAGAACTCGAGTGATTTCAGCCCCAGTGAAGACGATAGCTGATGAATAATAAACCCAGGCCAAAAGAACAATCAGAGATCCAGCTGCGCCATAGGCAGATCCGATGGCGCTTCGGCCCAGGTAGATTCCGATCAAGCTTTTCCCGACAGCAAAAAGAATGGCAGTCACCAGTCCGCCGTAAAAGGCATCTCTCCAAGAGATTTTGACATCGGGCAGGAACTTGAAAATTAATGCAAACAAAGCGGAAAAAACCAACAAGGTCACAACAACGTTCACCACTTGCCAGATTTGTCCTTCGCTGGTCAGAACAAAGGAAAGCACGGTGCTCACAACCAGAGAAACCAGAGCCAAAAATCCAAGCGAGATCACCATCCCCATGGAGAGCAGCCGTTGGCGAATCAGCCCCCACATCCCAGAACGGATGTGTCCTTCAATTTCCCAGATTTTATTCAAGGAAAATTGAAGCTGAGCAAAGACGCCGCTGGCCGAGAAAATTAAAATCAACACGCCAACAATACCTGCAAGACCTCCAACCCTCGGACGATTATGCGCACTGTCAATGATGGTTGCGATCGCGCTGGAAGCCTGATCCCCCAAAACCCCTCGAATTTGGCCGAGCAATTGAGCCTGTGAGTTCTCTCCGAGTAGACCAACAACGGAAAGCGTGATCAAGAGCAGTGGCGCCAAAGATAAAGCGGTGTAAAAGGCCAAAGCAGCCGAAAGCGTTAAAACGTCATGTTGGTTGAACTTATCTAGCAACTCTTTTCCAAAAAATTTGATTCCCTTCCAAGATTTGAATTCAACTGGAACCGCTGCGGCTTCTGCGGCTTGAGATTCGGATGGAGGGACTATGGCCACAGGGACTCCTTCGGGGCGAAGAATTTGAATTCGTGGCTTTATCCGTCTGCAGGCGCTTGGGTCGCCGCGGTATGTGCGGTTTGCGTAACATCGGCTTGCATCGTATCGCCTGTGCTAGGCAGCTTTTTAAATTGATTTTCTAGATGACCGAGCTGTTCATCCGTCAGCTGGTCCAGATTAATCATGTCGTTGTGCGCGCTTTTGATCGAACGAATCAGTTCATCCAGTTTCAGGTGTATCGTCCTGGCGTCGCGATTTTGTGTGTTTTGGATCACAAACACCATCCAGAACGTGATGATATTTGTGCCTGTATTAACGACCAGTTGCCACGATTCGGAGTACTGGAAATACGGCCCCGTGATCGCCCACACCGCTACCAACAAAACCGCCGCAATGAATATAGGCCCCGAACCCATGAAGGAGGCGGTGCGTTGCGCGAATGTATTAAATAGATTCATGGCTTCCTCCTTAGCACCGAACGCTCCCATAGACGACATCTGGGTGAAGACGGATTACTGTCCGCGATTGATTAAGCCCATCGCCAGCGTCACCAGGAAGATCGCCAAGAAGCATAAACACCTACAGGATAAAGTGGATGACTCGACTGCTCCGTACGGAAGCGCACGTAGGGTAATGGATCACGACCCCCATGTTGGCAGACCGCTGCCAGTTAAATTGGCCCGATGGAAACAGAAAACGATATGGGGGTGCATCGACTATCAATGTCAGCTGGATTGGAGTGTAGTGCTACGCTGCTCCGGCAATGCTGCCCGTAGATCGGTAACGATGACCATCAAGTTGTGGGGTCAAATGGAGACGGATCGAAGCCAAAGAGCAGGCAGAAGGGCAACGCTTGAGCGCATACGATTACGGGATCAGTGCGGGTGCCTTATGTGCAGTACCGAACAGAGTCCATGCGGGCAATGGGATAGCTTATCTATTTTGGCGCGGCTAGCGTTTCAGTGAGCGCCCCGTCGTTCCCGAAAGGACATCAGCTATGGTCGTGAATACCGAAAAGATCGCGGGCTTGGTCCACCAGCTGCTCGTCGAGCTAGGTGAGGATCCGCAGCGCGAAGGATTGCAGAAGAGTCCCGAGCGGGTCGCGAAGGCACTGGATTTCCTCACCTCCGGCTACCGCACCGATCCGGAGACGCTGATCAACGACGCGATCTTCACGCAGAAAACCAATAGCATGGTCATCGTGAAGAATATCGAGGTGTACAGCCTTTGCGAGCACCACATGCTGCCGTTCTTCGGCCGCTGCCATATCGGCTATATTCCCACCGGCCGGGTGTTCGGCGTGAGCAAGCTGGCGCGGCTGGTTGACATGTATGCCCGCCGATTGCAACTGCAAGAGCGGCTGACGGAGCAGATTTCCCAGGTGGTGATGGACTCGATCGACGCACAAGGCGTCGGTGTGATGATAGAGGCGCGGCATCTGTGCATGATGATGCGCGGCGTGGAAAAGCAGAACTCGGTGATGGTCACGTCGTCGGTCGTGGGAACCTTCCGCGATTCCGCTGCGACCCGTGAAGAGTTCCTAAGCCTCATCGGAAATCGCTCGTCTTGAATTCAGCCACTGACCTTCCGATGCGCAAATCACTCGCTTTCTCCCTAATCTTCGGCGCATTGATGTTGGGCATTGCCGGCTGCGGCGAAGTGGCGACACTCCCAGCGGAGGCGGGCTTCGGTCCGCAGCCCGTGCTGCCAGCGCCGAATCCTACGCTCCTGCCGACGGTTAAAATCGCTCCGGCAAAGGGCTGGCCGGCTGGTGTTACGCCAGCGGCTGCGCCCGGCCTCGCGGTGAACGCTTACGCAACCGGCCTCGATCATCCGCGCTGGTTATATGTTCTGCCCAATGGCGATGTGCTGGTTGCTGAGAGCAATGCCCCGCCCAAGCCCGAGGATGGCAAGGGCATCAAAGGTTGGATCATGAAGCTGGTGATGAAACGCGCCGGCGCGGGCACGCCGAGCGCCAATCGCATCACGCTATTGCGCGACACTAACGGCGACGGCATCGCGGAAACGCGCAGCGTTTTCCTGCACGGCTTGAATTCGCCTTTCGGCATGGCGCTCGTCGGCCATGATTTGTATGTAGCGAATAGCGACGCGCTGATGCGCTTCCCCTACAGCGGCGGCGAAACGCAGATCACCGCGCCGGGGGTGAAGATCGTGGACCTGCCCGCCGGCCCGATCAATCATCACTGGACCAAGAATGTCATCGCCAGCCGCGATGGTACGCGCTTGTATGTGACAGTCGGCTCGAACAGTAACGTGGCTGAAAACGGCATGGAAAACGAAGTCAACCGCGCCGCCATTCTCGAAGTCGATGTGGCAACCCGTCGCTCGCGCGTGTTCGCCTCGGGCTTGCGCAACCCCAATGGCCTCGCCTGGCAGCCACAAAGCGGCGCGCTGTGGACCACGGTCAATGAGCGCGACGAGCTCGGCAGCGACCTGGTTCCGGACTATATGACCTCAGTGAAAGAGGGTGCTTTTTATGGCTGGCCCTATAGCTACTACGGCCAACATGTCGATGCGCGCGTGAAACCGCAGCGTCCGGATTTGGTTGCATCGGCTATTGCACCTGATTACGCACTCGGCGCGCACACCGCCTCGCTCGGACTGGCATTTTACGAGGGAGGCCTGTTGCCAAAGCACTATACAGGTGGTGCCTTTGTCGGGCAGCACGGCTCATGGAACCGTAATCCGCGCAGCGGCTACAAGGTGATTTTTGTGCCGTTCGCCCATGGCCGCCCGGCCGGGCCACCCGAAGATGTGCTCAGCGGTTTTCTCAGTGCCGGCGGCGATGCGCTGGGCCGTCCGGTGGGCGTGGTAGTCGACCACGCGGGCGCGCTGCTGGTCGCGGACGATGTCGGCAATATCATTTGGCGGGTTACCCCCGCGGCGGCGCAACGCTGATTTTTCACCCACATGACCTCGGTCATGTGGCCCTGGATAACTCTGGAACGAAACCCATCGCAAGTTTTCGGATCATGCATCCACTTGTCCCAACGGCTTTATCCAAATTTTGAAGTGATGTTAGGTTCCGCACATACCCGAAAAACTTTTTGCATTATTTTGGCTGCACATCAACCGAAAGGAGTTCCCATGAATACGAAATCAAACGACGCGATCAGCTTGCTGGTTAAAGATCACAAAGATGTGAAAGCCATGTTCGAACTGTTTGAAGGGCTGACCGATCGCTCTAAGGCCAGCAAAAAGAAGATCGCGGATCAGATTTGCCACGCGCTGACCGTGCACGCGCAGGTGGAAAAAGAGATTTTTTATCCCGCGGTGCGTAATGCGATCAAGGATGAGGACATGATGGATGAAGCGCTGGTGGAACACGCCAGTGCTAAAGAACTCATCGCGCAGATCCTGGATATGGATCCGGGCGATGAGCTGTATGACGCAAAAGTCAAAGTGTTGTCGGAGCAAATTGAACACCACGTACGCGAAGAGGAAGAGGAGATGTTTCCGAAAGTGTGCAAGACCAATCTTGACCTGGTTGCCCTCGGAGAAGAAATGGCCGCGCGCAAGGAGCAGGAAGAAACCGCCGGCGCTGGACATTAGTATTCGTTTCACAAGGCGGGGGCCCGTTGTTTCCGCGCGGGCCCCTATCGACCAAGATCAAACACAAAATGGAGAATCACATGCAAACGCAATCTGCTGGAACAGCTGTCTACATGGGTGCTGAGGGAGGCGTAGCCGATGCACACGTCTCTGGGGTATCTTGGGGCGCAGTGTTTGCGGGAGCGGCCGCTGCCGCTGCGCTGTCCATGATCTTACTTATCCTGGGGGTGGGCCTCGGCTTGTCCTCGGTATCGCCCTGGTCATATAACGTCAGTGCAATAGGTACCTCGACTATCGTATGGATCGCCTTCGTGCAATTGGCGGCCTCCGGCGTGGGCGGCTACCTTGCGGGGCGCTTACGCATCAAATGGGCCAGCGTGCATACGCATGAAGTGTATTTCCGCGACACGGCGCATGGCATGTTGACCTGGGCAGTTGCATCGCTGATTACCGCCACCTTGTTGGCCGGTGCGGTGCGCGCCATTCTCAGCGGCGCGATTGATCTGGGCGCGGGCGCCGGTGCTGCAGTTGCGCCGATGGTCGCAGCCGCTACCGTCTCAGCCGCCCCCAACAATACATCTGATTCCACAGCCAACCCCATCGACTATTTTTCCGACATGCTGCTGCGCTCGGATCAAGCGCCAGCCGATGCGAATAGTGGCGCTATGCGCAGCGAAGTGAGCAAAATATTTGTCACCGATCTGCGCGCAGGTAGGCTCACGCCGGAAGACCGCGACTATTTGGCGCGCACTATCGTCAAGCGTACTGGGATGAATCAGACGGATGCCGAACGGCGGGTGGATGATATTTATGCCCGTGTGACTAAAGCGAGTGCCGACACGCAAGCTGCAGCGAAGGAAGCGGCCGAGACAGCACGCAAAGCGGCAGCGCATTCTGCGTTGTGGATGTTTGTCGCGCTCTTGATAGGCGCATTTGTTGCGAGCCTTGCCGCTACCTTTGGCGGGCGCCAGCGCGACGGTATGCAAGTTTACGTCCGTAGCTGATCCCATCCCTCTTTAACCTGGAGATTATTATGCGTTCAATCCTGCTCTTCATGCTTGGCATCCCCATCCCTATCATCATCTTGATTGCCTTGTTCGTTCACTAAGGCATCGCAATCACTATGCGGGCCGGCGCGCTTAGAGCGTGTCGGCCCGCGTTCTAACACCCGAAGCAAAGGAAGTTTTTTTAGGGTGCCCAGCAGAGGTGCGCGGATCGGTTTTTGCGTCTAATACCGTGTATACCTCATTTTGCAAAATGGCAGAGGCGCATAAGCCGGGATCACGGCCAATTTGTTGCACGTCGAGGCCATAATGCGATTTAAACCAAATACGATCGTGATCCACCAGGCTCACGATGGCAATCGGGACGGAGAAAAGCCGTGCGGCAAGTACTGTGAGTCGATCGAAGGTGCCGTCAGCCGGTGTATCCAGGATTTCATAGCGCCGGATAGCGGCAAGCCGTTTCGTTAGCAGGGATCAAGTCCATTCATCATCCTTTTCACCGCAAACTAAACTGCTACTAAAGTGAGGGGCAGCGCACTTCAGTCTCCAAGCAGTTCTGCAACGGGATGCAATTGCTCTATGTGTTGAGACACGACTCGAACGATGACTATGAGGGGTATGCTGAGCAACATCCCCCACACGCCCCATAGCCATGTCCAGAACAGCAGGGAAATAAACACGGCCGCGGTATTCATCTTTGCAAATCGGCCGGTCATCCAGGTGGTGACCAAGATACCGATGATGGTGGCAATCACTAATGATGCACCGGCCACTTGCAGGGCTGGGGTAATGGAATCGAATTGGATGAACGCGGCCATCCCCGTCGCGCCGGCAGTAATCACCGGACCAAAATAGGGAATGATGTGCAACAGACTGGCTGCCACAGCCCAGGCGCCCGCATTTTCCAGACCTAGCCAAGTGAAAGCCGCCCACGTGAGTATCCCCACCAGAGCGTTAGTGACCAACAGCATGAACATGTAACTCTGAATAGAGTTGTTGATGTCATCCAGAATATGCACGGTAATCTTTTTTCTGGTCAGCGTCGGCCCGGCCAGGCGCACCAGCTTGCGCTTAAAAGTATCGCCTGAGAGCAGCAAGAAATAGGTAAGAAAAGCGACCATAATCGCTTGACCAAAAAACGTGAGCACCCCCACCCAACCGGTCCACAGCAAGGTGTTGAGTTTGAAGGGGGTGGGATCAATCACCACATGGCTGGGCGCATTCTGGCTGGCGGGTACAGTGGCGGCAACTTGGTTGGTTACCTTCTCAAGTTCGTGCGCAGCGAGTTGCATTTTTTTCATATTGCCCAATTGACCATGTTGCAATTGACTGACTGCGGTCGATAGCTTGCTGGCGGCTTTGGGCAATTGATCCACTATCGTTTGCAGTTGCCCTCGTAAGGCATAGCCACTAAAAATTAGGGCGCTGACTACTGCCACCATCACAATAGTGGCACCAATTAGACGCGGAATTTTGATAGATTCCAAGCTCGCGACCAGCGGGTTTAACGCGTAGGAAAATAAAATGCCGAGCAATAGTGAAATCATCAGGGGCTGCGCCCAATCAAGGGCAAATATCAAGGCGAGGGTAGCGATGAGTACCAGCGCCATGTTGCGCGCTGCGATGGGCGTAGACGTGGGCGGAAGCACCACATTGTCGGTAGCGGTAGGGTTAGCGATAGCGCTTGACGCGTCTGGAGTATCAGATGGCGGGCTGGATGGTTGCATAGTTATGCTACCCAAGAATGTGTTGTACTTGATAGTATAGTAAAGCGCTCCTGCCCGGATTTTTTGCTGGCCCGCGCCTTAATTCTTGTAGGCCTTGTAGGAATGGAGACCTGCACAGTTAACATTTTTGGCTACGCAGGCAGGTATTTATTTCCCTCGCGGATCGGCTGGCCGGTCGTGTGTGTCCACGAACTGTGCAACATCCCAAGCCTCCTGCAGTGAGAGTGAATTGCCCTTGCCCAGCGGCATATTGGCCTTGATGAAGGCCGCTGCGTTTTTCACCGAATGCATGCCGGCACCAGCATTGAAGGAATCACTGCCCCACAATGGCGGGAACGCGTACTGTCCGTTTACTTTCGTTCCCAAACCATCCGCGCCATGGCACAGGGCGCAGTTGGCTTGGTATACGGTAGCACCGCGAGTCGTATCCGGCGCTAAGGGTGGATTTTCCAGTTTTGGATAACCGCGGCCAGCCAGTTCTACGCCGGTCGGAGCGCCTTTCGCCAGCCAATAGCTATAGGTGGTCAAGGCAATCATTTCCTTGCTGTTATAGTCCGGCGCGGTTCCATTCATGCTGAAACGAAAACAGCCAGCCAAGCGATCCTCGTAACTATTTACTTTTTTGTTTTTGTCCCGGTAAGCCGGAAACTTCACATAGGCGGCCCATAGCGGCGTTGCATCGGCTTTGCGTCCCGCGTCCAGATGACAGTTAACGCAATTGAGACCGTTACCGACAAAACCTTTTGCGTAAGTTTGGGTATGTACAAAAATATTTCTTCCCAGCTTAACCGTGTCGCCAAATTCACCGCTTGGCATTTCACTCTCTGCAGGCGGGGTGAAATGCACCGCCTGAACACCTGCCGGTGCTGGCTTGAGATCATGCTGCCCGGAGTCAGGCTCGGGCAGGTTTGCTGCTGCGGGTATCTGTTTGACGGCAACGGGGCTCGGTTTTTTTGGTTCTTTGGCGCCTTCGTAAATGGCGGGGACAGCAATCATGGCGGCCACAACAGCGATCGCGGATGTCGCCAGAACAATCCACATCGGGTGGAATTTTCCATTTTGCGTGAGCCGATTAATCCAGCGCAGCATCGTATACCTCCAGACGAATCATTATAAGATTTGGCATCATTTTGGATTCTCAAGATAGGCGCTGATGGCGCTGATGTCATCCGCGCTGAGTTTGTCGGCCACGGCTTTCATCAATCCCTGGGGATCATTGGAACGTGTGCCGGCTTGCCAATTTTTAAGTTGCTTGGCTATGTAGGTAGCACGCTGCCCAGCTATGGCGGGGAAATGCGGCGCAATGCCGGCACCATTTTCGCCGTGACAGGCAAAACAGGCGGGCATACCCTTATCCCAATTGCCTCTATGCGTTAATTGCGCGCCGCGTGCTGTTTGGGCAGTATCCGGTACGGGGCTTGCAGCGGGCTTCCAGCCTGGCAAACTGGCATAGTAATCCGCCACATCATTTATTTGGGCTGTGGTCAGCGTATTGGCAATGGGTTGCATCAGGGGGTTGATACGTGATTTTGCCTTGAAATCCGTCAATTGTTTTACCAGGTAATTTCTACCTTGTCCGGCCAAACGCGGGAATCCACCTGTGGCCTGGCCTTCACCATTTGCCCCATGGCACTGCATACAGGCGGTCGCTGCGCCTGTTCCATTTTTTGTAATAGCCGCACCAGCCTGCGCATCCGCATAGCTCGCATTGGCGTGGGTCGACATAAGCAGAACCAATATTATTTCTGCCGATGAACATCGCGCGAATTTCATACAGTTCACCTGAGTAGTTGGCTTTGTTATGGGCACCATGCGCCCAGTTTCGGCTCATAAGCGCGGCATGAACGCCGCGCTTATCCCTTTACAGCGGTGGTCTGCCGCTGATCACTCTGAGCAGGATGACCACTATTGCGATAACCAATAGAATATGGATGAAGCCGCCGAGCGTGTAGGAGGTGACGATACCCAATAGCCAAAGAATGATCAGAATGACTGCAATGGTGTAAAGCATGATTTGCTCCTCTTGGTAGTTAGTAGTCAATTTAAACCTATTTACTAAGTTCTTATATCAAGCTTAGCTCCTACTCAATGTAGTACACATTTGTCTGATGACAAGGCCGAACTCCTCTTCCGCTAGAATCAAATCTCTCCCAGCGTTACTACTGCATGGTGTGTCGCACCATCGTCCACTAGCGGAATTTGTTTGGCCTGCCTGTCGAGCGTCGTATCATCCAGACTGATAGCAATAACGCCCGATGAAACGTGCTGCGGATTGTCGACGCGGATGTCGTAGCGCGTGGCGCCGTGCTTGTAGCTTATCTTGAATTCGGGCCAGTGCCGCGGAATACACGGATCAATGAGGAGCGCGTTGCCGCGCACGCGCAGGCCCAGCATCCATTCCACGCCTGCGCGCAGCATCCAGCCGGCTGATCCGGTATACCAGGTCCAGCCGCCGCGGCCAGTGTGCGGCGGCACGGCATAAATGTCAGCCGCAGCCACGTAGGGCTCGACCTTATAGCGGTGTACACCGGCGCGGGTAGAGGCATGGTTGATCGGATTCATCATGTTAAATAACTCGCCCGCTTTGTCGCCGTCGCCGAGCATGGCGTAAGCGATCACGCACCACACTGCAGCGTGGGTGTATTGACCACCGTTTTCACGCACGCCGGGCAGATAGCCTTTGATGTAGCCGGGGTCGAGCGGCGTTTTATCGAATGGCGGCGTGAACAGCAGGAGCAAATCGTCACCGGGGCGAATCAGATATTCGTCGATTGCTCGCATCGCAAGCTGGGCGCGCTCACGCGTCCCTGCGCCTGAAATGATGGCCCAGGATTGGGCGATTGAGTCGATACGACACTCGGCGTTGGCGGCGGAACCCAGCGGGGTGCCATCGTCGAAATACGCGCGCCGGTACCAAGCGCCGTCCCATGCCTGCTCTTCAACCGCTTTTCTCAGGGCTTCAGCGTGCGTTAACCAGCGCATAGCACGCTCGTCCTCGCCACGTTGCGCTGCCACAGGCGCAAATGCGCGCAGCGTTGCATTCAAGAACCAGGCAAGCCAAACGCTTTCGCCGCGGCCCTCATGTCCGACGCGATTCATGCCATCGTTCCAGTCGCCGCTACCGATTAGCGGCAGCCCGTGGGCGCCGGTCGCCAGGCTGCGCTCCAAGGTGCGCGCACAATGTTCGAAGACGCTGGCATGCTGGTCGGATATCGAGGGTTCGAAGTAGGTGTCTTCTTGTCCGCTTGCCAATAGCGGGCCATCTAAAAACGTACATTGCTCGTCGAGTATCGCCTTATCTCCGGTGACCTCCACATAGTTTAAGACCACATACGGCAGCCAAATTAAATCGTCGGAAATGCGCGTTCGCACGCCACGCCCCGTCGGCGGATGCCACCAGTGTTGGACATCACCCTCTTGAAATTGACGCGTTGCAGCGCGCAAAATCTGCGCGCGCGCTTCGTCCGGGTGAGCGACGACGAGCGCCATACTATCTTGCAGCTGGTCGCGAAAGCCGTAAGCGCCCCCGGCCTGATAAAACGCGGTGCGAGCCCAGAAACGGCACGACAGGGTCTGATACAGTAACCAGCGATTTAACATCAGGTCGAGGCTGCGCTCCGGTGTCGTGACTTCGACCTTTTCCAGCACCCGATCCCACTCCCGCTTTGTTTGTGCGAACAACTCCTGCGTTGCTTGCGTGCGATAGCGCAAGATAAGCTCGCGTGCTGCCTCGCGGCTAGCCGCTTGCCCGAGCATAAAGCGCACTTCGCGCGTTTCTCCGGCAGCGAGTTCCAATGTGCATTGGAGTGCCGCGCAGGGATCGAGTCCGGCCCCCGTCTTGCCGCTCAACGCGTCATCCCGTAGCAAAGCGGCGGGACGATCGTATGCGCCGTTGCGTCCGAGGAATTCGCCCCGATCCGCGGTGAATGTCGAATAGATCAGGCTGGCGTCGAAAAAGGCGATACGTTTGCCAAACTCGGTATTCCAGGGATTGTGGGCGAACAATGCACCGGTCTCCGAATCGATTTCGGTGACGATGAACGGCGCATTAGTACTGCGCAAAAATCCCAATACCCATTCGACATAGCCGATGATGCTTAAACTACGCGTCCACTCCGTTTTGTTTTCTACACGCAAGGCGGAAATTTTCACCGAGTCGTTGACGGCGACAAACTGCAAGAGCTTGCTATACACGTCGTGCGAGAGATGCTCAAAACGGCTGTATCCCTGGCCATGGGTAGTGATATAGAGCGCATTCTCGACGCGTACAGGCAGGGCAGTCGGCGTCCAGAACTCGCCGGTTTCGAGGTCTGCGATATAGATGGCTTCGCCGCTGGGATCGGAGATGGGATCGTTGGACCATGGCGTGAGTTGATTTTCGCGGCTGTTGATCGCCCAGGTATAAGACGAGCCGGATTCGGAAACGATAAACCCGAAGTCGCGGTTGGCGATCACGTTGCTCCACGGCGCGGGCGTGCGTTGGTTGGGGCCGAGCACAATGACGTACTCTCGCCCATTATTCGCGAAGCCGCCCAGCCCGTTAAAAAACTCAAGC
This sequence comes from Betaproteobacteria bacterium, assembly GCA_025361165.1. Taxonomy (GTDB): domain Bacteria; phylum Pseudomonadota; class Gammaproteobacteria; order Burkholderiales; family Thiobacteraceae; genus RBG-16-58-11. Next base: position 7,728 of record JANYAU010000018.1, on the reverse strand, counting down.
TTGGGTGGCACCAGTTTCGCGCTGCTTTCGGCGAGCGGCGCGGTGACGCGGCGAAGCGGCCGGCCGGATTTGATTTCCGACCGCTTAAAGCGCATCACTTGCTCATTCAATGAGCCCTGGCGGTTGGTCAAAATGGCGCGCGCAGCGGTTTGCAGCAGCAGCTTATCTTGCTCTTGCAGCAAGTCAGCGCGGAGCAAAAAGATATCTCCGTGCGCGTCATGATGTTCGTGCGCAGTCGCACCCTGACAGGTGCGGATCATATTCTCTAAGTACAATTGCAAATCTTGCGCGTAGGAAGTGGGTTTTTCATTCAATATGACAAGATCGACCGCAAGATGGCGCATGCGCCAATATTCGTGCGCGCGGAGCAGCTGCCGCAGTAAGCCGCGATCATCAGCATCGTCGATACGCACCAGGATGATCGGCACATCGCCCGAAATGCGATGCGCCCATAATCCGGATACCGGCAGGTGGCTACGCTGCAGGATTTCGCTTGATGGACGTAATGAAGGGTCGGAATAAAGAACGCGATTGGCTAAGCGCTGAAACAGATTCGCTTCTTCATTGCCGATACCGAGATAATGAAGTTGTACTTGGGCATGCGTCCACGCCAAGGTCGATGCGCGGTCGAACGCTGCCGGGTCGTGATATTTGTCTGCTAAATTGAGAATTTCTTCACGCGTCTCGGCGGCCATGGTGGAAAAGGCGATGCGGACGCTACCACCGGCGGCAATACGCACGCGTTTACGCAGGCTCGCCACCGGGTCAAGCACGGCGCCAACGGTATTGGAAAGCGGCCGTCCGTCCATCACCGACAGCGGATTTGCTGCGCTACGGCCGCGACCTAGGAAGCGCGCGCGATCAGTTTCGTATTCGACACTGCCCGCTTTTTCGCCCTCGCTGGACGAAACCACGTGGGCAAACCAATTGCGTGGGTCATTGGCGGCACGTGGCCGCCGCGATGCCACGATCGCCGCCACTGAATCGATGTATTCGGTTTGAATAAAAAGATTGGAGAACGCTGGGTGAGCGGCATCGGCCGCCTGCGGCGTCAAGGTTATTTCGGCGTAGGAAGTGACTTCGATTTCGCGTGCCCGCAGCCCGCTATTGGTGAGCGTCAAGCGTCGGATTTCAACATCATCTTCGGGTGAGACGATGATCTCGAGCGCGGAGGTAATCGAACCATCGCGCCGCGTAATGCGTGCCCGGTCTTCGGCGAACATGACTTCATAATCATCGGGCTCGACACAGGTGGGTTGGTACCCTGCCGACCAGACTTCGCCATTCGCCGTGTCGCGCAGGAATAGATAGCTGCCCCAGTTATCGCGCGTGACATCTTCGCGCCAACGCGTGACCGCCAGTTTGCCCCACACGCTATAGCCCGAGCCTGCCGCGGTAATCATTACCGCATAGCGGCCATTCGATAACAAGTGTGCTGGCGGGATCGCTAGGTGGGGAGAATGGAAGCGTCGCAGAATCGGTGCGACGTAGTCCTTCACATGCAGATCGACGTGGACCTCATAAGCGCGTGGCCGCGTGACGGGGATGTCGCGCGGCGTGCGTTCCTGCAGCAGCAATTGCGCCGATTGGATGCGCGGCTCGCGGTGGAAGCGCCGGCGCATAATATTGTCGTTGAGAACATTGTCGATCGAGACCAGCGACATGCCCTGATGATGTGCCATGTAGGCTTTTATGACAGCTATATCCTGACCCTGCGGCACGCGCTCGCGAGTGAAATCCAGTGCCTCGTAAAAACCATAGGGCCCGCGTCCGCCCAGCGCTTCGAGGCGCGCCAAATTCTTCGCGGCCGCAGCAGGCTGGTACATTGCCGCAAGCAGCGTGGCATACGGAGAGATGACAATGTCGTCGGCGAGGCCGCGCTTCAGCCCTAAGCCCGGGACGCCGAAGTTGGAATACTGATAAGTCAGCGCCAGATCGCGCACATTATAGGCCGATTCGGAAAGGCCCCAAGGCACGCCGCGTTCCTGGCCGTATTGAATTTGGCGCCAGACAATCAGATGCGAAGTACGTTCGAGCAGACTTTCAGCGGGGGAGCGCATGACTAGCGCGGGCATTAAGTACTCGAACATCGACCCCGACCAGGAAATCAAAGCCGCACCCTTATCTACCGGCGTCAACGCGCGGCCAAGCCGAAACCAATGCGTCGCCGGAATATCGCCTTTAGCGATAGCGACGAAGCTGGTCAGTCGCGCTTCGGAGGCCAGTAGGTCGTAATAGCTCGGATCGAGTACGCCGTCTGCGACGCGGTAGCCGATTGAGAACAGCTTGCGCGTCTGGTCGAATAGAAAGCTGAAATCCATTTCATCCGACAGGGCGCGGGCACGCGTGGCGATAGTCTGAAGCTGTTGCGTCAAAGCGTTTGCGGCATCGTTACTGCGCAACAGTTCAGCGCGCAGCTTATGCAACCAGTCTTGGCTTGCGTCAGCCGGCAGCGGCGCCCATTGTCCGATTATCTCCAGCCCCGACTGGCATAAAGCGGCCAATCCCGCCGGGGTCGGCGGTAGCAGCAATAAAGCGCGCAAACGGGACCCTAACTGCATTTTGCCAGGGTCGGTGTACGCTGGTGATTCTGCCGCAATAATTGGCGCCCACGACAAAAATTGGCCGACATCCTTGGCATGACTGGCAATATCGCAACGTACCGCTTCCGCCCAGGCCACCAGTTCCGAATCCGGCTCGTCGCGCTCGGCGGCGATGGTTTTGCTAATATCCACCAGCGTGTCGGCTTGCGCCGACATGCCATCATAGTGCGCGATCCAATCTGCAATATCCCCCGGCACATGCTGGGTGAGTTTTTCGAGCGTCGTCAGCGCCGCGCTCAATTCAGCCAAATCGACAATTTCGCTGCGTTTGTCATCTTTAAGATCGCTGGCGCTGACGCGGAGCAAATGCAGGCTGTCACGAATACCAATTAGTTGTTCGTGATGAAACAACGGTCGCTCGGCAATATCCGTACATGCTTGAGCTAGCGCAATAAGGTGACCGGCAAGGTTGCCGCTATCTACCGAAGAAATGTATTTAGGGTCGAGCGCACGCAGACCCGTTGTCTCATACCAGTTGTAGAAATGACCGTGAAAGCGTTCCAGTTTATCCAGGCTGTTCAGGGTCTGCTCAATGCGCAACGTCATATCGCTCAGCCCAAGCCAGCCAAAATCACGTGCCGCGACGACAGAAAGCAGATATAAACCGAAGTTGGTTGGCGAACTGCGATGCGCAACGACTGGGCTTGGCGTTTCCTGAAAATTATCCGGTGGCAAATAATGATCAGCGGCGCTGACAAAGGTCGCAAAAAAGCGCCAGGTCTGTCTAGCGCTGGAACGTAGCATGGTGATCGCATTTTCAGACAGGGGCTCGATGTGCTTGAGCGGTGGCGGTAGAGAAATCTCACGCGTGAGCACCGGTGCAATCGACCAAAGAACCAGCAGCGGGAAGGCGTATGCGAGTCCTTGCGGATTAAGTAGCGCTAACGCGATGCTTACGCCGAGTGTCAAAAAAATACTCCCGCGCATCGCGCGGAAAAAGTCATACAAGTCGAGATTGGCGCGCGATTTTGCTTGCGCTGCCGTGGTCCATTCGAGTAATTTCCGGCCCGTGACGACGAGGCGCCAGAGGGTGAGCAGAATCGCATCGCTCATCACCCAGGCTTGTTGCGCGAGTAACATAATCGAGGTCGCGACCGTTGCCCAGCCGAGCCAAAAATCCTGCATGAGACCATTGAGATAACTGCGTTTGGCGATTCCGGTTCGCGTTGGTATCAAGCTGGTTAAAAACGGTAACATCGCCGGCACCGCAAGCGCTGCGAATGCGAGTGCAAGCCAAGCCAGTGGCGCCGCATTGGGGACGAGCCAACTTGTCGCCAGCAATGTCACAGTCGCGGGTGCGGTCAGGGTGCGGCGTAAGTTATCGAGCATTTTCCAGCGCGCGATGGCCGGAATTTTGAGGTCTTTGAATTTTAAAATCCATGGCAAAAGCTGCCAGTCGCCGCGCGCCCAACGGTGCGCGCGAGCGAAAGCCACAGTTGCGTGGGACGGAAAATCCTCAAAGAACTCGACATCGCTCAGGAATCCGGTACGAGCAAAAATACCTTCAAACAAGTCATGACTCAATAATCTGTTTTCGGGCACGCGCTCGGCGAGTGCGAATTCGAAAGCATCGACATCGTAAATGCCTTTGCCGGTATAACTTCCTTCACCAAACAGGTCCTGATAAACATCGGAAACCGCTGCGGCATAAGGGTCAATGCCACACGGACCACTAAACAGGCGTTGAAAGATCGTGCTCTCACGCCGCGTAGGCAAACTGGGCGTAACGCGCGGCTGCATAATTCCATAACCGTCGGTGACGCGTTGTAGTTCGCGGTCAAAGCGCGGCCGGTTAAGCGGATGCACCATAGCGCCAACCATTTGATTGACGGCCCCCTTGGGGAGTTTGGTGTCGGCGTCGAGCGTGATTACATAGCGCACATTCTCCGGCACTGCGACCGGCGCGCCGTCAATGCGCAGAAAGGAGGTCGGCCCGCCCCCGCGTAACAGGCGGTTGAGTTCATGCAATTTACCGCGTTTACGTTCCCATCCCATCCATTTCTGTTCGCTGGGATTCCATTGCCGTTCCCGATGCAATAAGTAAAAACGTGGCTGTCCGGCCGGTGTTAGCCCATGTTCCCGATTTAAATCGGCGATGGCTTCTTGCGCTACCGATAAGCGCACCGCGTCGCCTGGCAGCGAGGCGCTGTCGGCATCATGCCAATCGGACAAAATCGCGAAATACACTTCGCCGTCAGGGTTGGAGAGATAGTGAATTTCGAGGTTAGATACTTGTTCCCGGATATCGTCCTCGTCCCCCAAAAGCGTCGGTATGACGACGAAGGTGCGGGCCGAGTCGGGCACGCCGTCTTGTAGTTTTAAGCGAGGCAAATGGCGTGGTGCAATAAATTTCGGCACCGCACGGTTCACCAGTGCGACGCCGATTTCAAGCGCCGGAAAAACCCCGAGCAAAATTAATAATGCGAAAATTGAATGCGGCATTCCTGTATGCCAGGCCGCTGCGGCAGGCCACCACAGAGCCGCCGCGCTTAGCATTAAAATGCTTCCCACATAGGCCCAGGTAGCGCGCGAAATATAGGTGCGCATCAGGCGATGGCGCAAATTTGGCCGGAAGCCAATCTCGCGTTCGAACTCGGGCCGTCCGCGCGAAATCAGGTAATAGCCGGGATCTAACTCACGTGCGCTGACAGTGGCGTCTGCCGTGCCAGTGGTAGCACGCAAGCGGTTAACTTTTGCCAGCACCCGTTGCGCCACTTCCATCTCATCCAGCTCGGATCCCTTTGCGAGATCCTCAATGCCATGACGGTAGCGATCGCGTGTCGTAAAGTCCATATCGCTAAAACCCGGACTCCAATTTAAGACATCATTTACCAGGCTGACTTGTTCAACGAAACCCGCCCAATTGAAGGCGGAAATAAGTCGCATACTGGTAATAATATTACGCACCGAAACGTTCGCCGCGGTTTGGGCGTTATGCTCCAGCAATACGATATCTTCAGCGTTCGTACCTTGGCCTCGCAGTTGTTGGTCAAGCCAGGTGAGCGCCGGCGTGACCTGCGGATCTTGATAGCGCAGGCGTTGTACCAATTGCACCGCGAAAGCGGGTAGCAACGAGTCGCCACCGAGGTCCTTTAGCTGCCCTGCGCCGGCGCTGTCGAGACCGAGCACCGCGTCGGCAAGTTCATCGGCTTCTTTGCGTGCGATTTGGGAGCCGACAATACGCACACTCAAGCGGCGCAGATTTTCGACCAGCACCACCCGCAGGGTAATCGCGATCGCCCACAATTCGCCCATAGTCAAGGGCTGGATGCGTTGATACGCCCGCACATAGCGCAGCAACAATTCCGGCTCAAACCGGCTGTCGGTATGCGCGACCAATCCCCACGTCATACCGTAGATGCGCGGGAATCCGGCTAAGTGTCCCGCGGCGAGCTTCGGTAGTTCCCGGTAGTATTCGGGTGGCAGATGATCGCGAATGTCGCGCAGTTGTTCGTCGATGATATGGAAATTATCGACCAGCCATTCGGCTGCGGGGGTAATTGCGCGTTGCGCCCGGATCGCGTCGGCAATTGCCCTGTAAGCTGCCAGGAGCACGCGTCCATTTTCTTCCACCCGCGGCGAGAGCTTGCGTCCCTTGGCAGGGTGTTGCGTTACGCGCTGCTCGGTGGCGAGCGATTCCGCGTGTTGCTCAAGACGCTCAACGCTAAAAATTTCAGCGCGTATGGGCTCCTCAAACTCGCGAAAAGTTGAAAGTGATGCCGCAGTCCCGTCGACGAAACGAGGTGTCCAATCAAACTTCAAGTATTTCTCCGTATCTTTAAGGATGGGCTGCGATTCGCTATGAAGCCGGCGCAAGCCAGGTCAGGGCAAAGTCGTTTAAGTCAGACCAGAAAAATAGGCGCAGTGGGTACCGCAGGGGGCGTATCCACCAGATGGAATTGCTAGGCTATAAAATAACGTATTGGACCGTAAAAAAGCAAGGACGAATGCCGATTTTATTCAAATCGGATCAAGCGCATTATCATTTTTTGGCGCTGCAGGACTTTCTCGTTCCATGCTGCGCTAGCACGCAAGTAGCAAACCCGCGTAACGGCGGGGCGTCGCTGCTGACGGCTCAAGTGTTTGTTTTCTAACGGGGCAAAAATTTAATGCGCGGGCGATGCAGAATGCGAGGCCGGCAGTTTTGTCTTACGCCCCCCATGAGTCGCAAAGGAAATTGTAGGAAGAATAGCAGGCGCGCCTCGGCTACCTCTCACCCACGTCCTAGTAGTATTATGCAAATCATCTCGCTGCTTAAGCCCTTGGACTGCACTATTATCAAGCCCCCTCGTTTAATTACCCTGGGCTAAGTAAAATGCGCATGCGCATCCTCTATTTCGAAATTAACTGAACACAACGCACTCTGGAGCATGCAATGAATAGCGTAAACACCCCCTTATCCCAAGGCGAGTTTGATCCCGGTTTGCTATTGACGGTTTTGACAGCGATTAAAAAGGGAAATTTTTCGGTACGGATGCCGCTGGACTGGACCGGGCTGTACGGAAAAATTGCCGATACGCTCAATGATATTGTCGAAACTCAGGACAAGGTATCGCGCGAACTCGACCGGGTGAGTACGGAGGTCGGCAGAAATGGCGAACTGGCAGAGCGGGCTTCGTTCGGGGCGGTGGGAGGAACCTGGGTGGTAGAGGAAAAAGCAGTCAATGCCTTGATTACCGATCTGGTGCGGCCCACGGTAGAAATAGCCCGAGTTATTGGTGCGGTAGCACGCGGTGATCTGACGCAAACCATGCTATTGGAAGTGGATGGCAAGCCGGTTCAAGGCGAATTTATGCGTACCGGCATCATCGTCAACACCATGGTAGAGCAATTGAGCTCTTTTGCTTCCGAAGTCACCCGTGTTGCGCGCGAAGTCGGTACCGAAGGCAAGCTCGGCGGGCAAGCCGATGTGAAGGGCGTGGCCGGTACCTGGAAAGACCTGACCGACAACGTGAATTCCATGGCCGGCAACCTGACCGGTCAAGTGCGTAATATCGCCGAGGTGACTACGGCGGTGGCCAACGGCGACCTGTCGAAAAAAATCACGGTGGATGCCAAAGGCGAAATCCAGGAATTAAAGGGCACCATCAATACCATGGTGGATCAGCTTTCCAGCTTTGCTTCG
>JANYAU010000141.1 GCA_025361165.1 Betaproteobacteria bacterium | reverse complement strand
GCAACATCGGTGGCGATCAAAGCCTGAATTTTTCCCTCTTTGAATTCCGCTAACGCTAAGGTGCGCGCCTGCTGGGTTTTGTCGGAGTGAATCGCGACGGCATTGATATTCTCATGCACCAGTTGATGCGCGAGACGGTTGGCGCCAGTCTTGGTGTTGGTGAAAACCAGCACTTGTTTCAGGTTTTCATTTTTGATGATCTGCGCCAGCAAGCGCCGCTTATGGTCGGTGCCGACCGGGTAGGCCACTTGCAATACGTTGTCGGCCGTGGCATTGCGGCGCGCGACTTCAATCAACTGCGGATCGCGCATGAACTCGCTGGATAGGCGCTTGATCTCCTCGGCAAAGGTCGCCGAGAACAATAAATTTTGGCGCCGCGGCGGTAGAAAACCGAAAATGCGCCGAATATCGGGCATGAAACCCATATCCAGCATGCGGTCCGCCTCGTCCAGCACTAGGAATTCCACTTGCGATAAATTCACGCTCTTCTGGTGCAAGTGATCGAGCAAACGCCCCGGCGTCGCTACTAAAATTTCCACGCCCTTGCGCAGTTCCGCGATCTGCGGATCGATATTCACGCCGCCGTAAACCGCGGTTGAACGTAGCGCGAGATGTTTACTGTAAGTGCGCACGCTGGCCTCGACCTGGGCCGCGAGTTCGCGCGTCGGCGCGAGAATCAAACCACGCACCGGATGCCGCGCGGGCGAGGTGCTGGTGTTTTGGTGCACCGAGAGTTTGTGCAGCATAGGCAGCGTGAAGCTGGCGGTTTTGCCGGTGCCGGTTTGCGCGCCGGCCATCACGTCGCGGCCCGAGAGCACCACCGGAATGGCCTGCGCCTGAATCGGAGTCGGCTCGGTATAACCCGTATCCGCAATCGCGCGTAGCAACTCGGGGCAAAGACCTAAATCGTCAAAAGACATGGAGCTACCAGGAAAATGAGCAGAATTGGGCGCAAATTATAGGCGATTTAGCCTGGTTTCGGGGAAAAAGCTAGTGTGCGCTGAGGTGTTCGTCGATGAATTGCTTAACCCAGCCATCGGGGCGGGCGCTGGAGAAGCGCCCTTTTTCTTCGCCGTTCACTAGCAGAATCACGGTAGGAAAGCCGCGCAAGCCGTAGCGCCCGGCGAGGCGCATGTTTTCGCCCTCATCCACTTCCACCTTGGCCAGCCGGATCGTGCCGCCATAGCCGTTCACCACCCGTTCCAGCACCGGGCTGAGCACGATGCAGGGCGGGCACCAATCAGCCCAAAAGTCCACCAGGATCGGGTTTGCCTGAGAAGCATCCAGTACCTGGGTTTGGAACTCGGCTTCATTCACGTCGAAAATCAGTGTCTGGTTCATAGAGTGCTCATAAATCACATCGCGAAAAACACGCGATTGTTGGGGATAGCACCGGCCGCGTCAAGCGCTAGCCCGCAGAAACCGCGCGAGCCGCGCCACACCCTGCTCCAGATTCGGCAACGATGTCGTATAGGCGAAGCGCACATGGGTGTTCGACTCGAAGCTGCCGAAATCCAACCCCGGCGTGATCGCCACCCCGGCTTGCTCCAGAATTTCGGCGGCGAACTGCTGACTGTTTTGTGTGAATTGGCCACACCCCGCGTATAAATAGAACGCGCCTTCGGGTGTAAGCGGCAGGTCGAATCCAAGCTGGCGCAGAGCCGGCAGCAGATAGTCGCGGCGTTGCTCGAACTCGGCACGGCGCGCCTCCAGGATCGCGAGCGTCTCCGGTTGAAACGCCGCCAGTGCCGCATGCTGGGCGGGCGTGGGCGCTGCAAGAAAAATATTTTGCGCCAAGCGCTCCAGCCCAGCCACAAAGGTCTGCGGAATGATCATCCAACCCAGGCGCCAGCCGGTCATGCCGAAGTATTTGGAGAAGCTGTTGATCACGAACACCTCATCGCTCACCGCAGCCGCAGTCACGGCCTGACAGCCATAAGTGAGGCCGTGATATATCTCGTCCACGATCAGCGTGCCGTCACGCTTCGATACGGCCGCATGCAGCGCACGCAGTTCATCCAGCGTTAACAAGGTGCCGGTCGGGTTGGCTGGGCTCGCGACCAAAGCGGCACGCGTGCGCTCGCCCCAATGTTGTTCAACGTGCGCCGCCGTCAGTTGAAATCGCGTGCGTGCCGTTACCGGGATATTCACCGCCCGCCCTTCAATGAAACGCACGAAATGACGGTTGCAAGGATAGCCCGGGTCGGCCAGCAATACTTCTTCATCTGGATTGAGTAGCACGCCCATGGCCAGCAACAGCGCGCCGGACGACCCGGTCGTGACCGCCACGCGTTCAGGATCAATGTGCACGCCGTAGCGGCTAGTGTAAAACCCGGCAATCGCCTCACGCAAAGCAGGCAAGCCCAGCGCCGGTGTGTAGTGCGTATGCCCCGCTCGCAACGCCGCGATGCCGGCTTGAATAATCGGCTCCGGCGTCGGCGCATCGGGTTCGCCGATCTCCATGTGAATAATGGAACGGCCTGCGGCCTCGAGTGCGCGCGCACGCGCTAAAATATCCATCACATGGAAGGGTTGGATATCGGCGGCGCGCCGCGAAATAGCTGGGGGAAGTGAAGTCATCAATGGCCTGAGGAAAGCCGCATTATAGGCAGCGCGGCACAAGCAGTGCTAGGCCGTATCTGCGGGGATGCCCTTTAGTTGTACCTTTCCCGCTTCTACTTTCAGCGCACCCTGACTCTGGGTAGTTACCAGCCAGGCGGTGAATTCGTCACTGGGCAGGGGCTTGGTTAAATAGTAGCCCTGCGCCGCATCGCATCCGAGCGCGCGCAACTGAGCGAGCATCCCTGCATCCTCCACGCCCTCGCCGATCACTGACATGCCGAGATTGTGGCCTAGCTCAATGGTGGCGCGGACGATTACCGCATTGCTCTTGTTCTCGTGCATATCAAGCACGAATGACTTGTCGATTTTGATTTCATCCACCGGCATCTTGCTCAAGTAGGAGAGCGAGGAATAACCCGTGCCGAAGTCATCGATCGCTATACGTATGCCCATGTCGCTTAAACGCGAAAGAATCTGCAAGGCACGGTCTTTATCCACCATGATGGTGGTTTCGGTAATTTCCAAAATCAGGCGCTCTGACGCGACATCATGCGCCGCCAGCGCGCCCGCAATAATGTCGGGCAAATCCAAATCGAACAGCACTTGCGCCGACAAATTGACGGCCACACCCAAGGTCAAACCTTCATTGCGCCAGCGAGTGCATTGGCTCAGCGCATGGTTCAACACCCACATCGTCAAGGGCTTGATCAGGCCGGTGCGTTCCGCCAAGGGAATAAATTCGTCGGGATACATCAAATCGTACTTCGGATGATTCCAGCGCACTAACACTTCCACTTCGTCGATGACACCCGTTTTCAAATCCACCTTGGGCTGGTAATGCAAGATCAGTTCGTTGTTTTCGATCGCATGCCGCAACTCGCCCATCAGCGTCAGCCGTTGCGGACTGTATTCATCGTACTTCGGGGAGTAAACCAAAAAACCGGCGCGATTGCGCTTGGCCGCATACATGGCGACGTCGGCACGCTGCATCAAGGTATCGGCATCGGTGCCGTGCTCCGGATAAAAAGCGATGCCCATACTCGCGCGTACATCGAGCTTCAATCCTTCCAACATGAAAGGCACCTCCAGCGTCTTTTCGATACGCTTGACGACCTGGCTGACATCACGCGGCTGAGCGAGGTTGGGAATCACTACGGCATACTCGTCGCCACCCAAGCGCGCGATGGTTTCGGATTCGTGCGCCGCGCTCTGCAAGCGGGTCGCCACCTGCTTGAGCAAGCGGTCGCCATTGTAAGGTCCCATCGCCTCGTTGATCTCTTTGAAGCGATCAATATCCATAATCAGGACGGCGAGACGCGTCTTGCTCTGCGCCGCTCGCAAAATCCCCTGCCCCAGCCGGTCCTTGAGCAAAATACGATTGGGTAGCCCAGTCAATTGGTCGTGGGTCGCATGGCGCGTCATCTCGGCTTCGAGCGCAACCGTCTGCGCCCGCAAATCCGAGGTCTGGTCCACCACCATCGCACTTGCCTCAAACGCGATGAGCGAGCTGACATACTGGCCCCAGAACGCAAACACGAAGGGCATGGCATTCAGCACCCACAGCGCCATATTGTTTGCTTGCGCCGCCACCAGGGTATCAACGGTGATGGTAGACGATTGAACGAAGGCCACCCCCACCGTGCCAAACACAATCGCAAGCAATGCAATGATCACGCCGTAAATTGCGTGTTTACTTGCTTTTGCCTTAAGCAGGCGCGCGTTGCTGGAGAGGTTTTGAGTGTTTTTCGCCATAGGTAAAGCCGCCTGTCGTCTTAATTATAATTTTCAGGAAACTCACTGGCCGAATAGAACATTCCACCCGCACCCGCGCTCTCCTGATATATCGGCCAATTCGAGGCGAGCTTTACCGAAAAGAGATGGCCGTATGGTCTGGAATACGAAGCGAATCGTATTAAATCAACGCCCGTCTGCGCGCGGCAAAATCGCTTGAATGTTGATCGGAAATCGCTGGCGCCAGCCATTGTCCATCCGCGTCACAAAACCACTTAGACCAGGTGTGGTGGCCATGCGCGCCAGCACGCAGCGGCCGATTGCCTCTTCATCGGCCCCCGTGCACTGCGCTTTGCGCCGGTTCAGAATCGTGACGACAAAGCGCTCGCCGTTGGCGGCTTTGTTGGGCGCGAGATCGTAGCCCTCCACCAGCCAGAAATAGAGATAGGCAAAGTCGTGCACGGTCTCTATACCATTGGGGCTTGGTAGCACAAAGCGGAAACAGGTTTCGTCCGGGCAAACCTCGGCAACCGCCTCTTCTTGCAGTTGTAACACCGCCGCATTTTTGCCGAATATTTGTTTCAATGCCCACTGTGGCGACGTGACTTGCGCGTGCACCCCCGCGCCACTTCCCAGCAACACCAGCGCCAACAGGAGGCCGCGCAGCATCGTCAGTTGAGACGCCGCACAGTTTCTTCGTCTTCCGCTTCGGGGAGGTCCATCACTTCGAGTTGCTCGTGCTGCTCGTGTTCCAGTTCCACCGACTCGATCTGCTGAAAGCGGCGCGTGATTTTCTGGCTGCTGACATGCACTTTCTCCGCGTCCTCGTGCGCCAGGCGAATGTGATCGGCGAGCTTCTTCATGCGCACGTCGAACAGACTGAAGTCCTTGGAGAGCTTGCCCAGCGAATCTTTAATGATGTGCACTTGCTTGCGCGTTTCCACGTCCTTGATCACCGCGCGCGCCGTATTGAGAATCGCCATCATGGTGGTAGGCGACACAATCCACACCCGGCGCTGCATCGCATAATCCACCAAGTCAGGATGATAGCCGTGGATCTCAGCGAACACCGCCTCGGCCGGCACAAACATCACCGCGCCGTCGGAGGTTTCATTGGCGATGATGTATTTGGAGGCGATATCGTCGATGTGCTTGCGCACGTCGCTCTTGAACTGGCGCTCGGCCGCGGCCTGATCGGTTTCGTGCAGGCGGGAATCGTACATACGGTGATAATTTTCCAGCGGGAATTTGGAATCCACCGCCACCGTGCCGGTCGGCTCCGGCAGGAACAGCGCGCAATCGACGCGCGTGCCGTTGGAAAACTTATGCTGCATGGCGTAAATCGGCTGCAAGGGATTATGCGGCAGAATATTGCGCACCAGCGCTTCCAATTGCACCTCGCCGAAGGCGCCGCGCGCGCGTTTGTCGCCCAGCAATTCCTGCAAACTCACCATATTGGTGGTCAGGCCATCTATCTTCTTCTGCGCTTCGTCTATGGTCGCAAGCCGCGCCATGACTTGAGTAAAGGTATCGTTGGTTTTTTTGAAGCCCTCTTCCAAACGCTCCGACACTTTGCCGCTGATCTGTTCCAAACGCGTGTCGGTGGTCTTGGTCAAAGCCTCCATCGCACTCATCAACTGTTGCGTCACCGCCGCCATGGTAGTTTGAATCAACTCCTGCTCTGCTCGCGCCTGCTCAGTCAACGTCTGCATTTGCTTGGCGAGAATTTCTTCGCGCATGGCGTTAAGCCGTTCCTGCACGCCACTCGACAAATCGGCCAACTGCTTCGCCATCATCTCGCGTAATTCACCCAGGCGTTCGGATTGCGCGAGCTGCAATTGGTGCATGTTGTCGCGCGTGAGTTTGAGCTCGGTGGAAATAACATTGCGTTGCTTGTCGGAAGTATCGCCCAGCACGTGATTGATGCGATCGCCCTGCTTAGTCAAGCCCTCATGCAAGTCAGCCAACATCAAGCGATGTTTTTCCTCCAGCATCTGCGCCACGGCTTGGGGGAATTCTTGCTGCACCTGGGCCAATTGTCCCATACGCGTACTGATCCAAAACGCCCCGAAGACGATGAATAGCAGTAGAAGGCCGATTAAGATTTCGAGCATGGCAGAAGTATAGCGCAGGAAACGCCGTCAAACGGCTTACGATACCGCCATCATCCGATCCCAGCTCCACATATGAGCCACTGTTTTAGTGAAGACCTGTACCAATGCTGGTTGCAATCGCGTCGATATCCATGTCGCGCGCAGCATGAACTGGCCCAACGTAAGCTTCCGGAAAATGCTTCAAAACCAGATTTCCGGATAGCGTCTTGACGCTGAGATGTTATTGACGAGTATGGCCACCACCAGCAGAATCAAGGGGCCTATGGTGGCAGGTATCAGTACGTACAAGAATCCCATCTCGTGAATCTTCGCGGAGCCGATCACGGCGATTAAAGCCGTTGCACCGCCCGGCGGGTGTAGCGTCCGGGTGGCGTGCATGAGCGCAATCGCCGTTGCCACCGCCATTGCTTCCGCGAGCCATGGATACGGATGTAATAACTTCCAGCAGATAACCCCGACGATTGCGGAGACGATGTGCCCACCCACCAGATTGCGTGGTTGGGCCAAAGGGCTGCGCACGGCGCCGTAAGCGAGTACGGCGGATGCGCCATAAGAGCCGATCATCATCGACAGATCCGTACCTTCGAAAAAGAGATGGTTCACCCAGGACGCCGCCGCGATACCGAGAAATGCACCAATCCATGACCATGCGATTTCGGTGTTGCTAACCCGCGGCGGGCTACCGCGGGTGGTACCCCGCATCTTGCGGAAATATTCGGGAATTTTCAGTTTAAATTTTCCAGGTTATAAGCAGCAAAAAAATCTTTGCGCAGCAACAAGCCGGCCACGCTGCCATCGCTTTCGACAATAGGTATGCTGCGGCCATCATGTTTATGAAAAGCCGCAATGACGTCCCGGAAGCCGGCATCACGGGTGAGCACGACGGCAGGGGCAGTCATCGCCACGCTCACGAGTGTCTCATGACAACGATGC
This sequence comes from Betaproteobacteria bacterium, assembly GCA_025361165.1. GTDB lineage: Bacteria > Pseudomonadota > Gammaproteobacteria > Burkholderiales > Thiobacteraceae > RBG-16-58-11. The sequence continues at coordinate 6,042 of JANYAU010000141.1, read as the reverse complement.
TTAAATTCGAACGCGTCATCCAGCATGCTCAGTAGCAGTTCAAGGAAAGTATCGACTTTTAGCCGTCGCAAGAAGTCGGTTTCAGTAAGCATCCCGATCACGCGGCCTTTTTCATCCACCACGGGGAGCGCCTTGTAGCCGGATCGAACGAGCGCCTTTGCCGCTTCGTCCAGGGGCATGTCGTGAAGTAGCGGGTCAATCCCAGTACGCATCAGGCTTGCTACCCTGAAATTGCCCAATAGGCGCCCCACCGCATGACGATGTGCCAGGTGATAGATCTCACGAAAATCTTCCGTGGTGATGTCGAGGTAGCCGGGAATGTGCTGCATCGCATCCAGAATGTCCGCATCGGTCAACTCCATCTCCGGCAGCTCATCGCCAGCAGCATCTGTCTTGGGACTTTCGTGCGAGGAGTCTTGCATGGTGGAAAATCAACCGAGTAATTTGATCGAGATATATTCTAGCAGCTTGCCTGTCGAATCAAAAGCAATGAGGTTGCATTGGATAAGCTGCATGACGGTGGCTTCAGCCTTGTGTGATTGGTTCCTTTGACAATTCCAGTGCCACGTATGCCACGGAAGCGCTTGTGCATCCGGGGTTCACGTGCCATCTTTGTATGACCACTCACCGTACCAAACGGCCATATATTTGTAATTGATGACCCGTACGCTCCTGGCACATTGCCGCCAGCTTTGGGTTACTCCAATTCACCAGTGCATTCTCCTTAACCTTTCACTGGCCGTACTAGGTTCGCCGCGCGCTTCGCCCGTGCGCGCGCCTCGTGCGTATCCTTGCCATTCGCCAGCGCCACGCCCATGCGTCGGCGCTCGAACGCGACCGGCTTGCCGAATAGACGAATATCACTTTGCGGCACGGCAAGCGCTTCCGCCACGCCTTCAAAGGCGATGCCTTGCGCTTCCACACCGCCGTAGATCACCGCGCTTGCGCCGGGTGCGCGCAGGCTCGCATCCACTGGCAGACCGAGAATCGCGCGCGCATGCAGTTCGAATTCGTTTTGCGCTTGCGTACACATTGTCACCATGCCGGTATCGTGCGGGCGCGGACTGACTTCGGAGAACCATACCTGATCGCCCTTCACGAATAATTCCACGCCGAAGATGCCGCGCCCGCCGAGATTGTCGGTGACGCGTTTGGCGATGTCGCGCGATGTCGCCAGCGCTAGCGCGCTCATCGGCTGCGGCTGCCAGCTTTCTACATAATCGCCCCGCACCTGAACGTGCCCTATCGGCTCGCAGAAATGCGTTTCGACTTGACCAGAACTGCCTAGCGCACGCACCGTGAGCTGCGTAATTTCATAATCGAAATCGATAAAGCCTTCGACGATGACTTTACCGGTATCCACGCGCCCGCTGCTTGCGGCGTAATCCCAAGCGGCCTTTACATCCTCCGGGCCATCGACTTTCGATTGGCCTTTGCCGGAGGACGACATCACTGGCTTAACCACGCAGGGATAGCCGATGCCGCCGTCGATCGCTGCTTGCAATGCAGCCAAACTCTCCGCGAAGCGATACGGCGAAACCGGCAGATTCAAAGTCTCCGCCGCCAAACGGCGGATACCTTCGCGATTCATGGTGAGTTGTGCCGCGCGTGCGGTGGGAATCACTTCCGAAATACCTTCCTGCTCGATCTGCACCAGCATCTCGGTGGCAATCGCTTCGATCTCCGGCACCACCAGATGCGGCCGTTCTTTCAGAATCAATTCGCGTAGGGCATTACCGTCCGCCATATTGATCACATGCGCGCGATGCGCCACCTGGTGCCCAGGCGCATTGGCATAGCGATCCACGGCGATGACTTCCACGCCCAAACGCTGCAAAGCGATGATGACTTCCTTGCCCAATTCTCCCGCCCCGAGCAACATGACGCGCGTAGCGCTGGGGGAGAGCGGTGTACCGATTTTCATGACGATTCCTGAACAAAATATAGCCGCAAATCTTAACATGGAGGGTGCCCGGATTTTTGTGTAAACGGGTTGAGGGTCAATCGAATTGCGGCCTTCCCTCGAATTGAATGCTAAAGCGCGTCAGCGCAGCTTTCCAGTCCTGGATCGGCATGGTCCGTTTTTGGTGGTTACGGCTATTACGATGCGTTCTAAATACGCTATGATCAAACTGTTTTTTCGAAAGACTACAAACGATGCGCTTCTTCTCTTCTCTCGCTCTTGGCTCTTGGCTGTTCATTCTGTGTCTGGTTTGCGCCCTGCCCGCGCGTGCCGAAACCCTGACCGTCGCGGTAGCCGCCAATGTCCAATACGCCTTCGACGATCTGCGCGCCGCATTCGCCAAGCAGACCGGGATTTCGATCAAGCCGCTGTACGCCTCCTCCGGCAAGATTACCGCGCAAATACAGAATGGTGCGCCGTTCGATCTCTTCGTGTCGGCCGATATGGAATATCCCGAGGCGCTGCATCGCGCCGGCTGGGCCGTGGCGGCGCCGAAGGTCTATGCCTATGGCGTGCTGGTGTTGTGGAGCATGCAGAACCTCGACCTTTCCAAGGGCATCGCGCTGTTGGCGGACAAGGGCATCCGCAAAGTCGTCCTGCCCAATCCCCAAGTCGCACCCTATGGACGTGAGGCGCTGCGGGCGCTACAGTCGGCCAAACTCGCAGAGATCGTGGGACCAAAACTGGTGTATGGGGAAAGCATCGGCCAAGCCTCGCAGTATATTTATTCCGGCATCGTGGATGCCGGGTTCACCGCCAAGTCGGTGGTGCTTTCTCCCGAGATGCAAGGCAAAGGCCAGTGGGTGGAGGTCGATCCGCGGCTCTACACCCCCATCGCCCAGGGCGTGGTGATCCTCAAGCAGGGACAAGCCCGCCATTCCAAGGAGGTGCAGTTGTTTTATGATTTTTTATTCTCGGACCCGGCGCGCGCGATTTTTACGCGCTATGGATATCGCTTGCCGTGAACCGGCTGCAAGGTAAAATCACCGCGGTTCAATCCTCTGGCCATTTGTCTTTGGTCGATATTGATGTCGATGGCGATAGCTTCACCTCGATCGTGGTCGAGACTGCGGAGACTGCGCCCTACCTCGCGCCCGGTAATGCCGTGCTGATTTTGTTCAAGGAAACCGAAGTCTCGCTGGCGAAGAATTTGAGCGGCTCGATCAGCCTGCGCAATCGCATGCATGGCGTGATTCGCAGTATCGACCAAGGCGCCTTGTTGTCGGCCGTTACGCTCGACTTCAAAGGCAAACCCATCGTCTCGGTCATCACCACGCGCTCCGTTGAACGCTTGGCGCTTAAGCCGGGGGATGAGGTAGAAGGACTGGTCAAGGCCAATGAGCTGACCTTGATGGAGCCTAGCCATGAACTTTGATTGGCAACCGCTGTGGCTCACCTTCAAGCTTGCGACCATCACGACGCTCATTCTGCTCGTGCTCGGCGTGCCGCTGGCGTATTGGCTCAGCTTCAGCCGCGTGCGTTTCAAATCGGTGTTGGAAGCGCTGGTCGCCATGCCCTTGGTGCTGCCGCCCTCGGTGCTGGGCTTTTATCTGCTACTGGCTTTCAGCCCGCAGCATGCGTTCGGCCATTTCTTGGAAACGGTATTCGATGTGCGGCTATTGTTCACTTTTCAGGGGCTGGTCACGGGTTCGGTGATCTTCAGCTTGCCGTTCATGGTGCAGCCGGTGCAGTCGGGTTTCGAAGCGCTGCCCGCCTCGCTCGCCGAAGCCGCCGCCACGCTGGGCAAAACGCGCTGGCAAACTTTCCTGCGCGTGCTATTGCCGAATATCCGCCCCGCACTGTTGACCGGCACCGTGCTCGCCTTCGCGCACACTATCGGCGAATTCGGCGTGGTGCTGATGATCGGCGGCAATATTCCCGGTGCAACCCAAGTCGCCTCTCTTGCCATTTATAACGAGGTGGAAAGCCTGCACTACGGCGCCGCCCACCTCTACGCGCTGATTCTGTTCGCGCTGAGCTTTACTATCCTGCTCAGCGTCTACACGCTCAACAAGCGCCTGCTGAGAACGCTCTGAACCATGATTGAATTCTCCGTCAGCAAGCGGCTGCATGGCGCGGACGGCGAGATCAATCTCAATGTGGATGTGGCCTTGGCCGAGGGCGAGTTCGTCACCCTGTTCGGCCAATCCGGGGCGGGCAAAACCACGCTGCTGCGTATGCTCGCCGGTCTCACCGTACCGGATTGCGGGCGTATCGCCATCGGTGGCGAAGTGTGGTTCGACAGCGAACAGCACATCGACTTGCCGCCACAGCGACGCGAAATCGGCCTAGTGTTTCAAGACTACGCCCTGTTCCCGAATATGACGGTGCGGCAGAATTTGGCCTTCGCGCTCGCCGATAAAAAACAAGGCGGCCGGGTCGATGAGTTGATCGACATAATGCAACTCGGCGCGCTGCAACAGCGCCTGCCCGCCACCCTTTCCGGCGGACAAAAGCAGCGCGTCGCGCTAGCGCGGGCGCTGGTGCGCAGACCCAAGTTACTATTGCTGGACGAGCCATTTTCTGCGCTCGATGCCGAAACACGCATCCGGTTGCAGGACGAAATTCTGCGCCTGCATCGTAACTTCGGTCTCACTACCCTGATCGTGAGCCACGATCAGGGCGAGGTCTACAAACTCTCCGACCGGGTGTTGCTGATCGAGCGCGGGAGAATCAGCCGCAACGGCCGCCCGGCGGCGGTGTTCAACGACCGGCAGGTGAGCGGTAAGTTTCAATTTATCGGTGAAGTGCTGGCGATCGAGCCAGAGGAAGTGGTGTATGCGGTCACTGTACTGGTCGGCAATCAAGTCGTGACGGTGATTGCTACCACCGAGGAAATCGCCGGCATAGCCATCGGCGACCGCGTGACGCTGATGGCGAAAGCGTTCAATCCGATGTTGTTAAAAATAAAGTGACCGCCGGCATCACAGCAAAGCGCTACGCCCCCCCTAGTCGTCGTGATCCCCATCCCTGCGATCGTCCCCGCGGTGGTGATCTCGCTCATGATCACCGTCATCGTGCCCTCTATGATAAGCACCATCGTGATCTCTGATGGGCTCCATATAACAGCCGCTCAACGAGGTGGCCATTACGCTTAGCAGTAGCAATAATTTTTTCATTGAAACTCCGCGTATCGAGATTAGGAAACAATTGACTGCTTGAAAATCGCAGTGTTTACACCATAAATTTGTTCGATTTTCTAGTCTGTGCGGGAACACACATACATGAGCGTGCGTTACTCGCTACCCCAGCGCGTTTTGATTTGCTAACAGTTGTTAGCAATTACGCCCGGCGAAATACACCTGCCGCGCAAATTGTCACAAACGGCATGGCGTGGCAGTGCTACGCTGAACTGAAATGGAAAAGCAAAAAGTGGATAAGCGGATGGTGGGTTCGAACCACGGTACGGAATCCGTACGTCTGATTTCAAGTCCTATTTGAAATCAGGCGTACATGAGTTTTGGTCACCGGATGCCTTACGTGCTAAAACTGCGAGCCAAGCAGGCGGAAACATCGGGTGGTACCGTACAACGCTTTGACTGAAGCGGAAATGAAAAAGGCTGGCTAAACCGGTCTCTTAAAACAAAATAAAGGTCATTTGGCGGAGAGGGTGTCCGCCTGATAGTAGTCCGGCAGAATCCGGAATCGTCCATAAAGTAGCATACATAACAACAAGATAAGCAATCTAAGCGTCTAGGATAGTCCTATACAATCCCGTTAAATCCGGCTATAGTTTGATAGTCATTTTGATAGTGGAGCGGATAGCATGGCACGCCAACAACAGCGACTTTCAGCACTGCAAGTCAGCAAGCTCACCAAGCCGGGGCTGTATGGCGACGGTGGCGGACTGACGCTCCAGATCACCGCCACGGGCGCTAAGTCTTGGCTGTTTCGATACATGGTCGCCGGCAAGCCGTTTGGGATGGGGCTGGGGGCGACGCATACCGTGAGCCTCGCTGAGGCACGGCAGAAGGCGCTGGAGGCGCGGAAGCTGCTGCTCGATGGCATCAATCCTCTGGCAGCCAAGAAACAAAACCAGATCGCCGCCGCACTGGCCGACGCCAAAATGATGACCTTTG
>JANYAU010000140.1 GCA_025361165.1 Betaproteobacteria bacterium | reverse complement strand
ATGTTAACGAAATGCGCGTTCATCGCCTGTGCGACTTCAGCATCCTCGAACGATTCGTGCGCCATCACATGACACCAATGGCAAGACGAATAACCGATAGACAGCAGAATCGGTTTATCTTCAAGGCGCGCAAGGGTGAGTGCTTCCTCTCCCCAGGGATGCCAATCTACCGGGTTGTCAGCGTGCTGTAGGAGGTAGGGGCTAGTTTCGTGTGCGAGGCGGTTGGACATTGGGGCTGAACTTATTCCTTGAGCAAATCGCGAATAATCTGCTCGATTTCCGGGTGGTCGAACTCGCGTCCACCCATGGCGCGATAAACCACCCGCCCGCGTTTGTCGACGATAAAGCTCGCCGGTAGACCTTTCACGTCCCACTGTTTAGATGCTTGGCTTTTGGAGTCAAACAAAATAGGAAAAGTCGGTTGCGGATCAAGCTGCCCGGTAAAGGCGAACACCAGGTCGTAGCTCTCCCATTGATCGACCGCCAAAATGATAAACGGCTGGCCCTGCAATTTTTGATGCAGCCGCTCCAGCGATGGCATTTCGCGTCGGCACGGCGGGCACCACGTGGCCCAGAAATTTACCAACACCACCTGGCCGCGGTAGTCCGACAAGGAGCGCGTTTTACCGTCCAGATCTTTGAATGTGAAATTTTTTGCGGTGATTGGCTTAGGTAGCCGGGTCAGGTGATGGCTGAGATCGGGCAACACGGTTTGTGCCAAGGCCGGCCCGGCCACGAATGCGGCGAGCGCAAGCAGCAGGCGCCAACGTTTAAGGCTGCTGCGGCGCATCGGAGGTGCAAACGAGCTTGGGTAACTTGCCGGTAAATGTTTTGCCATGCTGCCTCCAGGTATAGATCAAATCGAAGTGCGCGCCGCGTGCTAGTTTGACGGTAGTGAAGCCTTGCGCCCAGTCGCCTTCATCGAAGGTCATGACATCGGGCAGGATGGAAAAGCCGAAATCCACGCCCATTTTTTTCCAATGCTTCAACCATTCGGTTTTGGTGCGCAAGCGGTGCCGCTTACCGTCCTGCATTTCGGCGCGCCAATCGGCCACACGATAAGACAGGGGAGATTTTGTTTCGTTGCGGGCGATGCTACCAAAGGCGCAGTATCCCGCGACCTCTTCGATCATGGCCGGCGGAAGATCGCGCGAAGCGTACACCGCGCGAATAAAGTCCGGCGGCAGTTGGACCAGCTCCAGGCTAAAGCCGCGATCCACTACCTTCCAAGAATACAGGCCGGAATTCGGATCTTGCAGGGTGGTGACATCGGCGGCCCAGCTTCGGCTCAGAGTCAAAACGAACAGGACGATCATAGCGCGCAGCATGGCGGATTATCTCCGCTTTAATTGCGATACGTCGCGCACCGCGCCGGTGGCGGCGCTGGTGGTCATCGCCGCGTATGCTTCTAAGGCTTGCGAAACGATGCGATTGCGCGCCACGGGTTGCCAGGCATGCTTGCCCTTGGCTTCCATCGCACTGCGGCGCTTGGCGAGTTCCGCGTCGCCGACCTTCAAGTGGATTGAGCGATTAGGAATGTCGATTTCGATCGTGTCACCTTCTGCCACCAAGGCGATGTCGCCGCCTTGCGCCGCTTCCGGCGAGGCGTGGCCGATGGAGAGTCCCGAGGTGCCGCCGGAGAAGCGGCCGTCGGTGATGAGGGCGCAGACTTTGCCTAGGCCTTTCGATTTCAGATACGAAGTCGGATACAGCATCTCTTGCATGCCGGGGCCGCCTTTGGGGCCTTCGTAGCGGATGACGACCACGTCGCCGGCTTGGACTTTGTCGTCAAGAATGGCGGCGACCGCATCGTCTTGGCTTTCGAACACGCGCGCCGGACCGGAGAATTTGAGTATGCTCGGGTCCACGCCCGCGGTTTTCACGATACAGCCGTCTTGCGCCAAATTACCGTGCAGCACCGCGAGCCCGCCGTCTTGCGAATACGCGTGGGCTTGGTCGCGGATGCAGCCGTGGGCGCGATCCAAATCGAGCGTGTCATAGCGCTTGGATTGGCTGAATGCTTCCTGCGTCGGCACATTGCCGGGTGCGGCGCGGAAAAACTCGGTCACTTTTGGATCTTGGGTGCGCATCACATCCCAGTGTTCCAACGCCTCGCCCATGCTCGGCGCGTGAACCACATGCACATCGCGGTGGATGAGACCGGCGCGATCCAACTCACCCAAAATCGCCATCACACCGCCGGCGCGGTGCACGTCTTCCATATGAAAGTCTTGCGAGGCGGGCGCAAGTTTGGATAAGTTCGGCACTTTGCGCGACATGCGGTCGATGTCTTTCATAGTGAAGTCCACGCCGCCTTCGTGTGCCGCCGCCAGTAAATGCAGCACGGTATTCGTCGAGCCGCCCATCGCGATATCGAGCGCGATGGCGTTTTCAAAGGCTTTGAAATTGGCGATATTGCGCGGCAACACGGTGTCGTCGTCGCGGTCATAGTAGCTGCGAGCGAGTGCGACGACCAAACGCCCGGCTTCCAGAAATAAGCGCTTGCGATCGGCGTGGGTGGCGAGCGTCGAACCATTGCCGGGCAGCGACAAGCCCAGTGCCTCGGTCAGGCAATTCATCGAATTCGCCGTGAACATGCCGGAACACGAACCGCAAGTGGGGCACGCCGAGCGCTCCATTTCCATCACGTCGCTGTCGGAATTTTTGCTATCGGCGGCGGCCACCATCGCATCCACCAAATCCAGATGCACGACTTTGCCTTGGATCACGGCTTTGCCGGCTTCCATCGGCCCGCCGGAGACGAACACGGTGGGAATGTTCAAACGCATCGCCGCCATCAACATGCCGGGCGTGATTTTGTCGCAGTTGGAAATGCACACCAGCGCATCGGCGCAATGCGCGTTCACCATGTATTCCACGCTGTCCGCGATCAACTCGCGCGAGGGCAAGGAATACAACATACCGCCGTGGCCCATGGCGATGCCGTCGTCTACCGCGATGGTGTTGAACTCCTTCGCCACGCCGCCGGCTTTTTCGATTTCGCGCGCGACCAGTTGCCCCATGTCTTTCAAGTGCACATGGCCCGGCACGAACTGCGTGAAGGAATTCGAAATGGCGATAATGGGTTTGTTGAAATCGTCGTTTTTCATCCCGGTGGCGCGCCACAGCGCGCGCGCGCCGGCCATGTTGCGGCCGCGTGTGGTAGTCCAAGAACGATAATCAGGCATACACAAACCTCAATCAAAAAAAGCCGCAGACGCAGCCAGGGAACGGAGAACACGTATAATGCTTCCATTTTAACCGATTCTGATGCCCACCCCATGCTAGTTCATCCCGGATTTGACCCTATTGCTTTAAAGCTCGGCCCGCTTGCAGTGCGCTGGTATGGCCTGATGTATTTGCTGGCGTTTGTCGCCGTTATTTTCCTCGGCCGCTATCGCATCAAGACCCGGCCGAACTCAGGGTGGAGCATCCAGATGCTGGATGACATCTTGTTTTTTGGTGTGCTGGGCGTGGTGCTGGGCGGCAGGCTAGGCTACGTGCTGTTTTACAAGCCGGATTATTATTTCAGCCATCCGCTGGAAATTTTTTATGTGTGGGAAGGCGGCATGTCCTTCCACGGCGGATTTCTTGGGGTCCTAATCGCCATGTGGTTCTATTCGCGCCGAGTGGGAATTTCGTGGTTGATGATCACGGATTTCATCGCGCCCTTAACGCCGCTGGGTTTGGGCTTCGGCCGCATCGGCAACTTCATCAACGCCGAGTTATGGGGGCGCGCCACTGATCTGCCGTGGGCGATGGTATTTCCGACGACCGACCCCACGCTCACGCCGCGCCATCCTTCGCAACTCTATGAATTTGGGCTGGAGGGCGTGGCGCTGTTCACTTTGTTGTGGTGGTACTCCAGCCGACCACGGCCCACCGGCGCCGTGTCGGCGGTGTTTCTGATCGCTTACGGCGCGTTCCGGTTTATCGCCGAATTCGCCCGCGAGCCCGACGCCTTTCTCGGCTATCTCGCGCTGCATCTCAGCATGGGCCAGTGGTTGAGCTTGCCGATGATACTTGCCGGCGTGTGGATGCTGCGCTGGAGTCATGGCCGCCGTAGCTAAGCACGCCCTTAGCGCTTACCAGCTGCCGGAAATCACTGCGCTTGAACGTCCTCAACCATGACGTGGTAGTCCTGCCCCGCCCATTCTCCGGTCTCGGTGTTCTGAAACGTAAAATCGAGTTGTTGCCCGGGGCGTAGATTTTGCGTAGGAATCGGGGCCAAGTGGATGCCTAATCCGCTGTCGCTGGTCGCCGTATCTTGCGGGCTTTGCCAGCCGTCGATACCCCAATGAATGACCCCCGGCGCCAACAGCGCGATGAATAAATTTTCGCCGCTGGAAATTTTATTCATCGGGGCCTGTGGCAACCAGAAGGCGTGTTGTATTGCCGGGCGTATGCCTTGATAGCGTTGCCAGATAGCGCTCGGGCGATCGAATGGCCGGCCGAGTTGGCGCGAAGCGATGAGCTTGATAAATTCGGCGTGCGCCCACACCAGCGGCATCGCTGAGCCGGTGGGGCGGCCCGGATAGAGTCCGCGTGCGGGCAGGGCTGCGCTATCCCAGATCTGCTCCGGAATCATGCCGCCGCTGCCGCTCATTGCATTCATCGCTTCCAGATAGGGCAGCGGGTCTTGTCCTGCGGCGAGTGCATAGTGCCCGCGTTCACCCGTCAATAAAGGCCATGGCCGGCCGCACCCCACGCCGTCGAACGCCGCGCCATCCTCGTGTTCACCGTAGCCGTCACCGTTGTAGCGGTACCACGCAGGGCCGCTCGCGGTGTCGGTTTTGAGCAGGGTATCGATGACATCGAGGGTGTCGACGATGAGCGGGTCATCGGCGCGGCGCAGCCCGAAACGCACGAGCTGCAGGAAATCCACGCCGACTTGTTCTTCGGCGGACAAGCCCGGATCGTGCAAGCGGTTTTTGAGCGGTAGCACATCCAGCATAGCGCGCGGGTTGGTCTCCGTTTGCGCGGGGGCCATGCGCACATAATAGCCGCTGACATTTAGCCGCCGTGCCAGCGTGCTACCGTAGACCGCTGTCCAGTCCTCGGTGCGAGCGTTCCAGTAATCCGCGAGCGCCAGCACGAAATCGCGAGCGTCCGGCGAAAGCAAAGGTGCGCCGGCCACCAGCGCGGCGATGCACACCGCTAGCGTGAAGGTATTAATTCCCGCGTCTTCTTCCCAGCGATCTTGCGGGCTCGCGGGTCCGCTGCGCGCAATAAAGCCGAGTGCGCGCCGCACCATATCGGTGATCACGATGCCCTGCAGTGCGCCGCGCTCCGACAGACACACGGCGAGCAACACCGGGAACGCTACTTCGTCGAGCTGCATGCCTTGCCAGTAGGGTTTGCCGCCCAGCCATTGGTTTTGATACCAGTGGCCATCCGCATGTTGCGTGGCGATGAGGTAGCGCAGAATGTCGCGCGCCTCGTCTTCACTGCCGAGTGCGAGCAAGGCGCCGGCACTCTCCACCAGATCGCGCGGCCATACCAGGTGATAGCCGCCGCGCTCGTCGCGGGTGTTGCCCCAGGGAATGCTAAGGCTCGCGACCATCGCACCGCGATAGATTTTATCTTGATGCACGCGCAACACCATCGCCGAAGTGAAAAACTGCTCGCGCAGCGCCGCCGGAATATCGGAAGGAGTGAGGCCGGCGCATTGCGCATGCCAAGTTTCCCAGTCATGAATTTGCTCTTGCCACGGTTCGTCGAATGGTTGCAGCAAAGCCGAGATGGCGAGGGTCGCTGCCGATTCTTTGCTGCTGGCGAAACCCAGCGCGAGGGTTGCCTTGCGCGGCAAGGCGCCCAACAACGCCACATTACCGGGGCCGGCATGCCGGTGCTGCCATTGCATCCGATCATGCTGCGCAAAATCTTGCCAGCCGTCGCTGACCCCGGCATACCCGGCGCTGGCGCGGCCCCAAGCGTCAGCCTGGTGTTCGTCGGCTGCCGCCAGCGCCAAGCCGAAAGGGCCTTGTTCGGCCCATAACATGCGCCGGCCTCGATATTCGCCGACCTCGGCATCATTCTCTTGACCCGTGCCGCCGAGGTGCGGTGCCAAGAGTGCATAAGGACGTAAGCCCGGATCGCCCTCAAGCAGAATTTCCAGCAGTAATACATCGCGCCACGGATCAGGCGTGATGCGCAAAGTGAAATCGAATCGCTCGTGGTGGTGGGTAATGTGGACTGCGGGGACGCCTGGTGCGGCTAGCCGCAGCGCATGGTTGCCGAGACGTTTGAGCTCCACCCAGAATCCCTGATCGTCGGCAATGATGAAACCCAAATCGCGTATCTGCGGCGTATCGACACGCGGGTAAAACACTTCGTTGACAATGCCGCCGCCGATGGTGAACCACAGGCGCGATGGGCCAAGCGCACAGCCCACCATTTCTTTGGCGCTGCTACACCAAGTGGGTGCGATGCCGGGTGCGCCGGGCGCTTCTTCAATGAAAGGATCGGTATTCATAGGGGGATTGAATCCTGGATTAGGAGTTCGGGAGCGTCGGCGTCAACCAGCTTTTTCCATCCTGGGCGATCAGCATTTCGGCTGATTCGGGACCCCAGGCGCCCGCGGCGTAGTTGGGAAAATCCGGCGCCGGATTTTCCGCCCAGACGTCGAGGATGGGCATCAACAATTGCCATGCGGCCTCGACTTGGTCGGCGCGCATGAATAGAGTGGCGTCACCTATCATCACATCCCGCAGCAAGGTTTCGTAGGCGGCGGGCGCCTCGGTCTGGAACGCTTCTTTATAGCTGAAACGCATATCGACCGGGCGCAGCCGCAGTTGTGAGCCGGGTTCCTTGGCCATGAATTTGAGCACGATGCCTTGTTCCGGATGCATTTGAATCACCAGGCGCACCGGTTGTGTATTGAGGCCTACGGAAGCCGGAAAGGATCGATGCGGAACATCGCGGAAGCGGATGGAGATTTCCGACACGTCGGCGGCCAGGCGTTTGCCGGTGCGCAGATAAAACGGCACATCCTGCCAGCGCCAATTGTCGACATACAACTTAAGCGCGGCATAGGTTTCGGTATTGGAATGGGGATCGACACCGGGTTCGTCGCGATAGCCTGGCAGGTGGGCGCCCTGAATCCAGCCTTCCGCATATTGGCCACGCGCCGCGAACTCGTGCACCGTCTCCGGCGTGATCGGCCGCAAGGCATGCAACACATCCATTTTCTTGTTGCGGATATCGTCTGCGTCGTAGGCCACGGGCGGCTCCATTGCCACGAGGCATAGTAACTGCATCAAATGGTTTTGCACCATGTCGCGTAGCGCGCCGGCATTTTCGTAGTAGCCGCCGCGCTTTTCCACGCCCAAGGTCTCGGTCACGGTAATGGTGACATGGTCGACATAACGGCGGTTCCAAATCGGCTCGAAGATGGGATTGGCGAAGCGCATCGCCAGAATGTTTTGCACCGTTTCTTTGCCCAGAAAATGATCGATGCGAAATAATTGCGCCTCGGTAAAAATACTGCACAGCGCGTTGTTGATCGCCTGAAACGATGCCAGGTCGTGCCCCAGCGGTTTCTCCACCACAATGCGCACATGCTCACGGTCTTGCGCCAGCCCGGCCGCCCCCAGGCCGCGCGCAATCGGCGCAAACAGCGCGGGGGGCGTCGCCAAATAAAATACCCGCTCCGCTTGGCTGCCAGCTTCCGTATCGTGTGCCGCTAGCGTATCGGCCAAACGCGTGAAGTCTTGCGCTGAGTCGGCATCTAATCGCTGATGACGAATCAGGCTGGAGAAAGTCCGCCAGCTATTCGCATCGGGCACGCCACGACGTGAGTACTGGGTTATGCCTTGATGAAAGCGCTCGGCGAGTGCTGCATCGTCGATAGCGGCGCGATCCACGCCCAGCAATAGAAAACGCTCGGGTAAATGTCCGTCGAGAAAAAGATTGAATAGCGCTGGCACGATCAGTCGCCAGGAAAGGTCGCCGCCCGCACCGAATAGCACGAACAGCGTATCTTGCGTATTGGGTGTGGTTTTCATCGTGGTTCCCCTATTGACCCGCGCTCTACTATACAGTTCCCACCAACGTGCGCCCGCTTGTCCGCAATGCCCACTTGAACCGGCAGCGATTTACGCCCCATCCCTTCCCGAGTAAAATGCGCTCCTTACGTGGGGCGGTAGCTCAGCTGGGAGAGCGCTGCGTTCGCAATGCAGAGGTCGGGAGTTCGATCCTCCTCCGCTCCACCAACATGCTTTGCGGGTGCGCTACGCGTTAAAGCAGGCGAGAGGTCTTTGCAGCAATTGCAAAAGAGGGGCCGCTTCAAGGGACTTGCAACGCGCGATGTGGATTTCAAGGTTCCCCGCCTAGCGGCCTAAATCAGCGGATAATCCGGGCTATGACAAACACCCATTTCGGTTTTAAAACCGTGGAGGAATCGGACAAGGCGCGCAAAGTCGCGCAAGTGTTCCATTCCGTCGCGCAACGTTACGACGTGATGAACGACGTGATGTCCGCCGGCCTGCACCGGCTGTGGAAAGCTTTCACTATTGAACAAAGCGGCGTGCGTCCCGGCCAGCGCGTGCTCGACATTGCGGGCGGCACCGCCGATCTATCGATTGCTTTCGCTAAGCGCGTTGGGCCCACCGGCCAAGTCGTGCTCACCGACATCAATGGTTCCATGCTCGGTGTCGGGCGCGACCGCATGTTGGACCAAGGCTTGGTGCCGCTGGCGGTGCAATGCGATGCGGAGAAGATTCCTTTCCCCAACGATTATTTCGATTGCGTCACGGTGGCGTTTGGGCTGCGCAACATGACGCACAAAGACCAGGCACTGGCGGAGATGCGGCGCGTGCTGCGTCCCGGCGGACGGCTATTGGTGCTGGAATTTTCCAAAGTGGCGAAGCCGCTCGCGCCCTTGTACGACCTGTACTCGTTTAAAGTGTTGCCGTTCATGGGTCGGCTGGTGGCTAAGGACGAAGCGAGTTACCGCTATCTTGCCGAGTCTATTCGCATGCACCCGAACCAAGAAGAATTGAAACGCATGATGCAAGAAGCCGGTTTGGAACGGGTCGATTATTTCAATCTCGCCGCGGGCGTAGTGGCGCTGCATAAAGGCTACAAGCTTTAGCCGTGACGCCCTTTGCCGCCGCTTTTAATCACTTGCTTGCGCAAAACCCCTGGGCGCAGGAAAAACTCGCACCCTTCGCCGGCAAAGTATTCCAATTGCGGCTAGCGCCCGCGACGCTGACATTCACCCTGGGCGCCAATGGCACGGTTACGTCGACCAATGCTGCGCTGCCCGACACGGTACTCAGCACCACACCGGCTGCATTTCTGCGTTATGTCAGCAGCACTCCGCGCGACCTGGGTCTAATCGTGGTTGCAGGGGATATGCCCTTCGGCACGGTGCTGCGCGAAATCATAAGCCAGCTTAACTGGGAGGCGGAGGAGGATTTGTCGCGCGTGGTAGGCGATGTGCTGGCGCACCGACTAATGGGTTTTGCGCATGGCTGGGTGGCATGGCGCGCACAATCGGCAGCGAACTTTGCCCATGCCGCCGCCGAATATGTCACCGAAGAACAGCTCCTGCTCGCCAAGCCGCGCCACATCGCGCAGTTTGTGCAAGAAGTAGACGCGCTACACGATGCGGTAGCGCAGCTCGCGCAACGCGTCGAAAAACTGAGCGCCCGTTAATTTATGCGGCTACTGCGCCTGGCAAAAATTCTCTACATCGCCTTCCGCTACGGCCTGGATGAATTTTTTCTCGCGCATGCGCGGCTGAAATGGCTGCGCACGCTGGTTAAAATCGTTTTCTTCTGGCGCCCCTTAACCTTGCCGCGCGCGGTGCGGCTGCGCTTGGCACTAGAGAAGCTGGGGCCGATTTTCGTCAAGTTCGGCCAGGTACTCTCGACCCGGCGCGACTTGCTGCCGCCGGATATCGCCGACGAACTGGCCAAGCTGCAAGACCGAGTGCCGCCGTTTTCCGCCGACTTGGTGATTGCCACGCTAAATCGCGTTTATGGCAAGCGTTACGATGATGTTTTTCCCGAATTCAATTTGGCGCCAGTGGCCAGTGCATCGGTCGCGCAAGTGCATTTCGCACGCTTGCCCGATGGCACAGAAGTGGCGGTCAAAGTGTTGCGGCCAAGCATTCGGCAAGTCATCGATAAAGACATCGCGCTGCTGGAGATTGGCGCGGGCTTGATCGAAACTTTGTTCGCCGATGGTAAGCGCCTGCGGCCGCGCGAAGTGGTGGCGGAATTCGCCAAGCATCTGGGCTATGAGCAGGATTTGATGCGCGAGGCCGCGAACGCCAGCTTATTGCGGCGCAATTTTCAGGACGGACGTTTGCTGTTGGTGCCGGAAGTGCATTGGGATTTTTGCCACACCGAAGTGATGGTGATGCAGCGCATGCACGGCTTGCCGGTGAGCCAGGTAGATCAGTTGCGCGCGCAAGGCGTGGATATTCCGCAGCTTGCGCGGCAGGGGGTGGAAATCTTTTTCACCCAAGTGTTTCGTGATGGCTTTTTCCACGCCGACATGCACCCGGGCAATATTTATGTGGCGCCGGACGGACGCTATATCGGTCTTGATTTCGGCATCATGGGCACGCTCACTGATGCGGACAAAAACTTCCTGGCGCAGAATTTCCTCGCCTTCTTCCGCCGCGATTACAAGCGCGTCGCACGCGCCCATATCGAAGCCGGCTGGGCCCCGCCGGACACGCGTGAGGATGAATTTGAAGCGGCGATCCGTGCCGTGTGCGAACCGATATTCGACAAGCCGCTGAAAGAAATCTCCTTCGGCAAAGTGCTGCTGCGTTTGTTCGAAACCTCGCGCGAATTCAATGTGCAGATTCAACCGCAACTGGTGCTGCTGCAAAAAACCCTGCTCAATATCGAAGGTTTGGGCCGCGAGCTTGACCCCAATCTTGATTTATGGAAAACCGCCAAGCCGTTCTTGGAGCGTTGGATGAGCGAGCAAATCGGCTGGCGTGGCATGTTGCGCACGCTCAAGGAAGAAGCGCCGCAGTGGGCGGTAACCCTGCCCAAACTGCCGCGACTGATACACGAGGCACTCGCGCGCAAGCCCGATGACCAGCTTGCGGCCATGCTTCACAATGTCTCGCGCCAGCTCGCGCGGCAAAACGGCGTGCTCATTACCATTGCGGTGCTGTTGGGTGCGATCGCCCTTTCGCTGATATTTTTATCATAAATCGCGTTTATTTTTTTCTTGCCTAAACCCCCTTTTTATAAATAATATGCAGGCCATCGGCGCAAGAAAAAATCGTAGAAGCGCGCCGCCTATAAGAAAAAAACGGGGGGTTGTTTTTGTGGCCTATCACCACAAATCCATATTAAGAATGGCCAGATATCAGCATGCGTGAAACCACCCAACTTAAAGCCGATGCCCTTGGCGTAGGCGAGTCCGTCGTCATGGGGGTGGCCGGCACCGCGCCCGCCTTCAGCATCGCCGCCACCACCGCCACCTTGATCGCCGCGGTCGGCCCGCTGGCGCCCGCGAGCCTGCTTTACTGCGGGCTCATCATGTTCGGCATCTCGTTTGCCTACCTACACCTCAATCGCAGCAATCCGAATGCGGGCGCATCCTACGCTTGGGTCGGCGCGGCGTTCAATCCGGTGCTCGGTTTTTTCGCGGGCTGGGCCTTGCTGGTCGCTTCGGCAGTCTTCATGGTGTCCGGCACCATCCCGGCTGCCACCGCCACGCTCATCCTGATTAAACCCGCGCTGGCCAACGATCCGGGTATGGTGACTTTTGTCGCCGCCGGTTGGCTGCTGGCGGTGAGCGCAGTGATCGTCAAGGGCATCAAACCCACCAGCTATACCCAGATCATCATGACCGGTATAGAAGTCGTGGTGCTGATCGCCATCATCATCGCGGCGATTATCCAATTTGCCGCACACCCGGCGCATGATTTCTCCTGGGCTTGGTTCTCGCCCGCCGAATTCACCCCACAGCTATTCGCCACCGGTGCGCTCACCGCGCTGTTTTTTTTCTGGGGCTGGGATGTCACCGTCAACCTCAACGAGGAAACACGCGATGCCGCGCATACGCCCGGGCGCGGCGCGGTGATGGCAATGGTGATCGTGCTGCTGCTGTTCATGGCTTTTGCAGCCGTAACGCTGCTGGTGCTGACCGACCGGGAGATCGAGCAATCAAGCACCAATGTCGTATTCGCCGTCGCCGAAAAACTGTTCCCCAAGCCCTGGAGCTACGTGGCCATCGTGGCCGTGATGCTGAGTTCCATCGGCACGCTGGAAACCTCGATCCTGCAATTTACCCGCACCATGTATGCCAAGGGCCGCGACGGTGTGCTCCACCCGCGTTACGCCATTCTGCACAAATCCTGGCAAACACCCTGGGTAGCGACGGCGGTCATTGCCGTGTTCGGGCTGGTGTTTCTGTTCCTTTCGTCCAATTTCTCCAGCGTAAACCTGATCATCAAGGATTCAGTCAACGCCATCGGCTTTCAGGTCGCCTTCTATTACGGCCTTGCCGGTTTCGCTTGCGCCTGGCATTACCGCAAGCAGGCGCTCCACTCCGTCCATAATTTTATTTTCTTTGCCCTCTGGCCGGCGAGTAGCGCTGCCTTTCTGTTCTTCATCGCCGCCTACAGCATCCCGACCTTCGATCTCACCACCAACATTGTCGGTCTGGGCGGCATTGCCATCGGCGTTATACCCCTATTGCTCAATCGCAAGCACTGGCGCAGAGGGCGGGGTATTTAGGCGGCCAGATTTTATCTGGCTGAATCGATAGGCTGCGGTAACGCTGAAATTCGCAGCCCATTCGCGCATCCTGCGTGACGAAGATATCCATCTGCTTTTGTCGAAATTTCTTACAGAATATTTTTCTTGTCGCCGGCATTTCAATTAACAACTTGATTTATATAAAACTTATTTTATGGCATCTAATTTGCTTAATAGAGAAAACAGAGGCCCCTGGAGTAGCGTTTGGCGTTGGGGGGGGCGTTGAATTTTTAGTTCATCTAATCAGAAATAAGGGGAAAAACATGAAATCCATAGCGAAGTTTAAAAAAGCACTGCTCCCAGTCGTAGCGTTAGCTTGTCTGGGCTCGGTCGCAGCCCAGGCAAATCAGATTGTTTTGGAAGGCTCGGACGCTACGAGCTACCATCATGACAGCCTTTACACCAGCCAGCTTTTCACCTTCATGAAAAACGGCTCATCCCTGCCCGTTCTGGTAATGGGTACCGGAGGGGCTCTGAGCGGCGCGCCTGTCGGCACGGCCTATAATTCCACTTATGCGCTCACGGGCTTCACTCTCAGCAACTACAGCGCTATCTACTTCCAGTCTCCGGGCGGATGTTGCGGCTCTCCCGATGCATCAACTTCCATTTCAGCCGCGGATAAAGCCCTGATTGGTGCTGCCGAAGCCTTGGGCCTGAACGTGACGCTTGAAAACTACGGTGGTGGTCCGACTTGGGGCGCAATCCTGCCGGCCGCAGTCAATGCACTCGCCGCGAGTAACTTCGGAGGTATTACATCCTACGGTACCGCCGGCGGTCCGGGCTGCACCGATAAGGAGGTTTTTAATACCAACGGGCTGTCAAAAAGCTTCATCCAGCCTGGCGTACTGAGATGTTATGAACATCAGGGATATAGAACATCAGCCTTCGCGGCGTTGGGCTTCATTAGCCTGGTGGACGCGGACCCTGCGTACTTTGGTACAGATGGCTCGGCACTGCTCGCCCTGGGTGGCCCGCTGGGTACCGCGGTACCGGAGCCAACCTCCATCGCCCTGCTGGGTCTGGGCTTGGCTGGTCTCGCCGCATCGCGCAAACGCAAAGCTGCTTAAGCCTTAGCCGTACCAAATAAAATGCCCGGCACCGCAAGGTGTCGGGCATTTTTACATCAGAAATGGGGTCATACACTCATGGCACAAGTTTAAGCGGTTAGTCGGCATTTTTTCTTGCCGCCGCTTCAAGCATCAAAACGCTAGTAAGGATACCGGAACATCCACTATCCTATCCGCGCGCCCACCCGATTGCGCCAAGCTAACATTCGACCACCTTGCCTATTACTCAACGCATCCTTAATCCGTGGATACTGCTACTCCTTACTTACGTAGCGCTGGTAGTCATGGGCAGTCTCTATCCCTTCACCTGGCAAGCCATGCGTATTTCCGGCTGGTCGTTCTTATGGGCGCGTTGGCCGGGAGCCATCACCCGCACCGACATCCTCACCAACGTGTTTGCCTATTTCCCCTTGGGGATATTTTTGGCAAACAGCCTGTTTCGGCACCGGCTCACACTCACCCGCTGGCTGGGCGTGTGCATCGCCGCCGGGCTATTGAGCGCCGGTTTCGAATGCGCGCAACTTTATGTTCCACACCGCGTCTCCTCGAATGTCGATATCGTTTTTAATACCCTGGGGGCGGCCATAGGCGCCGCTTGCGCGCCTTTGTTTTCACGCCACAGCCACTTCATGGCCGGCTTTATTGCGTATCGCCGGTTCTGGTTCCAGCCCGGGTGGCTTACCCATAGCGGCCTCATTCTCTTGGGCTTATGGATATTGTCCCAAATCAGCTTGCAAGCGCCTGCCCTGGTGGCGGGCGAATTACACACCAGCTTCACCCCATTCTGGGAAGCGGCGAGCATTCGGCAATTCCAGCCGGACCTCACGCTGATCTTCATGCTCGATATTGCCTGCCTGGGATTATTCGGAACCATCTTGATGCGGCCGAATCGACGGCGTCCCTCTGCCGTGCTGGGTTTAATGTTGCTCGCGATTTTGTTTAAATTTTTGGCGGCGGCATTATTGATTAAACTCCCCCTGCTTGCGCGCTTGCTCTCCTTAGAGACCATGCTCGGCCTCACTCTCGGTGTGGCCGCCGCGTGGATTGCCGCTCGTTGGGACACCGGGCACGCGCTGTTCCAGGCGGCGGCGGGTGCGCTTTGCCTCCTCATTCTCATCAAGCTGTTCCACGGTGTGTCTTTTGTCACCCCCACCGGGCATGCGCCCGACCTCGCCATTCAACCCGAGCTACTGCTTAACATCACCGGATTGGCGTTTCTCGTGGCAGAGGCGTGGCCGTATCTTGCCTTGGGTTGCCTGCTGGCCTTATGGGATCGCAATAATTAAACTCGCTTTAAACGCGCTTCGGCGATCAAGCCTGCGATCACCATCAGATAAAATAAGAAACCGATGCGGGTCTCGTCGATCAAGCTGTCGATCATGCCGACCAGCAGAAACGCCGTGAGTGAAGTAAACAAGGTCAGACTCAGCGGATCAAACGCCCGTGCACCCTTTAACAAGCGCGCAAGCGTATAAGCAAGCAGCGCCAAGAAGCAAATCAGCCCCAGCCACCCCTGCTCGAACAACGCATGGATAAACAGGTTCTTCGCATGCCACGCCAAATGGCTGTCGGTGGAGAAAAACCAATGCTGCATGCCTGCGCTGAAATCGCCGTTACGCACTAAGTTGTGCCCGGCCGCATCGCGTAGCGCGACATTGTCCACGTCCACCAAAGTACCCTTCTGGTCATTGAGCAGCGACAATTTCACCGGGCGCGGAAATAGGCTGCCCGGGGGACCAAAATTCGCGCTGTATACCGGAGTTTCATAATGCGCCCATTGCCCTGGAGTACCCTTAAGTTGCAGTGTCGTCCAGACACAGGTGAACGAATACAGCAGCGCTTTTTCGCAGACAGGCGTGGTCAGGTTGGCGTTCTTGGCGCTGCTGCGCAAATCCATCGAGAGCATATAATGGCGTTCCGGCGCAACCGCCACCGGCTGTTCAAAATACAGCGTATCGCCGCTGCCGAGACGCAAGAAAACATTTCCGTTTTCAGATAGGAAGGAATACGTAGCCGGCCGCGAAGGTTCGCTCGACCCCCAAAAATACGCCGCCGGAAACGTCCCCAGCCCAAGGCCGAAAACAGGAGTGTGGCGCATCCGCAAGATATTCAGCGCATCCGACCAGTGATGCAGGCGAATCGTTGTGTCCTCACTGCTGGTCGCCAGGCGCGATTCGCTAAACTTCCCGCTAAAAATTGGCCACGCCACCACGGCTGCCGCACCACCAATTAAAAGTAGCGCGCCCACAGCGACAAAGCGGCGCGCGCGGTCGCGCAGCGACAAGCGCGCGAACCCAAAAATCGCAATCAGCGTCGTCAGCATAAACGCCACTTGCCCCCCGCGCGAAAACGTCACCATGACGCTATACGCGCCTAAGGCATACAACACCGCCGCCAACACCATTGCCGCGGCATGCCGCTGATACCAGGCCCAGAGCAACACGAAGGGCAGCGCTGTCACCAAATAGCCCTCGATATAAGCGCCGCCGATATGCATGCCGGGGAAAGAGCCGGTGATGCGGTAATCCGTTTCAAAATTAAACAAGCCGGAAAACGTCACGCGCTCCCACAGCACATACAGCACTTCCAGCGCCAGCCCCAGCGTCATGCCCAGCGCCAGCCGGCGCGCGGCGAGCGCCGGATCATCCCAGGCACGTGCCAGAAAAGGCGTAAATGCAAGCGCGAAAAACAAGCCTTTCGCCGCGCGCAGCGCATTAAAGGAGCTCGTGTAGTTTGCGAACGCATTGAGATCGAGCGCACTCAAGGGAAAAAGTCCGAGGCCGAGGCTGATCGCCGCGGAGAGTGAAAACGCCGCCAACAGCAACTTACCGGGAAGGCGCATCACCGGCTGCCTGCTAGGCCGCAGCCGCAGATATCCCACACCCAATGTCGCCATGAGCAAGGTATCGAACTCGGTCCAATACAAGCGCCCGCTCCAAGGTGTGAAATCCAGCAGCGGCAACAAAGCCGGCACCAGCACCAACCATAAGCCGGGCCGCCACCACAACAATGCCGCATAAGCGATGAGCGGCACTAACACCTGCACCATGCCGAGCGGGCTAGTGGCGCCCGCCACTAGCGCCGCGCACAAAGCGGCAATGCCTATCAGCCAAGCCCACAGCGAGTGCGGCTGAATAATGGCGCGGCGCACTGCTTGTTCCGGAGCAACGCTCGCCGGTTGCGATTGCGCAACGCTTGGCGACAGCGCTTCCTCCATGAACAACAAGCGCAGCAAGCCATGCGCCGCGATCGCTGCAGTGGCGGCGATCAACACATTCGTCGGATCAGGATGCTGGCTAGCTATGAAAAGCTTCCCCGCTTCGATCACACATGCGGGAATCGCAGCAGCCAACGCCGGGGAGGCATAAGGATGCGCGCATTTCCCAGAGCGGCCCACCCAGCACCAGAGCCACACCGCCGCACCGATAGGAAGATAGAGACCGAATTGATACAACAGGCTCACCAGCGCCATCGACTCGGACGTGTAGTAGTGATAATAAAACGGCAGGAAATTGATGCCTGCAAGCCGTGCCAACCCCGCTTGCGCCGTGAGCCAGCTTGCGGAGAGCCAGTGGTTTCCCCACGCGAGCGCAGCCAAATAAGGCACGGCGGCGCCGAGCACCAGCATTGGGCGCGCCAGCCCCCCCTGCATGCGCCGCCACTCAATGCCGCGCGCCAGGCGCAACAGCGCTACCCCCAGCATCACGCCCACCCCGCGAGAAGGGATCGAAGCACCTTGACTGATGCCCGATGCAATCAATAGTTGCAGCCCTTCGATCATCACGCCTAGCAACAGGCCGGCTACCGCCGCCAGCGGCAGCGATACGCGCCGCCCGAACACGAGCATGGCCAACATCCCAAACGGCACCACGGCGAGCGCTTCCGCAACCAGCTTCAACCAACAATCGCCCCCGCAATTCGGCGCGAATAGCCAACCCACATTGTCCGAAGTCAGCTGCTGCCGCCATTCGTCGAAAGACAACAAGAAGTCATAAGGAAATAAGCTCAACACCAAATACGCTAGGGCATAAGCGATCAGCGCGGCATAGCGCGCACGCCGTCCACCTTGCAAAATCGTGCGCGCTAAATGCGTGAGGCGCATACCGATAAACGGCCACAGCACGGTGCCCAGCGCGCCGCCGACACACTCGGCATAAATATCGTTAAGCGAAACGGTGCGCGGCGGAAAAAACTCTTGGGTAAATTCGACACCCACGGCGACCGCCGCCGAAAACAGTAGCGACAAGCTCATGCCAATCGCCAGCACCAAAGCGCGGCGGCTTTGGCCGATTAGCCAACCGCAAACCAGAAATCCGAGCGGAATATACAAAAGCAGATTGGCCACCCAGTCGGCCCGGCTTTCCTCTCCCAGTTGCAAGAAGGGAATATGCTGGAACCTCGCCCATGCCGCGGCGAAGGCAAGATTATTCCATTCGAACGGCAACAAGCTGCCGTATACGATGAACAGCAAATAGGGCAAAGCCAGCCAAGCGAAAAAGGATTCGCCGCTTATTGCTTTGCCTGGGGATAAGGCGCGCGTCGAAAAAGAATGTTTGCGCAAAAATTGCTCCGCTTAAGGTTCGCCAGACTGCCGAGTATTTTTGCGTCATTGCGGACGACATAAAAATTCGAGACTAGTATAGCGCGTCACTTTGTTTGCGGCATGCCAATGACCCTAGAACCACGCGACGTGGCGGCATTGCCGCGATGCTATACTGGCCCCGACTCGGAAGACCCATGATCGCGAACATCCTCTACAGATTCGTCGGCAATCGCTTATCCCCAGCCGGCCCCCAGGCACGCCTGAGCATATTGATTTATCACCGCGTATTGGCCGAGCGCGATCCGATCTTCCCCAATGAACCGACGGTCGCCACCTTCAACGCGCAACTAGGCCGCCTGAAACAAGTCTTCACTGTGCTACCCCTGTCCGAAGCCGTTACCCATCTGAAAACCGGCACGCTCCCGGCGCGGGCTGCATGCATCACCTTCGACGATGGCTACGCCGACAATCTCACGCTCGCCACGCCGATTCTAAAAAAACACGGGCTGCACGCCACTTTTTTTATCGCCACCGCTTACCTCGATGGTGGCCGTATGTTCAACGACACGGTGATTGAAGCCATTCGCCGTTCCTCATTGCACACTTTGAATCTTGACGATCTGGGCCTGGGCCAATTCGATATCGCCGGTGTTGAAGCGAAAGCGCTCGCGATTGGCCACCTTCTGCCGCAAGTGAAATACCTGCCCGTCGCGCAGCGCGAGAGTACGGTGGCACGCATAGCGGAGCTCGCCGCCTGCGGCGCGCTGCCAGACGATCTGATGCTGACCACGCAACAACTGCAACAGTTGCACGCAGCCGGCATGGAAATCGGCGGGCACACCGCACTGCATCCGATACTCGCCAAACTGGACGCCGAAGCCGCACGCAAGGAAATTGCAGCAGGAAAAGACTATCTGGAAAACGCGCTAGGTAATCGTGTGCGCCTGTTTGCTTATCCCAACGGCAAACCCGGCGTGGATTACTTGCCCGAGCAGGCGGCTATCGTGCGCGCACTGGGTTTCGATGCAGCCGTCTCCACGCAATGGGGCGCGGCCAATCAAACAAGCGATGTGTTTCAGTTGCCGCGTTTCACGCCGTGGGCGGCTTCCCGCTACCGGTTTGTCCCGCAGTTACTACAGAACTTGCGTTACAAGTACACCGCGACAATCCCTCAGGCAGGGTAATCGAGTTTCCGAAAGTGAGCCCAAGCATCCCGCGCGCGCCGAACACCCTGCTCGATATTGCGCACGACATAGGCCGCGGGGGTGGTGGTGGGTAAAGGCAAGCCCGCGGGTTCGTCTGCGAACGAATCGGTAGCGAAATTTACAGTGGGATACTCGGTGCGGTGTTCATCGAGATGCCGGCACAGTTTCTCGAATCGACGCACTACTGTCCAATCCGGATGATGCCCACCCTGCACCAACATCTCACAGTTGTGCGAGAACATGTTGATATACGACCATCCGTTTACCTGCGCTGAACACAAGGCTTGCACCATTTCCAAATAGGCGCAGGCGCCTATTTGGAAATGTCGTAAGCTCCCTGTAGCGCCGCGAAATACGGATACCGGCAATTCCACGATGCGGCCAATGTGGTGAACACCCTGACGGCGCATTGCGGCGGGAAGTCCTGTGCCAGAACGGCCCATAGTGAGGTTCAAACTGCTATCGTATTGGATGCCATTTCGTTCCAGAGCCGTAAAAGTTTCTGCGTTGCAGGCAAAACTGCCTGCCCTGAACGCGGTGGCGGGAGCAGCGCCAACCTCCCTGAGCAGTCTCAGGCCGTGCGCGATCAGGGCCGTTTGCTCCTCGGTGTTATACATGTGCAGGTGCTGGCGCTTTGGCTTATGTTTAACAATCAGTGGCTGCTTGGCCTCATCCTGCCATTCAGTATGTAGGTGTAGTTGAATCTCCTGCCCTGCATCCTGAATCAAGCTGACAATTTCTGCCAAGGGTTCCAGACCAAAATGCGTTGCAAACAAGGGCTCCACGAAGAACACGCCCTTCAGACCGTGGGAATCGAGCATCTCTAGCGTCTTGGGCAGGGCGTAGTTGCCAGCCCGGCTGGGACCGTAGATATAACGTCGGAACGCAGCGGGAAAGCGAGCATCCATATCCTTCCAACCCCCGCACCAGAGCTCAATGTCAAAAGTAAGCAGGGTATGAAGGGTATGAAGGAGGCGTTGCTCGCCGTCCACGATATTCATAACAATACTTCCACCGGCGCCGGATGCCCGAGGAATGCCTGCGGACTCGCGCTCAGACCATACGCTCCCGACTGCAACACCACAATCAGATCGCCCACCTGAGCGTGGCCTAGATCCATCTTGTCCGCCAGCACATCGAGCGGCGTACACAGGGGGCCAACTACCGTTGCGCTTTCCACTCCCGCGGGCGGCGTGACGCGATTGCCCACCAGCACCGGATAATTCTTGCGGATCACCTGCCCGAAATTTCCGGAGGCGGCGAGATGGTGATGCAAGCCGCCGTCGGTGACCAAAAACGTGTGCCCGCGCGACACCTTGCGGTCAACGACACGGCTCACATAAATTCCCGCCTCGCCGACAAAATAACGGCCCAATTCGATGACGAATTCGGCTTGCGGAAAATCACGCCGCGCATCGGGCATTAAGCTCGTCAAATGCGCGCCCACGGCTGGCAGATCGAGCGGCTGTTCGCCAGGGAAATAAGGGATGCCGAAACCGCCGCCCAAATTGAGCAAGCGCACCGGCCCCGGCGCGTCCTGGGCCAAGCGGCGCGCCAAATCGAAGGTTTTACGCTGAGCTTCCATAATCGATTCCGCGCGCAGGTTTTGCGAACCGGAAAATATATGGAAGCCATAAAATTCCACCGGCAACGCCTTCATCCGCATGAGCAGTTCGGGTACCCGTTCTGCGTCCACGCCGAATTGTTTGGGGCCGCCGCCCATTTTCATACCGGAAGACTTGAGTTCGAAATCGGGATTCACTCGCACCGCTGCCTTGGGGCGGATGCCTAATTCGGCACCCACGCGCGCGAGAATTTCCATCTCACGCTCGGATTCGATATTCACCACAATGCCCGCCGCTGCCGCTTGGCGCAGCTCGTGCTCGCTTTTACCGGGGCCCGCAATGCTGATCTTGCCGGGCGGCATAGTCGTATCAAGCACGATCTTCAACTCGCCGCCGGAAGCCACATCAAAACCATCCACCAGCCCCGCCATATGCTGCACCACTGCCGGCATGGGGTTGGCCTTGATCGCGTAATGTAGGTGAATGTCTGGTGGCAACGCTGCACGCAGTTGCGCGACGCGATCGGTGATCAGCCGCCTATCGTAGGCGTAGAACGGCGTAGAGCCGACGCGATCTGCCAGGCGTGTCAGCGGCATACCGCCGACGACGAGACCGTTATTTTGAACTGGGAAGATAAATGGGGCGTGGTAGGGTGTCGTCACGGCACATGCCTGAGTCTGGTTATTTCTTATTTAGGAGCGAAAGATGTTTTGCAGCAAGCCGTGCGCAACTTGGTTACGTAGAAGATAAGCGTCGCCCCAAGGTATGTTCGGGTGCTCGGCGGCGAATTCAGGATGGTTACGTTCGATGTTTCTCGACGCTTCGCCGATAACTTCGAAGTTACGAATCACGGCATCCTGGGTTTTTTCATCCTCCAGAAAGGCCACTTCGGTTAGGTCCTCGGTATAAGTTACGATGCGCCTAATTGCCTCCAGGATATGTTCGAGGTAATCCGGAATACGCAATGCGTGGCGTGTCATACCATCGTTGCTTCCGCAAGCATGCGGTCGCGAAATTTTCCCGGCAGTGCTTTGGGGGTCAGCACATCCACTGGAACTCCCAGCACATCCTGCAGGCAGCGTTGAATACGCGCAAGGTCGAAGAGGGTAGTTTGCGGCGTGGGGTCGACCAACAAATCGAGGTCGCTGTCCTCGGTATCGTCGCCATGCAGCACTGACCCAAAGACCCGAGCATTTCGCGCGTGGTTTTCTTCCACGATACGGCGAATTGCCTCGCGATGCGCTTGCAATGCCAAAGAGGGTTTCATCTTCTCGCAAAAAATTCAATTAAAATCGGTTGTTATAATACCCCGATGACCTGGGGGCGGCAAATTGTCCCCGATTAA
>JANYAU010000133.1 GCA_025361165.1 Betaproteobacteria bacterium | reverse complement strand
ACCAGGTCTCGATCGACAAACGTCCAGCGATCGTCGGTAGCCGCAAGCGTTTCGGTGACTGGGAGGCGGACTTGGTCATTGGCGCCGGACAGAAGCAGGCCCTCGTCACAATGAACGAGCGTACGTCTCGCTACTCTTTGTTCGCCCACGTCCCGTTCAAGACCGCGCAGGCCGTCTCGGACACCCTGATTTCCCTGCTGACGCCTTTTGCGGCCTGCGTCCATACGCTGACGACAGACAACGGCAGAGAGTTCGCCCAGCACGAGCGAATCGCCAAGGAACTTGATGCTGACTTTTTCTTCGCTCACCCCTATTCCTCCTGGGAACGGGGCGCCAACGAGAACATGAACGGCCTCATCCGCGAATTCTTCCCAAAGAAAATGCGCTTCGATTCCATTACCAAAAAGGACATCTCTATCGCCATGCATTACCTCAACCATCGACCCAGAAAGTGCCTCGGCTTCAAAACACCTCACGAGGTTTTTTGGAAGAAGCTACACTCGTGTCATAATGCGGTTGCACTTCAGGATTGAATCCGCCGCTCGGTAATATAGGCGGCGTCAACTTTAGAACGTGATGCGACCTAAAATCGATCATCTAAATTTATTCCATTAATTCGATCGCAAATAAATTTTGCCATCAATTTTAGTCAAGCCTAAAATTTTGCGGATGGAAGCTCAAGCCATTTCTCAATATCCCGCCAAGCTGCTCGACCGCGTCGTGCCGAAATTCGGGTGTGTCATTGCAGTTTACGCGCCGAGCAAGTCTATGTCGATTGGGTACGCTGCTAAACACGCGAGCCCTTCAACTTGAGGTGCCAAGGCTCACAATGACTAAGCCAGTTCTCTATATTCTTTTCGTCGCGTCGGCTTTTGCGTTTGTGTTAGCCGAGTTCCTTGCTACCGGTACTTTTAAGGCCTTTGGGCCGTTTCCGCTCGCGCACGGTCTTTTCGTGGCTATGCTGGCGCTTTGGTGGCTTCGTTTAGATGCGGACGCGGGACATCCGTCCGGGCCATTGTTAAAGGTTTTCGCGATAATGCTCGCGCCGCTTGCTTTGGCGTTTCACTTTTTTCGCTCGCGTGGGTTCAAGGGAGGTGCAGTAGCAACCGCGGCAATGCTTGGGCTTCTTGTTCTGTTTCGCCTTTCTGGGGAGCTTGGTGCATATACTGTGCGACTCCTGCGGCACTAAGAAAGCTCTGCAAAAGTATCTTGGGCATCCAGTCGTTTGCCCCGGCTTTTAAAATCCTGGATTCCGGCTTTCGCCGGAATGACGGCATTTTTCAGAGGCTTCCTAAATTTTAGCTTGGGTCGCTTGGCCGGTCCAGAAGCTCGCATCGCGTTTCAAGAATTCCGCTACCGGCATGTAGTGCGAGCCGTCGCAGGACAAGGTGAGCCCCACCATGCCGTTCACGTCCCACGCATACAGCAAGTGGCAATCCGGTACGCTCGGCAGTCCGTCTAGTAACGTTTGATCGAGCGCACCCACATCCGGCTATATGGCAGCGCAGCGCTCGGTTAAGCGCGCGAGCGGCGCGCTTAACGCATCAGCAAGCGCGTTTTTTCTAAGATGGTTTGTTGTACGGTTGTCCTGGTTGGCTATGAGCAGCATTCTCAAGCGCATTGGTCCCAGATAAGATTAAGTAGCTCTACGTTATCAACATGCGCTTTCACAGGGCATGTTGGGCACCCCTCCGATGTGGGTTTGTTTCTACACTCTCGGCATTTCCTGACCAAAGTCTTGGCTTGGGCGAATTTTACTTTTAGGCGTTCTAATTCGCGGACTCTGGCCGAGATTGCTTTTATTTCACCGTCAAGTTGCGCAGAAACTTTTTTGCTGCTCTCATCGCCTGTCTTACAGGTTTCTCTGAGTGACCCTATTAGTCGTATCGACTCGAGAGAAAAACCATTTTCAGCTAAGTGCAAAATCGATTTGAGGCGAGCGATGTGTCTTTCGTTATAAAGCCTCGTCCCTCCTTCAGTTCGCAATGGCTGAAGCAGGCCCTCTTCCTCGTAGTATCTTATTGTGCGTATGGTCGTCCCAAGAAAAGCCGCTACGTCGCCAATTTTATATTCGCTCGCCATGGGCTAGCGCTTCCTTACCCAGAAATAGAAAAGACCGTCTTTTGCTTCTTGTTTTAAGAGTTCATGTTTCGTCATGCCGCAATAGGCGGGAATGTCGTTGTTCATTGAGCACTTATTAGAAATGACCAATGCAACATCTCCGGAAGCATACGCCTTAAATTCTTGCGTAAGCCGGAGCACCGGCGCCGAACAACACAGACCCTTTATATCAATGATATGGTCGTGCTTCACGGTATCTACTTCCTTCACATTCCCACCAACTGAGCAGTATAGCCATTGGCTTTAACTCGACTGAGTAGACTGCATGAATCAATCTCCTGCGGATCGTAGAGGACAAGAAGCAAATGGGGCGTTTCTTTATTGAAACGAGGCGCAATGACTCCCTTGAAATCGCGAAGTTCATTTTCCAGAGCTGCATGCTCGATTGGGCCAAGTGTCTCGTTTACGTGGATAAGTAGATCGGCGATATGCATTTTTTAACCCTCCGTTGATTGACCTTACGTAAACAACCGTTTTATTATCTAACGTATACGTTAGATTGTCAATCTGCCGAGGAAAAATGTGACTGCCTAGCGCTCGACTAGGGCATACGCAGTTCTGAAATCACTTGATCCAACACTTCGCCATCGGACGTAGTGAGTTTAAAACGCACCGGCAAATAATGTTGATCGATCGCGAGCCAGATGTCGCCGCTCCCGCTGGGTTCTTGGGTCGTTTGCACGCTGGCGAGATGTTCGGTGCGCAAGGCGCCCAAAGGCGTCTGGAGCATTTCTTCTCCGACCACTTGGTAGGTGTATTGATTGAGCTTGCGGCCCGTGGTGATCGCCACGGTGACGCGTCCGCTATGCGGTGCGGTAAACGCTAATTGATAGAGCGCCGAGAGCTGGTCTTGGGTGCCATCGGTCAGCGGGGCGGTGTGGAGATCGTCAGGCTTGCCGTATTGCAGCGTTTTGGCGCTCCAATCGAAATCCGCATACTCGGTATGTTCGCTGCTTTGGCCGCGCTGAATCCAGAACGAAATCGGTTTGAGCCCGGCGGGCGTCAGTTCGCCGCGGCTGGTCATGATATAGCGCCCGCTGTAGAGCAAGGAGAACAAGCCGGTCGCCGCGGTGGTGCTGGTCAGTAGATATTGCTTGTCCACGATATGCCAGGAGTGCGTGGTTTTTCCCAATAGCAAGCCTTGCGTGCCGCGATACACCGAATACACGAGGTCGAT
Organism: Betaproteobacteria bacterium; assembly: GCA_025361165.1. Lineage (GTDB taxonomy): Bacteria > Pseudomonadota > Gammaproteobacteria > Burkholderiales > Thiobacteraceae > RBG-16-58-11. The sequence continues at coordinate 31,589 of JANYAU010000133.1, read as the reverse complement.
GCGCGCCGGAAAATCCGGGCGGGGATCGGCGGGCGGCATGGGCGGCGGCACGGGGATCGGTGCCGGTGCGGGCATGGGCGGCTCGGGGGCTTGTTGCGCTATTGCTTGCGGGGGAGAGGTGGGTGCCGGCTCTGGTGGCGGCACCGGGTTTGAAATGATCGGTGCAGGGCGTGGCGGTTTTACTTTGGGTTTAACAGCGTGTTTTGGGCGCTGAGGTTTAAGGGCAGCGAGCGGCGGCAGTGTCTGGATTTTTACCGTCAACGGCGGTTCCGGTGTTGGCTGCAGCAGCGTGATATTCGGGCCGAGCAAAATAATCAGGTGCAAAAGGAGCGAGGCCAGCAGCGCAAAAAGCAAGGGCTTGCCCCGGCGCGACATATTTATTCACTTGTGACATGCGTGAGAACCTGCTCGGTTTGTTCCCCCTTTTTTCCGTCGATCACAATCTTAACCGGCGCGGCTAATTTGTCGCTGACCCATACCGTGATGCCGTCGTCGTCCGGTGTCCGCTCGCGCACATAACGGGTGGTGTGGAAGATGCCTGCAGGTAGGGTCAGCGTTTCTTCCCCGGCGCGGATTATCGTGTAGTCGGTGATGCCCTTGCCGTTGCTCATGGGTATGAGCAGCTTGTCTTTTCCTTTTGGCCAATACTTGAATTGATAGAACAAGCTCAAACGGTCTTGCAGGAGTGCTGGTAAGGGCTGGGATTCGAACTTGCCATCGAACTTGAAGGTGGCAGTTTTTGTCTTCCAATCGAAACGGGCATCGATATTTTTATCGGCATGGAGGCTGCGTTGATAAGCGTATTGCTGGGGGTGGAAACCCATCTTGTCGATTTCGCCGCTGCTGGTCTGTTGGAAAGTTTCTTTCACGAATATCGCCACAACACCCAGGGGCGTGAGCGTGCTTTCCAAGTGATATTGATTGCGCGAAATTTCCAGCGTGTCTTTGGCTTCGCCGATGATCTGGCCAGCGCGCATCACGTTATAAACAGCGCTGAATTTAGCGGGCGCCGCCATCGCCGGGGCGAACAAACTAGCGAGTAACAATACAATCAGTGCGCGCATCACAGGCTCTCTCCAGGAAAACACAATGCAGGCTTTAACGTTTCCGCGCCGTGTACGTTGACCCGGCCTGCGCTAAGCGTCAGCCGGTCTTGTGCGAACCAGCGGATCGCTTGCGGATAAATGTGGTGCTCTTGTTCCAGTACGCGCGCAGCCAGCGTCTCGCGCGTGTCGTCGGATTTTACCGGCACCGCGGCCTGAACCACGATCGGGCCATGATCGATCGCGGGTGTGACGAAGTGCACCGTGCAGCCATGAATTTTAACGCCCGCTTCAAGCGCGCGTTGATGTGTGGCAAGTCCGGGAAACGCCGGCAGTAGCGAGGGGTGAATGTTGATCAAGCGTCCGGTGTAGTGATGGACGAAGTCATCGGTGAGAATGCGCATGAACCCGGCGAGCACCACGAGATCGGGCGCATAGTGATCGATGGCGCGCATCAATTCGGTATCGAAGCTCGCGCGCGAGGTGTGCGGGCGGTGATCGACGGCCATGGCCGGAATGCCTTTGGCTTGGGCATAACGTAGCCCCTCGGCATCCGGCTGGTTGCTGATAACTGCCGCGATGCGCACGGGAAGATTCGCCTCGACGATGGCTTGCATATTGCTGCCACGGCCGGAGATAAGGATGACGATAGTTTTCACTGCACGATTGTTTGCGCTTGACCTGCGGTGCGGGTTTGAATTTCACCAATGCGATACACCGTCTCGCCCATCGCGGCTAGACTTTGCATCGCACGCTCGGCGTCGGTTGCGGCGACGACCACGGCCATGCCGATGCCGCAGTTGAAGGTGCGGTACATTTCCTGCGGCGCGACATTACCCATTTCTTGCAGCCAGTGGAATAAGGGCGGCATGCTCCAGCGCGTTTTATCCAATACGGCCGTGAGTTCCGCTTGGAGAATGCGCGGAATATTTTCCAACAGCCCGCCACCGGTGATGTGCGCCATGCCCTTGACCGGCAGCTCGCGCATCAAAGCCAACAGCGGCTTCACATAAATGCGCGTCGGTTCGATGACGGTCTCGCCCAAGGTGCGGCCATGAAACGACGCGCTCAAATCGGCGCCAGTGACTTGCAAGATTTTACGGATCAGCGAATAACCATTGGAATGCGCACCGCTGGAGGCCAGCCCCAGCACCGCATCGCCGGCTTGAATGGTTCGACCGGTGATGATTTGGCTTTTCTCCACCGCGCCCACTGCGAACCCGGCGAGATCGTATTCGCCTGCCGGGTACATGCCTGGCATCTCGGCGGTTTCTCCGCCGATCAACGCGCAACCAGCGAGCTCGCAGCCACGCGCGATGCCTTTCACTACATCGGTGGCGGTGGCGACGTCGAGCTTGCCGCAGGCGAAGTAGTCGAGAAAGAACAGCGGCTCCGCGCCTTGCACCAGAATATCGTTCACACTCATCGCCACCAAATCGATGCCGACGGTGTCGTGCTGATTCATCTCGAACGCGAGTTTCAGTTTGGTGCCGACGCCGTCGGTGCCCGACACCAGCACTGGCTCGCGATATTTTTTCGAGATATCGAACAGCGCGCCGAAGCCGCCGATGCCGCCCAGCACCTCTGGGCGCATAGTGCGTTTGGCGAAGGGTTTGATGTTTTCGACTAAGGCGTCACCGGCGTCGATATCCACGCCGGCATCGCGGTAGCTCAAGGAAGTAGGAGGCGTTGCTAGCGTCAAAGGCCGTTCTCGCTGATTAAGTTATGCGGTAAAGTAGTCGCTTTTCGTATTTTACCTCAAACGCCGGTTTTAACCGGGTGCATTGCATGAAACAACTGGTATTAGACATCGTGCCGCCGCCGCACCCGACCCTGGAGAACTTCGTCACCGGGCCCAATGCGGAAGTGCTGGCTATGCTGCGCGCGCTGCTCGTGGGCGAAAGCCACGAACGTTTCGTCTATCTGTGGGGCGGATCGGGATGCGGCAAATCGCATTTACTGCAGGGTGTCGCCAGCGCGGCAGCAGCGCATCATTTGCGGCCATGCGTGGCGAGCGCGGCGCAGATGTGCAGCGAGGACGAAGCCGCGCAGTGCGATATTGTGCTGGTGAACGACGTGCTGCAGCTGGACGATGCAGGCCAAAGCCGCTTGTTCAATATTATGAACCGGATGCGCGATGGCAGCGGTTTGCTGATCGCTACCGGTCCATATGCGCCGATGCATTTGCATATCCGGCAAGATTTGGCGAGCCGCTTGGCGCAGTGCCTGGTGTTCCAAGTGAAGTGCTTGTCGGATGAGGACAAAGTGCAAGCGCTGATCATGCATGCCCAAACCCGTGGTTTCACGCTACCGCGCGACGTGGCCGCGTATCTGCTGAAAACTTGGAAGCGCGACCTGCCGGCGCTGCTGGCGGTGTTGGATGCGCTTGATCGTTATTCTCTGGAAACGAAGCGTTCCATCACCGTGCCGCTGGCGCGCGAAGTGTTGGCGTTGTTACCTAAAACTTAGGCCGGCTTGGCGGCTTCTTCCGCAGCGATTTCCGCGCGGATCTGATCCATATCCAATTCTTGCGCTTTGCTCAGGATTTCTTCCAGCGCGGCACCGGGCACGGCACCGGGCTGCGAAAAAATAATGATTTTTTCACGGAACACCATCAGTGTCGGGATCGAGCGAATCTGAAAGTAGCCGCCCAACTCTTGCTCTTCCTCGGTATTAACCTTGGCGAATACCACCTCCGGATATTTTTCCGAAATCTCTTCATACACCGGCGCAAAGCCTTTGCACGGCCCGCACCACGGCGCCCAGAAATCGATGATGACGAGAGTGTTGTTGAGGATAGTCTGTTCAAAATTGTCTTTTGTCAGGTCGAGCGTGGCCATGAAAGGTCTCCGGAATATTGAATGAAATGCGAATTTGATGTGGCGAGGACAGAACGATAGCAGACTTTAAAACCCCGGGCTAGGCGCACTAGAACGCCAAATCAGGTTCTTCAAGTGCGGCGCTTTCCTGCTGTTGTAAGGACCACATGTGGGCGTAGAGGCCACTTTTTCCCAGTAATTCGCGGTGCGTGCCGGCTTCGGCGATGCGGCCATGATCAAGCACCAGAATTTGATCGGCATCGACGATAGTGGAAAGCCGGTGCGCAATTACCAAGGTGGTACGGTTTTCCGAAATGTGTTTTAGCTCGGCTTGGATCGCCTTTTCTGATTTGGAATCGAGCGCCGATGTTGCCTCGTCGAAAATAAGAATGTGCGGGTTCTTCAGAATCGCACGCGCGATGGCCACGCGCTGTTTTTCGCCGCCGGAGAGTTTTAAGCCGCGTTCGCCCACCATGCTGTCGTATTTATCCGGCAGCGATTCGATGAAAGTATGGATGTGGGCGTGCTTCGCGGCTTGAATGATCTCGTCTCGGCTGGCCTCGGGCCGGCCGTAGGCTATGTTGTAATAAATCGTGTCGTTGAACAACACTGTGTCTTGCGGCACGATGCCGATCGCGGCGCGTAAAGAGCTTTGGGTCACGTCGCGGATATCCTGCCCGTCGATCAAGATACGTCCGCCGCTCACATCGTAGAAGCGGAACAGCAGACGCGACAGCGTGGATTTTCCTGCGCCGCTTGATCCCACCACCGCCAGGGTACGGCCGGCGGGAATCTCGAAACTCAAGTCGAACAGGATTTGGCGCTTAGGATCGTAGTGGAAATTCACCTGCTCGAAACGGATCACGCCGCCGTTTAGGTTTAGCGGCGCAGCACCGGGTTTATCTTCGACTTCGGTGTTGACGGCAAGCAAGGTGAACATCTTTTCCATATCCGCCAGCGAATGCTTGATCTCGCGGTAGACGAATCCTAAAAAATGCAGCGGCAGGTAGAGTTGGATCATGAAGGCGTTGACCAGCACCAAGTCGCCAAGCGTCATGGTGCCGTTAGTGACATGATGCGCCGCCAGGAACATGAGTGCGGTGACGCCGATAGCCACAATCAAGCTTTGCCCAGCGTTCAGCGCGGCCAGCGAAGTTTGATTGCGCACCGCGGCAGCTTCCCATACTTGCAGGCTGTCGTCGTAGCGCCGTGCCTCGAAGCCTTCGTTGCTGAAATATTTCACCGTCTCGTAGTTCAGCAAGCTGTCGATGGCGCGGGTGTTGGCCTTGGAATCCATGTCGTTCATGGTGCGGCGGAACACCATGCGCCATTCGGTGATGACCAGGGTGAAGGCGACATACACCACGAGCGTAATAAAAGTAATGATGGCGAACCAGACATCGTATTTCACCAGCAAAATCGTTGCGATGAGGCCGATTTCCACCAGCGTCGGCAGGATGTTGAACAGCATGAAATTGAGTAAAAAGCCGATGCCGCGCGTGCCGCGCTCGATGTCGCGCGACACACCGCCGGTTTGGCGCTCAAGATGAAAACGTAGCGAGAGCGCATGCAAGTGACCGAATACTTTGGCCGCGACACGCCGAATGGCGCGCTGTGTGACCTTAGCGAATACTGCATCGCGTAACTCGCCGAACAGCGTGCTGGCAAAGCGTAATAGACCGTAGCCTAAGAGCAGCAGTGCCGGCAGGATCAGTACGGTATGGGTTTTACTATTTAAGCCATCGACGATATTTTTGAATACGAAGGGTACGGCGACATTGGCGACCTTGGCCAAGATCAGCAAGGTCAAGGCCAGCGAGACCCGCCCGCGAAACTCCCGCAAATAGGGCAGCAGGGTCTGGATGGTCTTCCAGTCGTTGCGATGTGTCGGCGCGGGGCTGTGGTGCGTGATGCGCATGTCGGAAAATGGTCGAAAATGGCCGGTGGGCGCCAGTGGCGGGCAGGTCCGGAACGATGGCCAACACCTTAACATAGGCCGAATCCCGCGTCCATTAAGGCGTATGAAGCGATGTCCTGATTCAGGAACGGAACTTGCTCAAGTTGAATTGCTAAACTGCTTAAGTGAGTTCGCGGTTCAAGTCGAAGTAGAGCGCGGCCGATATTGGGGTAGCACTGGTGCGGCGTGAGGGGTGTGAGTTACGCCAATTTGCCTTACAATGATGGCGTCTGCGTTCGGTTCCTGTAGTAGAAAATCAAGCATGGGATAAGCGAGCATGGCATTTCTAGACGATCTGAAAAAAGAGGCGGAAGCCCAGAAGTATCAAGAACAAGTTCAGACCCAGTCTAAGCTGGCTGCGGTCAGTCAGAATTTTCTGCTGGTTCAAGTTAAATACAAAGATATCCACCATTACCTGCTGGAGTTGGTAAACCAGCTCAATGTGCTGAACCTTGATCTGGTACGGCCCTATTACATCGAAGGCTTTGGCATGATCGACGACTTTCGCCAACGCGATTACGCGCTCAGCGTCGATTCCATTCGCATCGGGCAAAGGGATTATGCCAACACCTTGATGTTGCGTTTCAAGTGCGCGACCGACAAGTCGATTACCGTGGAACGCAATGTGCCGAGCCAAATCGATAATCTCAAAGAATATCTATGGCAGAACAATCTCAAATACCAGTGCACCGAATACAAGAACGACCGCGGTTTGGTGTCGCGCGCGATTTTTAATGTGACGAACGAAATTCCCGTCACGATCCGCTTTTCGGCTGACTTTGAGAACGCCAAGATTTTTTTGCAGATGAAAAACTTTAGCGGGCTGACGGTGAGCGAGTTTGTGTACGATGCCAACGAGGTCAACAGCCAACTACTCGATGAAATGGCCAAATATCTGATCGATAAACCAAATAAATTTAGGGAGTTGGGGCAACACCAGCAAAGCATGCGCGAGTTGACGCGGCAGGCGCGGCAGAATAAGGACGTGTCTTACCCGCAAGCGCGAGCGGAATCCGGACCGGAGGAAGCAGCGCGGAGCACCGGCTTCTTCGGCCGGCTCAAGTCGATTATTCCTTAATGACGTAAAAGGCTGCTTGCGCAGCGTTTTGCGTTAAACTCACCGTCCATGGATATCACTCAATTTTTTCATTTGATGGCGGAAAAGCGCGCCTCGGATTTGTTCTTCTCGGCCGGTGCGCCGGTCTATATCAAAATCGAAGGCGACATCCGGCCGGTCAATCAGCAAATACTCGACCACAACGTCGTTAAGACTATCGCTTACGCTTTGATGTCCGCTGAGCAGATATCGACCTTCGAGACGACGCTGGAAATGAATTTCGGCCTATCGGTGCCGAAGGTGGGCCGCTTCCGCGTCAATGTCTTCCGCCAGCGCGGCTCGGTGGCCATCGTGATTCGCTACATCACCGACATCGTGCCCACGGTAGAAAGCTTGAATCTGCCGCCGGTGCTGAGCGAACTGGTGATGCACAAACGCGGTCTGGTTTTGGTGGTGGGCGCCACCGGCTCCGGTAAATCGACGTCGCTCGCGGCCATGATCGACCACCGCAACCGGCATTCGAACAGCCATATTCTGGCGATTGAAGATCCGATTGAATTCGTCCATCGTCACCAGCGCTCGATCGTCAATCAACGTGAAGTCGGCATCGACACCCATTCCTACGCTGCCGCCTTGGTTAATGCCTTGCGCGAAGCGCCGGATGTCTTGCTCATCGGTGAAATCCGCGATCAGGATACCATGCGCCAGGCGCTGATTTATACCCAAACTGGCCATTTGTGTTTGGCCACCTTGCATGCGAATAACGCCTATCACGCCTTGAACCGCATCATTGGCTTATTTCCCGCCGAAGCGCAGGAAGGCTTGCTGCTGGATTTGGCCTTGAGCCTGCGTGCGATTATTTCGCAGCGCTTAGTGCGCGGGGTGGACGGCAAACGTATAGCGGCGGTGGAAGTGCTGGTCAACAACATGCACATCGGCGAGTTGATTCAACGCCGCGAGGTTGAAAAAATCAAGGACGCCATGGAACAATCCATGGTGGAAGGTTCGCAAACTTTTGAAGAGTCGCTGCTCGACTTATTTCTGGAGGGCAAGATCAATCGAGAAGAAGCCCTTGCCAATGCCGATTCACGCTCCAATATCGAATGGTTGCTGGCCAATACCAGTAAACATCAGGAAAAGCGCGCCAAGCGCCAGCAAAGCATTCAGATCGAAGAGAAGGTGAGCGCAGATCAGGACGGGCCGCCGTCGCTGCTGTCGATGGAGGATTTATCCAAGATTGGCCTAGCTTCCACCAAACGCTGAAGCGCTGCGCAGAAAGCAAAAAACCGGCGTAGGCCGGTTTTTTATTGCGCTCTGTGGCGCTAAGCGCGTGTTTAACGCGCGGCGAGGTATTGCTGAAATTCGTCGCTATCCATTTCGCGCACCTTCATCCCGGATTTTGCGGTGAACGGATAGTAGAACGTATAGTGATCGTTGATGCGAACTTTGATGATAACGGTGTTTGAACCCGATGTGCTGCGGGAACGAAACAAGCGATTGGCTAAACGTTTAATCATGACTGTTGCTCCTGTTGTTGATCCTTATGCTGGAGTAATCAGCAAAGGCTATGCCAGCACTTCGGCATAGAATGACTTTGGAGCAAGGGTATCGAAGCAACGTTACAAATGCATTGCGGATCAGAGACTTGTTAACGAATGAAGGTGGCCTCACGGCGGCAGCGGCGGCAAGCGTAGACCTTTCCTCCGGCGTCCCGGGCGTGGAGAAAATGCCAGCGATGACCGAAAACCCGACACAGCAAGCGCTGACAGAGTGTTTCAAAGACGTCCATTTTTGCCCCCGGATAGCTGATCCCGATAAAGCAAATTTAAGACCCGCACAATAAATGAGTAATGAAACAGAGGGTTAAGAGTGTAATTTTGGCCATGCGGGAGATGCATTGCCAAAAAATGTAAATCTTCCCGACAAATGGCTATGCGCTTAAGCGATAGCCTTACCCCAAGCGCCCTCAAAAAACACTGAGCCCAAGGGCTGGCGTTTGCGCGGTGCGGTTTCGCTCTCACGCACCTCGCCCTCCAAGATATCTGGCGCGGCTTGGTAGCCGACGGCGATCATCGCAATCAGCGTAATGTTGTCCGGAATGGCGAAGGCATGGTGCAACTTCTGCGCATCGAATCCGCCCATCTGATGCGCCGCCAGCCCTAGCGCCACCGCTTGCAAGCAGATACTCATGGAAGCTGCCCCGGTGTCGTATTGCGCCCAACGGTTGTCTTTACCGTTGTGGCGAAAGTGCGGGTCAGCGCCTGCCACGATCAGGAGCGGCGTGTTTTTGACCCAAGCTTGATTACTTTCGGCCAAACAATCGAAGGCTTTCTGCCAACTCGCCGGATCGCGCGCCCGATCCCACACGATATAGCGCCACGGTTCATTGCCGAAGCATGACGGCGCCCAGCGCGCGGCTTCCAACAAGGCGAGCACTTGGCTGCGGGAAATCTGCTTATTGGCGTCGAAGGCGCGCGGGCTCCAGCGTTGCGTAATCAAGTCGTGAATCGGCGTCGAAGGGGTAGCGGGTTTGGCGAGCATTATTTTTTCCTTTTGCTTAAGCGGATTTTTTCAAGCTCAATGGTCCGGAGCCATAGGCCAAGACATAGAGCATACCGCCCATAATGGCGAGGTTTTTCATGAAATGATTCATTTGATTTTGCAACGCCATGACATCGCTCGGATTGACTGCCCAGAAGGCATGAAAAATGAGCGTAGTGGGAATCAAGAACAGAAACAGCGCCGCTGCTGCGATGCGTGCATGCCAGCCGAGCAAAATCATCAATCCGCCGCCGAGTTCGACGGCAATCGTCGCGACCAGCAACACTTGCGGCATGGGCAGACCATGCATTGCCATAAAGGCCGCAGTCCCCTCGAAGCCGGTTAGTTTATGGAAACCCGAGAGAATAAAAATCAAAGCCAGCAGTACGCGGCCAAGCAGCGGAGTAATTTGTTTAATCATGGTTTTCTCCTAAGTGAAAAAAGTAGGGGCGAGGCATGCCTCGCCCGTTCCGGTTATGCCAAATCGAACAATAAAATTTCGGCTGTTTCCAAAGCGGACAGGGCCAACGTTTCCGGGCCGTTGATTTTCGCGCCATCGCCCGCTTCCAGCGGATACCCGTTCAAAGCGATGCGGCCGCGCGCCAGATGCAGATAGGCGCGGCGTGGCGCAGCCAGCGTATAGCTCAAGGCTTGATCGGCGTTCAGCACCGCGGCGTATACCGCCGTGTCTTGATGTATCGTGACCGAACCTTCGCGCCCGTCGCGGGACGCAATGAGCCGGAACCGGCCTTGTTTTTCTTCAACCGGAAAATGCGTCTGTTCATAACTCGGCGTGAGACCGGCAGTGTCCGGCTCTATCCAGATTTGCAACAGATGCACTGCCTCGCGCTCCGAGGCATTGGCTTCACTATGCGTGATACCGGTGCCGGCAGTCATGCGCTGTACATCGCCGACGCGAATTACGCTGCCATTGCCCATGCTGTCTTTGTGCCCCAGCGCGCCTTCCAAAATATAGGTCACGATTTCCATATCGCGATGTGGGTGCGTCGGGAAGCCACCTTTGGGCACGACCCAATCTTCGTTAATCACGCGTAGTGCGCCAAAGCCCATTTCCTTGGGGTCGTAATAATCGCCGAAGGAAAAGGTGTGATAAGAATCGAGCCAGCCATGGTTGGCATGGCCCCGGTCATGGCTTTTTCGTAGATTGATCATGGCGACCTCCGCAAAACGTTATCGATGCGCAATGGTAGGGGGCGCGCGCTGTGATTGTTAGCGAAACGTTTTGAGAAAGAACTTCAGAAATTTTGAATATAGGCCAACCGAAGTTGTTTGGCGGCTAGGGCTTTTACCACTAAGAGTCCAAATCTAGCCAAAAAGAAACGGGGTTGTTGCATGAGGTTTATTCGTATAAGTGATAGCCAATTAACACGAAAGTAATTCTATCTCTTGCGGTGAGAGCGGGTCTGGCAAATAATTCTATCCTACCCATTCGAATTTTTTGATGATGCGTCTGTCTCTCGATTCCTTGCTAGTATTTGACGCGATTGAGCGTAAGGGCAGCTTCGCGGCCGCAGCCGAGGAGCTGTTTCGCGTGCCTTCGGCCATTACCTACACCGTGCAGAAGCTGGAACAAGACCTGGACGTGCAATTATTTGACCGCACGGGGCATAAAGCAGTGCTGACGCCGGCGGGGCTCGCGCTGTTGCGTGAGGGCAGGCATTTGCTGCGCGCGGCGCAGATGTTGGAGTCGCGGGTGAAGCGTGTCGCTACCGGCTATGAGACCGAGTTGACGCTGGCGGTGTCGGATGTGATCGGTGTCGAGCGTTTGTTTCCGGTGCTGGAAGAATTTTACCGCGAGCCCTGCGGTACCGAGGTAAAACTGACCACCGAAGTCTACGGCGGTAGTTGGGATGCGCTGGCGGCGGGCCGCGCCGATTTGTCCATCGGCGCACCCGGAGAAGGCCCGCCCGGCGGCGGCTATTCGGTGCGCGCTATGGGCCTGCTCGAATTCGCCTTCGCTATCGCGCCGCATCATCCTCTGGCCAGCCAGCCCGAGCCGCTGACCAGCCAAGCCATCTTGCAATATCGCGCCATCTCCGCCGCCGATAGTTCGCGCCATTTAGCGCCGCGCACCTCGGGTTTGTTAAGCGGCCAGGAAGTGCTGACCGTGCCGGATATGCGCGCCAAACTCGCCGCGCATATCGCGGGTTTGGGTGTGGGTTATCTGCCCGTGTGGCTGGCGCAACGCGAAGCGCAAGCCGGGCGCTTGGTGATCAAGCAAGTGAAAGAGGTCAAACCGGGCATCCCACTCTATCTGGCATGGCGCACCGATCACGCCGGACAAGCGTTGGCGTGGTTTGTCGAGCGGCTGGGGCGGGAAGCCTTGCTGCCTGCATGATCTTTCAAAAAACTTTGAACCACGGAGTAAAGCTAAAACATTTCACCGCGAAGGACGCAAAGGTACGCAAAGGAAAATCAAGAACGGGTTTACTTCGCGCACCTTTGCGTCCTTCGCGATTATCGCTTTTTGCTCTTGGTTTTCCTTCGTGTACCCTGCTCCGTGGGGGATGAACTTTTCTAAATGACACGCCATCGCTACCGCGGCCGCTTCGCGCCATCGCCTTCCGGGCCCTTGCATTTCGGTTCCTTGATTTCGGCGCTGGGCAGTTATCTCGACGCCAAAGCGCAGGGTGGCGAGTGGTGGCTGCGCATCGACGATCTCGATCCGCCGCGCATTACACCGGGCGCGACGGATGCCATCTTGCGTGCGCTGGAAGCCTACGGCTTGTTGTGGGATGGCACGGTGCAATACCAAAATCAGCGCAATCAAGCTTACGTGGCGGCGCTCGAAGTGTTGCAAGGGCTGGGGGTGGTGTATGCCTGCGGCTGCACCCGGCGCGAGATTGCGGATTCCAGTGTCGGCGGGGCGACAGCGGCGATTTATCCCGGCACCTGCCGCGCTGGGCTGGCGCCGGGTAAGGCTGGGCACGCATGGCGGGTCGATACGCGCGGCGCCCACGTGTGTTTCGAAGATCGGCTGCAAGGCTTGATCGAGCAAGATTTGGAGCGCGCGGCAGGGGATTTCATCGTGCAGCGCGCCGATGGCTGGTTTGCCTATCAATTGGCGGCAGTGGTGGATGATGCAGAGCTCGGCATTACCGACATCGTGCGCGGTGCAGATTTGATCGACTCCACCCTACGTCAGGTGTATTTGCAGCGTTTACTTAAGCTACCCTCACAGCGCTATCTGCATCTGCCGGTGGCGGTGAATGCGCTCGGCGAGAAGCTTTCCAAGCAGACCTTGGCGTCGTCGCTAGAGATGACTTTTCCGCAATCCAGCTTGATACGCGCCTTGGCTTTTCTGAAGCATCCGCCGCCGTTGGCGCTGCAACGCGCGCCAGTAGCGGAAATTTTGTCCTGGGCGATCGCGCACTGGAAGCCGGCCGGACTCCCCCCAGCCCGTACGATAGAACTTAAACCATGAACCAAGCGTAACTGGTATTGGCCCGCTAAACGCCTAAGCTTGAAGCGTACTCAAACCGGGACAGCATCATGATTAACGCATTCACCTTTCTACTCTTCTCGATTGTGCTGGCTACGCTGGTGTTAGCGTAGACCTAGCGCACGGCAAGGAGCCGCGCGGATTTCGATTCGCGCGCATCCCATGCTACATTTGCGCCTATGGATTCCCATAGGCCTTTTCCGCCGGATCGCGATACGCTGACCCGGTTCCTGTTCGAACACGCTGAAGTGCGGGGCGAAGTGGTGCGGCTCGATGCCACTTGGCGTGCCGTATTGACGCGTCACGCTTACCCCGAGCCGGTGCGTAATCTACTGGGCGAGATGATGGCCGCTGCCGCCTTGCTTGCCGCGACGCTGAAATTCGATGGCGCGCTGATTATGCAAATGCAGGGCAGCGGGCCGGTGACGCTGGCAGTGGTGGAATGCAGCAGTGACTTTCATTTGCGTGCCACCGCCAAGTGGCGCGACGATCTCGCGGCGGGCGATCTGCCCGCGCTCTTGGGCAACGGCAAATTCGTCATCACCATCGATCCCCAGACCGGCAGCCAAAGTTATCAAGGTATCGTGGCTTTGGAGGGCACGAGCGTGGCGCAAGTGCTGGAACATTACATGCTGCAATCCGAACAACTGGAGACGCGTTTATGGCTGGCGGCGGATGGCGGCCAAGCCTGCGGCCTGTTGTTGCAGCGCCTGCCGGAAAATATCTCGGAAGACGAAGATGCCTGGAACCGCGCGCTCAATCTTGCTAACACCCTGACCCCTGACGAGTTATTGAACCTGCCGGGGCGCGCAGTATTGCACCGCTTGTTTCACGCAGAAGACCTGCGTTTGTTCGATCCACGCCCAACGTCTTTTCGCTGCTCTTGTTCACGCGAGCGGGTGGCCAATATGCTGCGCATGCTGGGCTTGGACGAGGTGCACTCCATACTTGCCGAGCTGGGGCAGGTGGACGTGGATTGCGAGTTCTGCAATCAGCATTATATTTTTGATGCGGTAGACGCCGAGCAGTTGTTCGCGGCGGAAGTGGTGACACAGCCGCGCGGCACCCGACATTAACCCGATATATTTTGCGATATACTGGGTTTTTTTGAGGACGCGTTTTGAATCTGGCATTATTCGATCTAGACAATACTTTGCTAAGCGGTGACAGCGATTTCGAGTGGGCGCAGTTTCTCATTGCCCAGGGTGTGCTCGATCGCGAGGCCTATGCAGCGCGCAATCTGGAATTCTACGAGCAGTACAAGGCCGGCACGCTCGATATTCATGTCTTTCTTGATTTTCAATTGAAGCCGCTGTCGCGTCATCCGCGCGCCCAACTCGACGCTTGGCATACACAATTTATGCAAACGTGCATCCTGCCGATGATTGGTGAGAAGGCGCGCGCCTTGGTGGATCGTCATCGCGCCCAGGGTGATACCTTGGTCATCATCACCGCCACCAATCGTTTTGTCACCGCCCCCATCGCGCGCGAATTCGGAATCGCGCACTTGATCGCGACCGAGGCCGAGCAAGTGGACGGCGAATTCACCGGCAATGCGACCGATGTCCCTTGTTTTCGCGAAGGCAAAGTAAAGCGTCTTGAGGCGTGGCTTGCAGCGCAGGGCGCAAGCTGGCAAACCGTCGCGCGCAGCTGGTTTTATAGCGATAGCCATAATGATTTATTCTTGATGGAACGCGTGACCGACCCCGTGGCGGTCGATCCCGATCCGCAGCTCATGCAAACGGCGCAAGCGCGCGGCTGGCCCGTTATGAGTCTGAGATAAAATGCTCGCCGCGTAAGTTTTTTCTGTTTTGTATTGAACCTGCCTATACTGGCTAATATGTTTCAACCCAACGTCATTCAGCGCCTCTGGAAAACCGCGTGAAGCTTAAACTGCCGCGGTCTCTGCACATGCGCATCATGCTCAGCATTGCATTGCTGCAATTGGTGATGGTGGGCGCGTTTTCGGTGATCTGGGTCGTCGGAGAAGTGGGCGACGAGCTCGCCAATCGGCAATCGGTCGCACATAAAATTTTGTCACTGACTATCCCATCGGTAGAACGCGCGCTCTATCAACAGAACACGAATGAACTGCCCCGCTATTTGAATCGGGCGGTGGCCGATCCGCTGATCGGCGGCATCACGATTAAAGATATCACTGGCAAAATTCTGTTCGAGCAGATGAAGCCAGTGGAAGCGTTGCACCCTATAGCCGCTTGGTTCAAGTTGGGCAAGTTGAAAGAAGGTATTTCCACCCAGCTTTGGCGCGATGGCGCGGCTGTGGGGGTGATGACGGTCTATCTATCGAATCGGCCGGTCAACCAAGACATTCACAATCTGCTAGAGAACGTCGCTTATCTGCTGTTCATCTTGCTGGCGCTGGATTTGATCGCGATCGAAATCCTGATCAAACTATTTGTTGCGCCGCTGGGGCCGCTCACGATAATGGCACGCGAATTCAGCCAAGGCAATCTTGATACCACCATTGCGGCGGAAGAAGGCGCGAGTGACGAAGTACACCATCTCAGCGCCGCCTTCGTGCAATCTGCCAAAGTAATGCGCCAACAGATCGAGGATCTAGAGCTGACACGCGGTCAGTTGGCGAGCAACGAATTGCGCCTGCGCAATTTGGTCAACAATATGCGCGAAGTGTTGGTCGAGCTGGATCGCTCGGGAAAAATATTATTTTTAAACCCCTCATGGGAAAAGCTCACCGGCTACGCTGTCGATCATTGCCTGAACAAACCGTTCTCACAGTTTTTAATGCAGCCGCAACATCAAGCGCACTTCGTATTCGGGCGGCTGGAGCAGGTGCACACTTACGATATGCAGATCGAGGTGCGCGCGCGGGATGGGCATTCCGTATGGCTACGCATGAGTACCACCCTGCAATATAGCGATAAGGGTGAATTCACCGGCATTGTCAGTACACTCGAAGATATCAGCGAAAATCTCAAACTCCAGGCCTTGCAGCGCGAACATGAGCAAGATTTGTATCGCCTCACCATCACCGATCCGCTGACGGGCGTGTACAACCGCCGTCATTTCGACGAGGTGCTGAGCAATATGATGGCGATGAATTTGCCGCGCAGCCGGCAACTTGCTTTACTCATCATCGACATCGATGGTTTCAAATTTATTAATGATACTTACGGTCATCCGGTGGGCGACGAAGTGTTACGTACCGTGGCAAAGCGGCTTACCGTATGTAGTCAGGGTGGCACCGTCGCGCGGCTGGCGGGTGATGAGTTCGGTGTGGTATTGCAAAATATGGGTGAGGAACAGGCGCAAGCCGCCGCGCGGCGCATTCATCAAGAGCTTTCCAGTGTGGTGATTGACCTTGCGGTGGGTGAGTTACGGATTCAAACGTCGATTGGCGTAGCGCTGGCACCGGCCTTCGGTAAAACGCCGCAAGATTTGGTGCGGGCTGCCGACGTTGCCCTATACCACGCGAAAAAGAGCGGGCGTAATCGCGTTGATACGCTGTCGAAAGACATGGGTGAGGCGATCATGGAGATATTTACCCAAGGTTTCGAACTGAGAAATGCGCTTAACAATGGCATGATCGCGCCGTTCCTGCAGCCGATTTACGACCTCCATAAAAACGAGGTCATGGCCTACGAAGTGCTGACGCGTCTGAAGCGCGGCAACGACTATGTGCCGGCGGATGAGTTTGTGTTGATTGCGGAAGACCTGGGGCTGATTCGTGAGATGGATTTATTCATCATCAATAAGGCGCTGCTGTCAGTGCCAAAAGGCGTGCATTTATTCGTCAACATCAGCATGAGTTCGTTTTTCGCGGCGGAGTTCCGCGATGAATTCCGCGCGCTCTTGCAGTCGCCGCAGGCGCAGGGACGGTTGATTACCATCGAGTTTACCGAGCGCCAAACGACCGACATGACGACCGATTTTTTCAAGCAGCTTGACGAGCTGCGCGCGGGCGGCTGCAAGATTGCGCTCGATGATTTCGGCGCCGGCTACTCTACTTACAGCTATTTGCGTAAACTCAAACCCGATTTCGTCAAAATAGACGGCAGCTTCGTACAGCAAATTCTGACCAATCCCGAAGATTACAAGATCGTCGAACATATCCGCGAACTGTCCACCGTGTTCGGCGCCAAGTCTATCGCAGAGCATGTGGAAGACGCCAAGACCGTGGAAGTATTGACGCACCTCGGCGTGGACTTCGCCCAAGGCTATTACTATGGTAAGCCGAAAATGATCCAGGAGTATGTGCGGACCGAGGTTGCCGTATAGTGCTGAGTCTCCAGTCCCGCCCCGGCACTTTGTAGTAAACTTCGCGCATGATTCAAAAGCTGATTCGCCGCATTCTGAATAAGAAAAGCGCGGCCAGTGGCAAAGCCACCATTCTCCCCCTCCGCAAACACGGCATTACCCGCGACCGCATCAGCCCCTGCGCGCTCAAGGTCTGCGAGGAATTACGCGCCCAGCGTTTCGCTGCCTTTGTGGTGGGCGGTGCGGTGCGCGACTTGGTTCTGGGTGCGGAACCGAAAGATTACGATGTCGCCACCGATGCCACACCGGAGCAAGTACGCGACGTGTTTCGCCGCTCGCGCATCATCGGCCGCCGCTTTCGCATCGTGCACGTGATGTGCGGGCGCGAGACCATCGAAGTCACCACCTTTCGCGGTCAAGCCGCGCCAGTCAATGGCGAGGACGATGAGGCGGAAGAGGGGGACGATCATCGCAAGAGCGATAGCGGGCGCTTGTTGCGCGATAACGTATTCGGCAGCCAATTCGAAGACGCTGCGCGCCGCGATTTCACCGTGAACGCGCTGTATTACGACCCCACCACGCAAGAGGTATGGGATTACTTGAACGGCATGGCAGATTTGAAGCGCGGTGTGATGCGCATCATCGGCGACGCTGAAACGCGTTACCGCGAAGACCCGGTGCGTATGCTGCGGGCGGTGCGGCTGGCGGCCAAGCTCGGATTCAAACTCGATGCCGCGACGCAAAAACCGATTCGTGCCTTAGCCGGTTTGTTGCAAGACGTGCCGAAGTCGCGCTTGTTCGACGAGATGCTGAAGTTGTTTCACTCCGGCCATGCGCTGGCCAGTGCGCACCGGATTCGCGAGGAAGGCCTGCATCATGGCGTGCTGCCGCTGCTGGATGTGATCCTGGAGCAGCCGATGGGCGAACGCTTCATCACGCTCGCTCTGAAATCCACTGACGAGCGGGTCAATGCCGGCAAACCGGTGTCACCTGCCTTCCTGTTTGCGACACTGGTGTGGCATGAGGTATTGACGCGCTGGCAACATTACCAAACACAAGATATGCGCCCCTTGCAGGCGCTCGATGAGGCGATGGATGACGTGATCCAAACCCAGGTCGAAAATTTGGCCATCCCGCGCCGCTATACGGCCGGCATGCGCGAAATTTGGGGTATGCAGCCACGCTTCTTGCAGCGCGCCGGGCAACGCCCATTCCGCCTGGTGGAAAACCTCAAGTTTCGCGCCGGTTTCGATTTTCTGTTGTTGCGTTGCGAGAGCGGCGAGTTGGATGCGCAAGTGGGACAATGGTGGGAGCGTTTCCAACACGCCAGCGACGAAGAGCGCAACCGCATGCTGATTAAAGATGAGGCGCCCGCGCGTAAGCGGCGCCGCCGCGGCGGCAAAAAACCAAGTGCGGTCGAGTCCGCAGCGGAGTAAGCCCGCTCTTTAGTTTACATGACGGAACTTATCCAACAGCGTGCCTTCATTGCGCTTGGTAGCAATCTGGCCGAGCCTGAGGTGCAAGTAAACCAGGCGTTTGCGGCCTTGGCACAATTGCCGCAATCGCGCTTGCTGGCGCAGTCTTCCCTCTACCGTAGCGCGCCGGTGGGCTATGCCGAACAAGCCGATTTCATTAACGCTGTCGCCCACATCGAAACCAGGCTCACCGCGCACGATTTGCTACAATCATTGTTAGGCATCGAGCGCACATTTGGACGCGTACGCGATTTCCGCAACGCGCCGCGGACCTTGGATCTCGATCTCTTACTCTACGCCGACCTTATGTTTCACGAACCGGGTTTGACCCTGCCGCACCCGCGCATGCACGAACGGGCTTTCGTACTGTTGCCGCTAGTGGAGATTGCGCCGGACTGCGAGATTCCCAGTAAGGGCAAGGCGAGAGATTGGCTCATGCGGGTGAGTGATCAAACGATCACTCGCGTGGCATGATGCTGGCGCAACGCTATCGTTATATCGTGGTGGAAGGCCCGATCGGTGTCGGTAAGACCAGTCTGGCGAAAAAGCTTGCCGATTATCTGCAAGCCGACACCTTGCTGGAGGGAGCGGAAACCAACCCCTTTCTACCCAAGTTTTATCAGGACATGGAACGCTATGCGCTGGCCACGCAGTTGTTTTTTTTATTCCAGCGCGTGGAGCAAGTACGCGGCTTGAAGCAGGCCGATTTGTTCGGTCAAGCGACAGTAGCGGATTTCATTCTGGATAAAGACCCGTTGTTCGCAAGGCTCACGCTGTCTGACCAGGAGTTCCGCTTGTATCAGCAAATCTACGCCCACTTGCAGCCGCAAACCGCCAGCCCGGATCTGGTTATCTATCTTCAGGCGCCGGTCGAGGTGCTGCACGAACGAGTGCGGCGGCGCGGCGTCAGCTACGAACGCCCGATCAGCGAGGATTATCTTGAGCGGCTGGCGGAGAGCTACAGCCGCTACTTTTACCAGTACGAAGCTTCCCCCTTGTTGATTGTGAACAGCGAAAATTTAAATTTCGTGGATGACGCCAAAGATTTTGAATTGTTGCTGTCGCGCATCCAAGCGATGCGCGGCGGACGCGAGTTTTTTAACCGGGGCGAATGATGCGAACCACGCTTACCACCTTAAATAAAATGGCGCACGATGGCGAAAAAATCGCCGCACTCACCTGCTACGACGCGAGCTTCGCTAAGCTGTTGGAAGAAGCCGGCGTCGATATTTTGCTGGTGGGCGATTCGCTCGGCATGGTGCTGCAAGGGCGCGAATCGACACTGCCGGTGACCTTGAGCGACATGGTGTATCACGTCGAATGCGTGGCGCGCGGTTCATCCAAAGCCTTCATTGCCGCCGACATGCCTTTCGGCAGCTATCAAGACAATCCGCACGAAGCCTTCCGCAATGCCAGCCAACTGATGCGCGCCGGGGCGCACATGGTCAAGCTCGAAGGCGGCCGCGCCATGGTGGAAACCACGCGCTTTCTAGTCGAGCGCGGCATCCCGGTGTTCGGCCACTTAGGACTCACGCCGCAATCCGTACATCAATTGGGCGGCTACCGGGTGCAAGGCAAAAGTGCTGAAGACGCAAAACAGCTCCTGCAAGACGCAGCGACTTTGTGTGAAGCGGGCGCAAGCTTGATGCTGCTCGAATGCATTCCACCGGAACTGGCGCGTGCGGTCACCACCGCCACCCCCGCGCCCACCATCGGCATTGGCGCTGGGCCGGATTGTTCGGGGCAAGTGCTGGTGCTGTACGACTTGTTGGGCATCTATGGCGGCAAAGTGCCGAAATTCGCCAAGAACTTCATGCACGGCGCGGCGAGCATTCAGCAAGCGGTAGCGCAATACGTAGCCGACGTGAAAGCCCAGCGCTTCCCCGCGCCGGAGCACAGCTTTTAACCGTGCCGTAGGGGCGAGGCATGCCTCGCCCGATCTTCCTCTCAATGGCCCGCCCCACCCGCAAAAATCCCCGACTCGCGGACTATGACTACGCCAATGCAGGCGCGTATTTCGTCACGATTTGCACCCACCAAAAGCAATCTGTGTTCGGGCAGATCGAATCCGGCGCGATGGAGCTGAATCAATGCGGCCAAGTTGCCGAGCGTATATGGCGCGATATTCCAATCCATTTCCCGAGTGTTGATTTGGATGAGTGGGTGGTGATGCCGCATCATATTCACGGGATATTTATCGACGATGGGCGGGCGAGGCATGCCTCGCCCCTACACCATAGGCCAAAGCTTGGCACGGTAATCGGCGCATATAAATCCGCTGCCGCGCGCTTGATAAACCAAACCCGCGGCACGCCCCGCGTCTCACTCTGGCAACGCAACTATTACGAACACGTTATCCGCAACGAACTTTCGCTAGCAGAAATTCGCGAGTACATCGTGAATAACCCATTAAAATGGGAACTCGACGAATATTTTCCGTAGGGGCGAGGCATGCCTCGCCCAAATCCCGTACTCAAGGTAAACAACATGGACGTAATTCATACCATAGCAATCCTCAACAAGCGCCTGCGCGAAGCGGGCAAGGTAGCCTTCGTGCCCACCATGGGCAATCTGCACGCGGGCCATCTGGAATTGATGCGTATCGCGCGCGAACACGGCGACACCGTGGTGGCGAGTATTTTCGTCAACCCGCTGCAATTTGGTCCTAAGGAAGACTTCCAGAAATACCCCCGCACCCTGGAGGAGGATTGTGCGCTGCTGCGTACAGCCGGATGCGATGTGGTCTTCGCGCCTAGTGTGGAAGAGATGTATCCCGCACCTCAGCAAGTTGAAATCATTCCGCCGCCGATCGCCAATGAATTGTGTGGCGCGTTTCGCCCCGGACATTTCCAAGGCGTGGCGACAGTGGTGGCGAAATTGTTCAACATTGTGCAACCGGCCGCCGCGGTGTTCGGTAAAAAAGATTATCAGCAGCTATGCGTAATTCGGGCGCTGGCGCAGCAGCTCAATTATCCGGTGCGCATTGTCGCAGCGGAAACATCGCGCGCGGAAGATGGGCTGGCGCTGTCCTCCCGCAATACTTATTTGTCGGCCCAGAAGCGTCAAGAAGCGCCCCGTTTATACCAAGCATTAAAGACCATCGCGCACCAGTTGCAACAAGGGCAACGCGATTATGCGGCGTTGGAAGAGAGTGCTTGCCGTGCCTTGGCGGCACAAGGCTGGCGCGTGGATTATGTCGCGATCCGTGATCCGCACACGCTACTACCCCCAGCGGGGAAGAGTGAACGCTTCGTGGTACTCGGCGCGGCCTGGCTAGGCGTGACACGTTTGATCGATAATAGCGAGGTTTCCGCAAGCACCTAGGGCCGGTATAATGGCCGCCCTTTCCCTACGAGAAATTCCCATGCAGAGAACCATGCTCAAGTCCAAGCTGCACCGGGTGCATGTCACGCACTCGGAGTTGAACTATGAGGGTTCTTGCGCCATCGATGAGACGCTGTTGGATGCCGCGGATATTCGCGAATACCAGCAGATCGAGATTTACAACGTTACCAACGGCGAGCGCTTCACGACCTATGCCATTCGTGCTGCGCGCGATTCCGGTATTATTTCGGTCAATGGTGCTGCCGCGCACAAAGCGCAACCGGGCGATATCGTGATCATCGCCACTTATGCGGTGTACAACGAGATCGAACTGCAAAAATACGCGCCGCGTTTGGTGTATGTGGATGAGGCCAATCGCATCATCGATCAGCGCAGCAAGATTCCGGTGCAGATGGCGTAAGGGAGTAAAGCTGAATTACTACCAAAACAACGCCCTGGCATGCCGGGGCGTTGTTTTTATATCGGCCGTCTAGACTTTACCAAGCAGATACTAAAGCAGAAGGAGTCGAATAAAAAGAAGTCGAAAGTGCGGGCGCGAGTGGAGCATGTGTTTGGTGCGCAGGATGCAATGGGCGGTCACTTTGTGCGTACGATAGGATTGCTGCGCGCCCAGGTGAAAATCGGGATGATGAATCTGGCGTACAACATGATACGTTTGGTGCAATTGCTCAGGCGCGATATGAGGATGACAGGATAGGTGCGTCCGCAGTAGTGCAAATGCTGTGAAAAGCAGCAGGAATCGCTCGACTTAGGGGCTTGAAATCAGCCAATATGAGTAGAATAAAAATTTGGTAGAGAAATTCCGGCGAAAAATCGGAATATGGAACAACCGGCGCAATAAAAATTTATTTTTAGAGGCCCCTTATGTTTTTATCGCCGCGTAAGCGCGTTGCCGGCGCTTTCACGATGATCCGCATCGGCGACGATAGAGACTACGCAGCCAGCTCTAAGGGCTCGATCTTATCCATTACCTGCTTCAAAGATTTTTCGGCTTGGCGCAAGTCATATTGCGCTTGCAGGTTGATCCAGAAATCCGGGGTAGTGCCGAAGTACCGCGCCAGACGTAATGCGGTGTCGGCGGAAATAGCGCGTTTGCCATGCACGATTTCATTGATCCGTCGTGGCGGCACGGAGACCGCTTGGGCAAGCCGGTATTGCGAGACGCCCAGCGGCCCCAAGAAATCCTCGTTCAGAATCTCGCCTGGATGGATGTCGGGCAGACGGCCACGGCCAACGACACCGGAAAAATCCGTCCGGCCCAAGTTTTCGCGTTTGATGATAGCCATAATTCAAATTCTCCTAGTGATAGTCTGCAATCTCGACTTCATGCGCATCCTTGCCATCCCATTTGAAACAGATGCGCCACTGATCGTTGATGCGGATGCTCCATTGCCCCGCGCGCTTGCCCTTCAACTGCTCCAGCCGGTTGCCTGGCGGTACGCGCATATCGGCGATGTCTCGCGCCGCATCTAGTTGCAATAACTTCCTAAGCGCCGCCTTCTGCATCGGTCTCGGCAAGGACAAGACGGGCTTACCCTGGAAAATTGCAGCAGTCGATTTGCCTGAAAAGCTTCTAATCATAGTTAAAATTAACGCATGGCGTTATTAACATCAAGCGTTATCTGTGGCTGTGGCAAGCTGCTAGGTTATTTTGCCACGCAGCGGGATTACCTCCGCGCCAGCTTTCAATTTGTCCAAATAATCCGCCCATTGTTGCATCATCTTTTTGCGCTCTGGTAGGTACTCTGCGTAATTGTATGCCGCTGAAACTTTGTTGCGTTCGCCATGTGCAAGTTGTCGTTCTATAACAGCATGCGGTAAACCTAGCTCATGCAATAGCGTTGACGCCATAGAGCGAAAGCCATGGCCGGTCATTTCGTCTTTTGCATAGCCCATGCGCCGCAACGCAGCATTAATCGTATTTTCGCTCATAGGACGCGAGCGAGTGCGTTCGCCGGGAAAGACATAGCGCCCCGTACCGGTAAGGGCGTGAATTTCGTGCAAGACAGAAACGGCTTGTTTCGATAGCGGGACGATGTGCTGTTCTTTCATTTTCATTTTGCCAGCGGGAATACGCCATTCGGCTTTTTTGAAATCGAACTCCGACCATTCAGCGTGGCGCAATTCTCCTGGCCGCACAAAAACGAGCGGGGCAAGACGCAAAGCGCATTGCGTGACAAATGATCCCGTGAATCCGTCTATAGCGCGCATCAGTTCGCCAGCGGCCTTAGGTTCGGTGACTGAGGCATGGTGTGTTACATCCTCTGGCGGGAGGATGTCTTTTAGCTC
Source organism: Betaproteobacteria bacterium (assembly GCA_025361165.1). Classification (GTDB taxonomy): domain Bacteria; phylum Pseudomonadota; class Gammaproteobacteria; order Burkholderiales; family Thiobacteraceae; genus RBG-16-58-11. The sequence goes on along the minus strand of JANYAU010000133.1, from coordinate 7,364 downwards.
TATGTCCCTGGAAGAGTCGCGGGTTGCTAGCCCTTTACCCACAGCATAGCGAAATATGCGCCCGCAAATATTGTGTACCCGTCGTGCAATATCCATCGCGCCCCGGCCTTCAATGCGATGGATTACCGCCAGCAAATCGGGGGCCGCAAGCTCGGCAATGGGGCGATGGCCGATGAAGGGGAATACATCGCCTTCCAGAAATCTCAAGCGCTTTGTATAAGTAGTCTCGGCTTGATTAGACGCTACCTTGGCGTGCCACTCACGCGTTATAAGTTCAAAGGTTGTTTGCCGCTAAACCGGCTTGCATGGATTTGGTGGCCTTACGGTGTTGGCCGGGGTCGATGCCATCGGCCAATAGTCGCCGCGCTTCGTCGCGCCGCTCTCTGGCCTTTGCAAGCGGCACATCGGGATAGGAGCCAAGAGCAAGCCGCTTTTCTTTTTTACCGAAGCGGTATTTCAAGCGCCACAGCTTTCCACCAGTCGGGGATATTTCGAGATACATGCCGCCGCCATCGAACAGGCGTTGCGGCTTGTCTGTTGGCTTGGCCTTCGATATTGCGGTATTGGTTAGGGGCATTTTGGGGGCATCCAGTCCGGCGAATAGGGTATATGCCCCCAGCAATAGCCCCGGATGCCCCCGGATTGCAATATCCCTGCTTGGTCTGCTTCGGACGAAAAAAAGGCCAGTAACCCTTGTTTTATTGAGTTTGCTGGCCTGTTTTGGACTGCGTTGAATCGTGTTCTGGTGCCGGGAGGGGGAATCGAACCCCCATGGTGTTACCACCGCGGGATTTTGAGTCCCGTGCGTCTACCAATTCCGCCATCCCGGCAAGAAGGCGGCATTATCCGCAGAAATCAGGCGCGTATCAAGTTCGGCTATAATTCTCCTCCCGATCAAGCGCCGTTTTCGCGGCTTTTCATGAAGACTCAGGATTTCGATTTCCGTTTGCCGCAAGAGTTAATTGCGCAGTTTCCGCCCGAAGCACGGCGTGCGAGCCGCTTGTTGGCGCTCGATGGGCGCAACGGCGTGTTACATGACCGCTTATTTAGCGATCTGCCGGATTGGGTGCAGCCGCACGATGTGGTGATCTTCAACGATACCCGCGTGATCAAGGCGCGGGTGTTCGGCGCCAAGGATACCGGGGGGCAGGTGGAAATGCTTTTGGAGCGGGTGCTGGACGAGAAGCACGCGCTGGCGCAGATTCGGGCGAGTCATGCGCCCAAGCCGGATTCCCGCATTGTGATTACACCCGATGCGGCGTTTACCGTTCTGGAACGCGTGGGTGAGATGTACAAAGTGCGGCTAGAAGCCGAGACACCCTTGCTGGCGTGGCTGGAGAAGCACGGCAGCCTGCCGCTGCCGCCCTATATTACGCGCCAGCCGAATCCAGTGGACGAGGCGCGCTATCAAACGATTTACGCCAGCAAGCCCGGCGCGGTGGCGGCGCCCACGGCGGGTTTGCATTTCGACGAGGCGATGTTGAGCGAATTGCGCGCGCGCGGCGTGAGCATTGCCTACGTTACGCTGCATGTCGGCGCGGGCACGTTCCAGCCGGTGCGCGTGGACGATGTACGCGAGCATCGCATGCACAGCGAGTGGTATCACGTGCCGCAGGAGACGGTGGATGCCATCGCTCAGGCCAACGCCCAGGGCGGGCGAGTGCTGGCGGTGGGCACCACCAGCTTACGCGCGCTGGAATCCGCGGCAGGCAGTAGTGCGCTGCAAGCGGGCTATGGCGAAACTAATTTATTTATTCTGCCCGGCTACCAGTTCCAAGTGGTGCAGCGCCTGCTCACCAATTTTCATTTACCCAAATCCACGCTGTTCATGTTGGTGTGCGCCTTCGGTGGCATGGTGAATATGAAACTCGCCTATCGCCACGCGGTGGAAGCGCGCTACCGCTTCTTCAGCTACGGCGATGCAATGTTGATCGAGCGCGAGCACGCATGAAATTCGAATTATTGGCTACCGACGGCCCGGCCCGCCGCGCCCGCATCACGCTCGCGCATGGCGTGCTGGATACGCCCGCCTTCATGCCGGTCGGCACCTATGGCACGGTGAAGGCGATGCGCCCGGCCGATCTCAAAGACATCGGTGCGCAAATTGTGCTCGGCAATACCTTCCATCTCTGGCTGCGGCCGGGTCTGGAAGTAATCGCGGCGCACGGCGGCCTGCATCGCTTCATGGGCTGGGACGGGCCGATTCTCACCGACTCCGGCGGGTTTCAAGTGTTCAGTCTCAAGGAGTTGAGCAAGATCAGCGAGGAGGGTGTGAAATTTCGTTCGCCGGTGAATGGTGATGCGTGTTTTCTCTCGCCGGAGGAATCGATGCGCATTCAGCGCGTACTCAATGCCGACATCGTGATGATCTTCGACGAGTGCACACCTTATCCCGCAGACCTGGGGCAGGCTGAAGCGTCGATGCAACTCTCTTTGCGCTGGGCCGAGCGCTCCAAGCGCGCGCATGCGGACAACTCCAATGCGCTGTTCGGCATTGTGCAAGGTGGCATGTACCCGGAACTGCGCTTGCAATCGCTGCGCGGCTTGGAGCAGATCGGCTTCGATGGCTACGCCATCGGCGGCTTGTCCGTAGGCGAGCCGAAAGAGGAAATGCGCCAGATTCTGCGATACATCGCGCCGCTGCTGCCGCAGGACAAGCCGCGCTATCTGATGGGCGTGGGCACACCGGAGGATATCGTGGAAGCAGTGCAGGCCGGCATGGATATGTTCGATTGCGTCATGCCCACGCGCAATGCGCGCAACGGCATGCTGTTCACGCGCTTGGGGGATATCCGTATCCGCAACAGCCGCTATCGCAACGACACCGAGCCGCTGGATGCAGCCTGCACTTGCTATACCTGCCGCCATTTCAGCCGCGCCTATCTGCATCATCTGGATAAATCGCAAGAGATTCTCGGCGCGATTCTCAACACCACGCACAACTTGCATTATTACCAGCAACTGATGCGCGAGCTGCGGCACGCGATCGAAACCGGACGGCTGGCGGCCTATATCGCGGAATTCAGGCAGGGTAGGGCCGGTTCGTGCTAGAATTTGCGGCATTTTTAAGACCACTGGCTTGAGAGTGGTTTGCTCATCTTATTCAGGAGATAACAGTGATAATCAGTGATGCCTTTGCCGCGCCCGCCGCCGGCGCCCCAGACCAGATCATGGGCTTGTTGCCGTTTATTGTGATTTTCGTGTTGTTCTATTTCATGCTGATCCGGCCGCAGATGAAGCGCGCCAAGGATCAGAAAAAAATGATCGAGACACTGCAAAAAGGCGATGAGGTCATCACCGCCGGCGGATTGCTGGGGAAAATTACCAAGGTGAGCGAACAATATGTGAGCTTGGAGATCGCCGACAATGTGACCATCCAAGTCCAAAAGCAAACCATCCAGACGTTGCTGCCCAAGGGCACAATGAAGTCCAGCGCCTAGCCGTCACCTGAAATCACGCCCATGAATCGCTATCCTCTCTGGAAGTACATCGTCATTGCGGCTGCCTTAGTGCTAGGCTTTCTCTACACCTTGCCCAATTTCTACGGCAATGAACCGGCGGTGCAGATCTCGGCCGATAAGTCTTCGGTCAAAATTGAACCGGCTACGGTGCAACGCGTGGAAGGCATTCTTAACCTCGGCAAAATCCCCTATCGCAGCGTGAAGCTCGAAGGTAAGAATGCGACGGTGCGTTTCAGCGATGAGGACACCCAAACCAAAGGCAGTACCGCATTGCGCGAGCAGTTGGGCGAAGACTATGTTGTCGCACAAAATTTATTGCCGCGCTCGCCTGCGTGGCTAACTTCGATCGGTGCACTGCCGATGTATTTGGGTCTGGATTTGCGCGGCGGCGTGCATTTCTTGTTGCAACTGGATACCAAGGCGGCGTTCAGCAAGGCCATGGAGCGTCACGCCAGCGACGTGCGCAGTGTATTGCGCGAGAAAAAAGTGCAATACAGCAGCGTTTCGCGTCAGGGCGGAGAAGTGCGCATTACCTTCCCCGATACGGCGGCGCGTGACCAGGGCAAAGACGTGATTGCCAACCGCGAGCCGGATTTGCTGTTGAAAGAAGTGCAGAACGGTAACGAGCCGGCATTGATGGCTGCGCTGCGGCCGGAAGCGCTGACCCAGCGCCAAGAGCTCGATGTCAAACAGAATCTGACGACGCTGCGCAAACGGGTCAACGAGTTGGGCGTGGCGGAGCCGATTATCCAGCAGCAGGGCACGGATCGCATCGTGGTGCAATTACCGGGCATTCAAGATACGGCGCGCGCGAAACAAATTTTGGGCCGGACCGCGACCCTGGAAATTCGCATGGCGGATTTTACCGATACCGATGTGGCGGCTGCGCTGCAAGGCCAAGTGCCGCTGGGCGCTAAGCTCTTTACCGAACGCGACGGCGGCAAGGTGCTGGTACGAAATAGCGTCGTATTGACGGGCGAATCCATTACCGACGCCAGCCCGGGTTTCGACGAGCATGGTGGTCCCTCGGTGCATATCACCTTGGATAATCGTGGCGCGCGGATTTTCCAGCAACTTACGCGGGAGAATATCGGCAAGCGCATGGCGATTTTGTTGATCGAGAAGGGGCAGGAGGAAGTGGTCACCGCGCCCGTCATTCAAACCGAAATTCCGGGCGGGCGGGTGCAGATTACCGGACGCTTTTCCACCGATGAGGCGAATAATGTCGCGCTGTTACTGCGTTCCGGCGCGCTGGCGGCGCCGATGGAAATTATCGAAGAGCGCACCGTCGGCCCGAGCCTGGGCGCCGATAATATCGCGCGCGGTTTCAATTCCACCATGATCGGCTTCGCGCTGATTGTGACGTTTATGATTGTCTATTACCGGGTGTTCGGTGTTATCGCCAGCTTCGCGCTGGGGGTGAACGTGCTGCTTCTGGTGGCCATTTTGTCGCTGATGCAGGCCACGCTGACGCTGCCGGGTATCGCCGGTATCGCGCTCACGGTGGGCATGGCGATCGACGCCAACGTGCTGATCTTCGAGCGCATCCGCGAGGAATTGCGCAACGGCAATTCGCCCCAAGCGGCAATCCATGCCGGTTTCGACCGCGCTTGGGACACGATTTTCGACTCCAACATCACGACACTGATCGCCGGCTTTTTTCTGTTCTGGCTCGGCTCGGGTCCGGTGCGCGGTTTCGCGGTGACCTTGTGTATCGGGATTTTGACTTCGATGTTCAGCGCGGTCACCGTATCGCGCGGCGTCATCAACCTGACCTACGGGCGAGTGAAGAAACTCAACGGCATTTCGATCGGCTAAGCGGCGCATCAAGGAAAGATCATGGAATTATTTCACATCAAGCACGACATCCCCTTCATGAAGTATGCGAAGGTGACCTCTTACGTTTCCGCTGCTACTTTCCTGCTCGCCATTGTGTTCTTGGTGTGGAAAGGGCTGAATTTGGGCGTGGATTTCACCGGCGGCACGGTGATGGAAGTGCGTTACACGCAAGCGGCGGAAGTGCAAAAGATTCGCGAGTATTTGGTCGCCCATGGTTATGCCGATGCGAGCGCGCAAAACTTCGGTACCTCGCGCGATGTGTTGATTCGCCTGGCGGTAAAACAAGGCGTGACCAGCGCACAGCTGTCCGAGCAAGTGTTGGGTGTGCTGAAGCAGCAAACGCCGGATGTGGCGCTGCAGCGTGTCGAGTTCGTCGGCCCGCAAGTGGGGCAGGAACTGCTCTATGACGGATCGCTGGCGCTGCTGGCGGTGTCGGCGGGGATTGTGCTTTACCTCGCGCTGCGCTTCGAATGGCGGTTTGCCGTGGGCGCGATCGTCGCCACTTTCCACGACGTGGTGATCATCGTCGGCCTGTTTGCCCTGTTCCAGTGGGAATTCTCACTGACGGTGCTGGCGGCGTTGCTGGCGATTCTGGGTTATTCCGTGAACGACACCGTGGTGGTGTTCGACCGGATCCGCGAAAATTTCCGCAAGATGCGTAAAGGTAGCGTGGCGGAGGTCATCGACAACGCGATCACTCGCACCCTATCGCGGACGGTCATGACCCACGTCATGACGCAACTCATGGTGTTCTCCATGCTGATTCTGGGCGGCGAAATTTTATTCTACTTCGCCCTGGCGCTGACCATCGGCATCGTGGTGGGCACTTATTCCTCGGTGCTGGTGGCTAGTCCGATCGTGATGTGGCTCGGCGTCTCGCGCGAGGATTTCATCAAGACGGAAAAGAAGCCGGAAGCCGAAGTGCTGCCTTAAGCTCGGCGCTGCGCTGAGACTCACCTGTGGAACTACTCGCGCAATTCATCGATCTGGTGTTGCACCTTGATCAGCACCTGACGGCGTTGATCGCGCACTATGGCCATTGGGTGTACGGCATTTTGTTCCTGATTATTTATTGTGAAACCGGCTTGGTGGTGACGCCATTTTTGCCGGGTGATTCGCTGTTGTTCGTGGCCGGGACTTTGGCGGCGACGGGTGCGCTGGATGTGCAATGGCTAATTTGGCTGCTGATGGCGGCGGCGTTTCTTGGCGATAACACGAATTACTGGATCGGACGTTTTCTCGGGCCACGGGTATTCAAGGTGCAATCGCGCTGGCTGAACCGCGCCTATCTGGATAAGACCGAGGCATTTTACGAAAAGCATGGCGGCAAGACGGTATTGCTGGCGCGTTTCCTGCCAATTCTGCGCACTTTCGCGCCCTTTGTGGCCGGTATCGGCCACATGCTCTACGGCCGTTTCGTGCTGTTTAGTATTTTGGGTGCGGTGGCCTGGATCAATTCGCTAGTGCTGGCCGGCTACTTCTTCGGCAATATTCCGCTGATTAAAAACCATCTTACGGTGGTGATACTCGGCATCGTGGCGGTGTCCTTCATGCCGGGGTTGATTCACTTCGTGCGCGAGCGTTCGCGCGGCTAACGGTCATGGTATCGGCCAAGCGGGAAGATGAAATTCGCCATAACTGTTTCCCTCTCTCCTAGCTCTCTACTCGCAAGGAGTACGTCGCTGGGTCCCCGCTGCTCCCCCCGAAGCAAGCGGGGCAATTATCTTGGGTGACCGGAAAATCCTGTACATACATGCCACGGGGAGGCTAGCTATGTAGCTCTCAACGACCGCTTACTAGCAGCTATCAGTCATGCCATGGCAATTGGCGTATGACCGTTTGTGGCACGAAGCTGCAGTTACAAAGCTCGCCAAAAACAGGCGATGGAAAAAATTGATAGATCGGCGAATGGCCGCTTTACGGTGCGGATTCAACTGGTGGATGCAACACACTAAATACTGCATAAGCGGAAGGAGTGTTGCTGATGAAACAAAGACCCCGGATCTATTACTCCGAAAGCCAGAAAGCCCTTATGTGGGATCGCTGGCAGAAAGGTGAGTCCCT
>JANYAU010000006.1 GCA_025361165.1 Betaproteobacteria bacterium | reverse complement strand
CGATTCGATAGCACGAGCAGCGCCGGAGAACAGGGTTTGGATTTCTTGCAGTTCGGTCATGGGATCCACCTAGCGAGAGCCAAGCAGAGTGCATATGAAGCGGGCAAGTTTAACATGAGCAAAACAGACAGAATAGCGGCGTTTTGCTATGATTTGTGAGTTTTCCTTCATGTCACCCAATGATTAAAGTCGATCTGCATAGCCATTCCACGGTTTCCGACGGTCTGATGACGCCGCGGGAACTGGTGCGCCACGCCGCCGCCCAGGGCGTGCAGGTGCTCGCGCTGACCGATCACGATGACGTGGCCGGGATAGGCGAGGCGAGGGATGAGGCGGCGCAAGCGGGCATTACCTTGATCGCCGGAACCGAAATTTCCGTCACTTGGCGCAATCGCACGCTGCATATTGTGGGCCTGCGTATCGACCCGGAATACCCCGTCTTGCAACAAGGCCTGGCGCGGATACGTGAATCGCGTTTTACCCGGGCGCAGCGTATCGCCGACGAGTTGAGCAAAGTCGGCATCTTGGGCAGCCTCGAAGGCGCCCAGCAGCACACCACGGAAGGCATCATCAGCCGCACCCATTTTGCGCGCTTTTTGATTGCCCATGGCCACGCCAAAGACCTGAAAGCCGTGTTCAAGCGCTACTTGGTCAAAGGCAAACCCGGCTATGTGCAACATACTTGGGCTAGCCTGGAAGAAGCGTTGACCTGGATTCTAGGTGCCGGCGGCATACCGGTGATCGCGCACCCCGGCCGCTACGATTTAGGCAAAACCCTCACGGGCGATCTCCTCTCCGAATTCAAGCAATTGGGCGGTGTAGGCGTGGAAGTCGTTTGCGGCAGCCACCATCCGGATCAATATGGGCAGTATGCACAACTCGCCCAGCAATTCGGCTTGCGCGCCTCGCGCGGCTCGGATTATCACGGCCCCGGCCATAGCTATATGGACATGGGCCGGCTACCCGATCTGCCGAGCCAATGCGAGCCGGTGTGGCGCGACTGGGAAGAGGTGCTGAATCTCGCAGCATGATGCGCGGTGATTTTGTCGCCGCGCCTCTTCAATACTCTCTATGGCCCAGTATTTTTCCATTCATGCAGAAAATCCCCAGCCGCGGCTGATACGCCAAGCGGCCGAAATCGTGCGCGCCGGCGGCGTGATCGTGTATCCCACCGATTCTTGTTATGCGCTCGGTTGTCACATCGGCGACAAGGACGCCGAGCGCCGCATCCGCGACATTAGGCAAGTGGGTGACGAGCATCAATTTACTTTGGTATGCCGCGATCTATCCGAGATCGCCCATTACGCGCGCGTGGACAATCAGCAATTTCGTTTACTGAAAGCCGCGACGCCGGGAAGTTACACGTTTATTTTGGAAGCCACGCGCGAAGTTCCGCGCCGCTTGCTACACTCGAAACGCGCCACCATCGGCCTGCGTGTGCCGCAACACCCGGTGGCGCAAGCCTTGCTCGCAGAATTGGGTGAGCCGATATTAAGCTCCACCTTGATTATGCCGGGCGATGATCGCGCACTTAACGACTTAGACGAGATTCGCGAGCGCTTGGAAAAACAAGTGGCGCTGATTATGGATGCCGGTTCCTGCGGTTTGGAGCCGACCACCGTGATCGACCTCACCGGCGAACTGCCGGCCGTGGTGCGCAAGGGCCGAGGTGATTTGGGATTATTTGGATTGGAGCATTGATGAATTTATCGCAAGCCTTGGTGCAAATATCGATTTTGGCCTTGCCAGTGTTGTTCGCGATTACCCTGCATGAAGCAGCGCATGGCTATGTAGCAAAACATTTTGGCGATCTGACGGCGTATCAAGCCGGACGCATTAGCCTGAATCCGCTACGCCATATTGATCCGGTCGGAACGATTCTAGTGCCGCTGGTGATGTTTCTCACGGCTGGATTTTTGTTCGGCTGGGCCAAGCCGGTACCGGTCAATTTTGGGCGCTTACGCAATCCCAAGAAAGATATGCTGTGGGTCGCGATTGCCGGGCCAGCCTCGAATTTATTTATGGCGCTGCTATGGATAATGGTTGCGAAGCTGGCGCTGAGTAGTCCCGGGGGCAATGCAGCCGCTTGGTTTTATGCCATGTCTCAAGCGGGCATTACAATTAATGTGGTCCTGATGGTGCTGAATCTCATCCCCTTGCCGCCGCTCGATGGCGGCCGCGTCGCGGTCAGCTTGTTGCCCCAACCCTATGCTTATAATTTCGCGAAAATAGAACCCTATGGCATGTTTATTATGATTGGCTTATTGCTGATCGAATTTAATTCGCCGGGTGGTTTTATAATTTATCCCATGGTGCAATTTAGCATTAATCTGTTGCATTCCTTGTTCGGTATGTAAGAAAGGTTTTCTATGTTCGTCGAACGCGTGCTATCCGGCATGCGCCCCACCGGTAGTCTGCATCTAGGCCATTACCACGGGGTGCTCAAAAACTGGATCGAATTGCAGCACGAATACGAATGCTTATTCTTCGTCGCCGATTGGCATGCGCTGACCACGCATTACGACAACCCGCACCTCATCCAACAAAGCGTGTGGGACATGGTGCTGGATTGGGTCGCCGCCGGTGTCGATCCCGCACATGCCACGCTGTTTATCCAATCGCGCGTGCCGGAACATGCCGAGTTGCATTTGCTACTATCGATGATGACGCCGCTGGGCTGGCTGGAGCGTGTGCCAACCTACAAAGATCAGCAAGAAAAGCTCACCGAGAAAGACCTCTCGACTTACGGCTTTCTCGGCTACCCCTTGCTGCAAAGCGCGGATATCTTGATTTACCGCGCCAACAAAGTCCCGGTAGGCGAAGACCAAGTGCCGCACATCGAGTTCACGCGCGAAATCGCGCGCCGCTTCAATCATCTCTATGGTCGCGAGTTGGGGTTTGAGGAAAAAGCGCAGCTAGCGGTGAGGAAACTCGGCTCGAAAAAAGCCAAGCTGTACCACGAACTGCGCACGCGCTACCAAGAGCAGGGCGACGACGAAGCGCTGGAATCCGCCAAAGCGCTGCTCAACGAAGCGCAGAACCTTTCGATGGGCGATAGAGAGCGGCTATTTGGCTACTTGGAAGGCGGCGGCAAAATGATCTTGGGTGAGCCGCAAGCGTTGCTCACCGCCACCGCTAAAATGCCGGGGCTGGATGGGCAAAAGATGTCCAAATCCTACAACAACACCATCGCCCTCCGAGAAGACACCGACAGCGTGGTAAAAAAAATCCGCACCATGCCTACCGATCCGGCGCGCGTGCGCCGCACCGATGCCGGCGATCCGGAAAAATGCCCGGTATGGCAATTTCACCTGGTGTACTCCAATGAGGCCACGCAACAATGGGTGCAAGCCGGCTGCAGGAGCGCGGGCATCGGCTGCCTGGAATGCAAACAGCCGGTGATCGATAGTGTGCTGGAAGAGCAAAAGCCCATGTTTGAACGCGCTAAACCCTATGAAGAAGACCCGACCTTGATTCGCAATCTCATTGCCGACGGCTGCGAAAAAGCGCGCGAACTGGCGCAGGAAACGCTGCGCGATGTGCGGGAGGTGATGGGATTGAATTACAGTTAAGGCATTCCACAAGCAGGCACCTTAACTTCTCTTCGGGGAATCGAAAATTCTTAATTTCCGCTCGTTGTGTTTTCCGGCCTGTCTGCGAATGATGGCTACCGCATCATCATGCAAAGTTATCCCATCAATTTCTTGCGGATGAAGTGGTCAATGGATAGCTTCCCTGGCCCATGCAGCAGGAATATCAGCAGCAGCATGCCCCAATAAACGTGATTTTGACGTCCCGCATCCGAAAGATCCGGATAGGAAATAACGGCAACAATATTGAGAATGAACAATGCGGCGGTACCGAACCGGGAAGCCAAACCCACAGCCAGCAGCACCGCGCCCCCAAGCTCAACCGCAGTAGAGGAGGCGGCCGCTACTTCCGGTGATAAATAGGGTACGTTGTAAAGGTTGGCAAACAGGTAGACCGTGCTGTCCCAACTCGCAATTTTGGTCAATCCGGATTTCCAGAAAATATCGGCAACGTAGAGCCTGATTCCCAGATCCGCTAAGGGGCTAATGTAATCCAGCCCGCGTATGGCGAGTTTGGCGGGGCGCATCAGTGTTTGAATGATGGACATGAGTATCTCCTTTTTGTTTTGTTGTTCGCTATGTTGCAATGGCAAAGTCCACCAAGATTGCTTCGTTCACCCAGTGTTGCAGGGTCGTGCCCAAGTTCAGATCCGGATCGATTTGAAGTGCGGTGGCGCAAGCAGCAGAAAAAGTATGGCCGGTTGACAGTGCCTGCAAAAACCCCCATTCACTTCTCGGCAGCCTAAGGACTTCAACGCGATAAATAGTCCGTTTAACTAGGATGGCGGCCCCCCCGCTGGACAAATCGACAGCCTGTTCTCCGATGTAATCGTCCTGATTGACTGCCCAGATGCGGTCGACGGGAAATGCCGACTTAAGCAAGGCGCACGCCGGGTGCAGTTTAAATGTCAGATCGCCGTAGCGTTCCGGCTCCACCAGCATTAATTGGTCAAGCGGAAGCGGTGCGTGGTCAGCCGCAAAGTAAGCCTTGTGACAAATCCATTCCAACTTTGCGACGTCAGGGAGATAAGGTAATTGAGCAACAGAGGTAAGTGCCGCTAGAAAGCCGGCAAATTCCTCACCAAAACTGTGGAGATCGCCGCTCACTGAAGGATGCTGATAACAATATTCCTTTGCTGCATAGTGGAAGAAATCGGATCCCACCAGTTTGACCATGACCGGATAGGCTGACGCTAGCGCGCCTTGCAGGTTGCTGAAAGCGTTGTTACGGTAAATCTCAGTACGCCACACACTCTCTGTATCCGTGCCGACAAGGTGCTGTGCGAGAGAAGGGCTTTCCCTGCCGACCATGGCTCCCATGAATCCTTGCTGCAACTCACGCAACGCGCTCATGGCGAACCTCCTGAAGCATGGCTTCCGCCTTTCTGGCTTCTTCCAGCAAGACGGCGAACTCGGGAATATCCGTATCCCACTCGATCAGCGTTGGCACGTTGCCAACATGTGCCAATGCCTGACGATAAAGCGTCCAGACATCTTCGCAGATGGGTTTGCTGTGGGTGTCGATCAGACATTCACCGTTACTGTCGAATCCCGCGAGGTGAATTTCCTGCACGGCTTCTGCCGGCACGGCGCGCAGATAAACCAGCGGGTCGAATTGATGATTCACGGCGCTGACATAAATGTTATTAACGTCCAACAGGATGCCGCAACCAGAACGCGCCGCAATCTCTGCCAAAAATTCCCACTCGGGAAGGGTGGATTGCTTAAACTGCAGGTAACTGGATACATTTTCAATCAGCATCTGCCTACCCAGAAAGTCCTGCACCTGCTCGATGCGGTGCGCGACATGCGATAGCGCTTCCTCAGTATAGGGAAGGGGAAGCAGATCATTGAGGTAGCGCGCTGAGATCGAGCCCCACGATAAATGTTCCGATACCAGTCCAGGCTCGAAGCGCTGGACGAGCGATTTCAGCTTGCGCAAATGGGCCATGTTGAGCGGATCGGTCGACCCCAACGACAAGCCAACGCCATGTAAACTCAATGGGTAGTTGGAGCGGATTTGCTCCAGGTAATAAAGCGCTTGCCCGCCATCGGCGAAGTAGTTTTCGCTATGGGCTTCGAACCATCCGACATCGGGGAGTGACGATAAGATGTCTTTGTAGTGCTTGGCGCGCAAGCCAATCCCGGTGTTTGCCGGAATGGGGCTTGCTGCGCGATCGCACAATGGGTGAGCGATCATCTTCTGATTACATTGTGCCAACCGTACCGCCGACGATCTTGTCGCAGGTTCCTTTGGGTACGAGTACAAATGCATCTTTCTGCGCGTCTTTTTTGGCGGTACCCGCGCAGGTATTGGTGCTGCCCTTGCCGCCGGCGCAATCATTCTTGCCAGCCTTGGCGATGCCAAAGCACTGTTCCATCTTCGGCTTATCCGCGGCCAATGCGCCCGTATTCATAGTCATGGTGCCGAAAGCCAGAAGACTGGCGATTGCGGATTTAACCAAAAGATCTTGCTTGTTCATATTTATCGCTCCTGAGTGATTTTTGAAACAAAAATGACGCGGAAAATCGCACCTAGACAATACGTACTCCCACGCCTTTTAAGGCGAATAGTTGATTTGCTTACGGGTTTAGTCGGGAGTATCGAAGCGGCCTTACAACAAAATTTGCTTGCACAAAATGCCAAATATCACCGAGTCGTCCATCTCGCGGCAATATGATTGTTTTCTTAATTCGTTCAAAATATCGAACCTCGCGCAATGGCCGAGAACATAAGCGAGGGCTGCCCCCTTAGGTTATAATTTCCCTCCATTCGGGCATTTACCCAATCCGCGTTGATTAAGTATCCTATGACAGCAGCCACTCTCGCCGAAGTTCAGCCCGTTGCCCGTGTCTATGGCGAGCCGATCCTGCAAATGCCGCAGGATTTGTATATCCCGCCCGATGCGCTGGAAGTCATCCTGGATGCCTTCGAAGGCCCGCTCGATCTGCTGTTGTATCTGATCCGCAAGCACAATTTGGATATTCTCGATATCCCGATGGCGGAGTTGACGCGCCAATACATGGTGTATGTAGACTTGTTGCGCCACACGCAATTGGAGTTGGCGGCGGAATATTTGGTGATGGCAGCGATGCTGACGGAGATCAAGTCACGCATGCTGCTGCCGCGCCCACCCAAGCCGCAAGACAATCCCGAAGAAGATCCGCGCGCCCAATTGGTGCGGCGTTTGCTCGAATACGAGCAGATGAAATACGCCGCGCACAAGCTGGAGTCGCAGCCGCAGGTAGGGCGCGATATTACCCTGGTGCAAGTGTATTTGGAGCGCGTTGCCGAGGTACGCATGCCGCAGGTGAGTGTGCTGGACTTGCAGTCCGCGTGGGAGTCGCTGGTGGCGCGCGCCAAGAACACCCGCCATCATCGCATCACGCGCCATGAACTATCGGTGCGCGAGCATATGACGCAGATACTGCGCGCATTGGCGCACGGTCGCTTCGTCGAGTTTATCGAATTATTTAACCCGAGTGCGGGCGTACCCGAACTAGTGGTGACTTTCCTCGCGATTTTGGAGTTGGCGAAAGAGCGTTTAATCGAAGTCACCCAACAGGAAGTGTATGCCCCGATTTACGTCAAACGCCTTGAGAGTGAAGACCATGGACGAGAATCTGAGTGAGGTGAAGCTCATTCTGGAAACCGCGCTGCTCGTGAGCCACGAGCCGCTGTCGTTGCATCAGCTCGGCAAATTGTTCGAGACCGAAATCGATCATGATAATTTGCGTAAAGTGCTGGATGAAATCAAGGTCGATTGGCTGGCGCGTGGCGTGGAACTGGTGCAGGTGGCGACCGGTTGGCGCTTTCAGGCGCGGCCCGAGTATCAGCGTTATATCGACCGCTTGAGCCCGGAGAAGCCGCCTAAGTATTCGCGCGCGGTGTTGGAGACCTTGGCGATTATTAGCTATCGTCAGCCTGTCACGCGCGGCGACATCGAAGACATTCGTGGCGTGACGGTTTCGCCGAATATTCTCAAGACCCTGGAGGGGCGCGGCTGGATCGATGTCATCGGCAACCGCGAGGTGCCGGGGCGCCCTGCGCTGTATGCCACCACCAAACAATTTCTCGATGATCTGAATCTGCGTTCCTTGCAGGAATTGCCTTCGCTCGATCAGTTTATCGTCAACGAGCAAATGTTGATCACCGAAGCCATGCCTGAGTTTGAAGCTCGGCCTACCCCCCAATCTGATATGACGGAAGCCGATGCCGGAACGCCTGCATAAACTCCTGGCCGCGGCGGGCCTAGGGTCGCGCCGCGAGATCGAGGATTGGATTCGCGCGGGCCGTATATCCGTTAATGGCGCGCTGGCGACGATCGGCCAGAGTATCGAGCTGCGCGATCGGGTGATGATCGACAAAAAACCGTTCCGCTTTAAGCTCGAATCGAAAACCGGCAAACCGCGGCCGCCGCGTGTGCTGCTCTACAACAAGCCGGAAGGCGAGATCGTCTCGCGCGATGACCCGGAAGGCCGTCCCAGCGTGTTTTTACAGTTGCCGCGGCTGCGTGGCGCGAAATGGATAGCGGTGGGCCGGCTCGATATCAATAGCGGCGGCTTATTGCTGTTTACCACGTCCGGCGATTTGGCCAATCGGCTGATGCATCCGCGCTACGAAATCGAGCGCGAGTACGCAGTCCGCATCATGGGCTTACTCAGCCAGGCGCAAGCGCAGCAGCTCTTGGATGGCATCGAATTGGAAGAAGGCATTGCCAAGTTTGACCGCATCGAAGACCAGGGTGGGGAGGGTTCCAACCACTGGTATCATGTGGTGTTGAAGGAAGGCCGCAAGCGCGAAGTACGCCGCATCTTTCAAGCCATCGGCTTAATGGTGTCGCGTTTAATTCGCGTGCGTTATGGTGATATCATGTTGCCATCCCGTGTAAAGCGTGGACAATCGCTGGACTTGGAACCGTTGCAAGTGGAAGCCCTACTCAGATCAGTGGGCATGATTGAACCGCAAGAGGAGAAACCCCATGTTACGAAGCGTCATGTTGTGTCTAGTCACGATGTCAAGCCTAGCCAGCCCACTCGTGCTGGCCAAGGAAAAACCGGCCCAGCACGTAAAGCAAGCCGCGCCGGTCATCCATTCCCTGGGCGAGACAGTGGTGAAAATGCCCCTCGCCAAAGGCGTAAGCCTCGATGATGCCGCGGAGTCGATGAAGCTACGCGCCAACGGCCTGAATATGAAATTGGTCGCGGAATTACCGCTCTCCAAACAAGTTGAAGCCATTACCGGCAAGCCCGAACCACGCGCGACCATTTATCAATTTTGCGATGCGATGACTGCGCGCCAAATGTTGAACTACAGCTTGGATTTTGCCGCCTATTTACCCTGCCGCATCGCGCTGGTGGAAGACGCAAAAGGCCAAGGCTGGCTGGTGATGATGGATCTCAATCTGCTTATCAACGCGGCTCATTTGCAGCCTGAACTCAAAGCCCGTGCGATCGAAGTGCGCGATAGTTTGGAAAACATTATGAAAGCCGGCGCTAACGGCGACTTGTAATTGAGCCCCTGTGGGAGCGGTTTCCCGATTGCTCCCACAGCCGGCTTATTTCTTTTTGTTCGCCAGGCGATCAATCATATCCGCCGCCCACTCTTTACCCCCTAATCCAAACGCCAGTGCGAGCGCTAAACAGATCGCACCGAAACCGATGGCGAAGGCCACGGTAAGTAACTGCGTGCCAATGTTTAATTGCTCTAGCGCCACGAATACGACGAACACTTGGATGGCGTATTCCGAAACGGTGCTGATGGTGAGCGCGCCGTCGACGCCGATGTTCTTGAGATAGGCGAAGATAATCCGGTTAATGGCGCGCGCGAGGAGCGTGCCGAAGACCAACACGATGATCGCGATAATGATATGGGGTATATAGAGCACCACCTGGTTGAATAGTTCGGTGACTTTGGAAAGCCCCAGACTATCCGAAACCAGAATCACGACGACCAGCATCACCAGCCAATACACCAACTCCGAAAGCAAATTAGTGAGAGATACCTCTAATTCGCCATGTTTGAGAAAGGCTTCGATGCCGGATTTTTCCGCGAGCCGGTCGAAATGCATGACGCGTAAAAATTGACGAACCCCGGCGCGTAATAGCTTGGCGACGATCCAGCCGAAAATAAGCAGCACCAAGGCAGCAAGCAACTGCGGGACGAATGCTGCTAGTTTGGTCCAAAAAGAATTCAGCGAATTAACGAAAATATCGA
The DNA here is from genome assembly GCA_025361165.1 of Betaproteobacteria bacterium. Lineage (GTDB taxonomy): Bacteria > Pseudomonadota > Gammaproteobacteria > Burkholderiales > Thiobacteraceae > RBG-16-58-11. The sequence goes on along the minus strand of JANYAU010000006.1, from coordinate 441 downwards.
GCTGTTGTTGCATGGCTCCTCCTATGGTCGTTTTTTAGCCCGCCGTTTCGGCGGAGGGATTGCAAAAGATGTAGCACGAGCCTGACATCATGGCCCGGTACGGTTGCGGTTTTATGATTGTATCACGATGACAAAGCGTTTCTAAAAAGCGCCATAGGGCTTTTATCAAAGCTTATTCAATTTTTCGCGCTCAATCATGCACACGAAATCATTTCCCGCACTGGTTTCCGGCCAAGTGAATTCCAGTTGCGGGAAGGCACTCTCCAGCGCGGCGCGGTTATGCCCCAATTCCAGCACCAAGAGTCCGTCCGGATTCAAATGTTGGGCCGCCTGCTGCAGAATAACGCGAATGTGATCAAGGCCATCTTCGCCGCTGGCGAGCGCGAGTGCCGGTTCGTGCCGGTATTCTTGTGGTAAGGCTTGCATCGATGGCTGATTGAC
>JANYAU010000122.1 GCA_025361165.1 Betaproteobacteria bacterium | reverse complement strand
TTGCAATCTGTATCTGTACCTATAAGCGACCCCAAGGTCTGAAAAACGTACTGGATTCTCTCCAAAACCTTGTCTTAGATCAGGGAAGTTTCGCGGTTTTTGTCGCAGATAATGATTCTGTGTCACACGCTGGATATGATTTCATCGAAAAAGAGCAGGGCGCTTACCGCTTTGAAATTTCCTGTGAGATAGAAGAAAAACCGGGTATCAGCCATGCCCGTAACAGGGCGTTACGCATGGTAAAAAATGCGTCCGACTATTTCAGCTATATCGCTTTTACGGATGATGACGTGGAGGTCTCGCGCCACTGGCTGCAGGACCTGGTTACCACCGCCATGCTATACCAAGCCGACATCGTTGTTGGAAAACGGGAAGCGAAATTCACCGTGCCACCCCCGCGAGATATTCTGCAATCCGGTTTTTTTGACGATGAAACCGCCTGCCGCACAACCGGCACCCTCATTAGCGATGGCAATACCAGCAATGTGCTATTCAAAAAAGAAATCTTCGATAAAGAAGGCTATGAGCCTTTCGATGCAAAGCTCGCGCTAGCGGGTGGTGAAGATTGTGACTTGTTCATGCGGCTGTACCGCAAGAATTACAAAATGGTCCAGTGCGCCTCCGCGGTTATTTACGAAATCTATCCTGAGGAGCGCTTAAATGAACAATGGATTACAACCCGCTATTATCGGAGCGGGTCGACCTATGCTTACATTCTCTATAAGTACGGATCGCGAAAAGATTTCTATGTGAGGGCGATGAAGAAAGTCGCGGTCTTTCTCAAGGATGCGATCAGCTATCTCCTGAATCCGAGCCTGAAGCGCAAATGTAAGCTGAACAATACGCTTGGCTTTTTCTTTTTCTTTTTTAAACGAATTCCTTATGAAGAATATAAACATTCCTCTTCATTAAAAAATCTTGCAAACTGAATCAGGACGCAATAATGCCTTTCGATAAAATTATTTTGGGTAATTTCCCAGTGCTTCAGACGACCGCGCCAGAGCTGGCGAAGCATTTGCTTGATAGTCTCCAGCGGCAGCGCCGCGTAGTGTTGTTCTTTGCCAATACCAATTTCGTTGTTAAGTGCCGGGGACTGTCCGACAAGATGGATACCGAGTCGGTACTCATCGTGAATGATGGAATAGGAATGGATATCGCCGCGTTGCTGATTCATCGAAGCCGCTTTAAAGAGAATTTAAACGGTACAGATTTCACGCCGTATTTATTACGCCAAGCCGTTCGTCCCTTGCGTTTATTTTTGCTCGGCAGCAAACCGCAGGTAATAGGGCGTGCCGCCGAATATGCGCGCCAGCAATTAGGCCAGGAAGTGGTGGGGATATGCGACGGCTATGCCGGCATGAGTGAAATTCGGCTGCTCGAACGTATCGAGCGCGCCAAACCCGATATCTTGCTGGTCGCGCTCGGTAACCCAGTACAAGAACAATGGATCATGCAACACTGGGAGGCGTTAAATGTACCCCTAGTGATGGGTGTGGGTGCCTTATTCGATTTTTGGGCCGGTGCTAAACCACGCGCGCCTCGAGTAGTGCAAAGTCTGCACCTGGAATGGCTCTATCGTTTGTGTTTAGAGCCTCGCCGGCTACTACGCCGCTATACAGTAGATATCATGCGCTTCCTTTTGTATTGTTATCGCTACCGCTAAGGCAGGTCGCATGCAGCAACCTCCCTTTAGCGCGCAGCGTATCGAATACATCGATAATGTAAAAGCCATTGCCATGTTGCTAGTACTTCTAGGCCATGCACCGGGTTTAAATCAGTTTGCGATGAATTTTATTTACGCTTTTCACATGCCCGTATTTTTCTTCGTTTCCGGCCTAGTGTTAACCGAGCGCAAACTCGCGCTGCCGCTTTCGCGTTTCATCATGGCGCAAATACGTGGGCTGGGAATCCCTTACTTATTTTTCTTCATGCTCTCTTATCTATATTGGCTGCCGACGCATCGCCTTGCCGCTGCGGCGCAAAAGATCGGGCCCATCACTTGGTGGGAACCCTTGTGGGGCTTGATCGTAGGCAGCCAGCAAGCCTGGGTGGTAAATGCGGTGCTATGGTTTTTCGTATGCTTGTTTATGACTACGTGTATTTTCTTCATCGCCAAAAGATTTTTTTCCGCGGGATTCTTGGCAGTCGTATTCAATCTGCTCGGACTCGTGTTTACCCTCGTTTACGTCAGTAGTTGGCCGCGTTGGCCATGGACTTTGGATAGCACGCTTATCGCGCTGGGGTTTTATGCTACCGGGCATTACACGCGTGGATATCTTCCGCAACTCACTAACTTATCGCGTACGCGCGTCGCCATTTTCGCCTTGGCTCTGTGCCTAGGCTTGCTAGCGGGCACGGCGCTGAACGGCAAAGTGGATTTAAATTTGCTGGATTTCGGCAAATTGCGTCTGCCTTATTTTGTGAACGCCTATCTTGGAATCTTTGCGCTATTATTTGCGTCCCTGCTGTTGCCGAGCAAGCGGGCGCTGAGCTGGATCGCCAATAATACGATTATTATTTTCCCCACCCATTTGTTGTTGTACAGCTTATTCACCGGTATCGGCGTGATCCTGTTTGGGTGGCCGCATGACTTCAAGGAATCTTCTTGGATTTGGACGGTCGTATTTCCCATTCTTGCTTTAGGCTTAAGTTACCCTTTATCCTTAATTTTGACTCGTTGTTGCCCCATTCTTTTTGGAAACCGTGGACCCCATGCAAACATCGTACCTCAGGCCTCAAGCCAGAATGCCTAGCATCATGTCCCGCGCGGTTTTATCCCTTAGTAGCACTTGCAAAACGCCGGCTTCGGCTCCCTTTTAAGGTCGACATTACAAGCGAATCACTATGCCCTTCATGCTCGTTCATCCTGCCGCGGCGCTGCCTTTTTATCGCCGCTTGGGCCGCTATGGCGTGCTGTCGGCGCTGATCATTGGCAGCTTGACACCCGATATGCATTATTTTTTACCACTTGCGGTCACCCGCAGTGCATCCCATAGCGTCAGTGGTCTAGTCTGGTTTTGTTGGCCGGTGGGTATCGCGCTTTACCTTTTGTATCATCTATTACTCAAGCAACCACTGGCGCTATTGCTGCCACCAGCGATTGCCACCCGGATTGCCCCTTGGCTTAAGCCAGGGCGTTTACCGGACGCAAGCTGGAGCGCGGTATCGTTGTCGCTGCTGGTCGGCGCCACGACACATATCGCTTGGGATGCATTCACGCATCGACACGCTCCGGTGACTATGGCCTTGCCGGTGTTGCGCTCAATTTGGCTCACTGTAGGAAATTATCCCCTGGCGGGGTATGAAGTTTTGCAACAAGCGAGCAATGTTTTGGGGGTTTCTTTGCTCGTCACTTGGTCATGGCGCTGGTTGCGTACCCAATCGGCGCAGGCCGTAGTACCCGTCGATCCTGTCTTGTCACCGGCACAGCGCGGACTTATTTTAGGTGGCGTGCTTTTCACGTCCGCGGCAGTTGCGGCAATTACTATGCGCAGCGCGCCAGCTACGCCCACGGAATTACTGGTGCTGCACAATTTGTTTAAGCAAGCCACTTTGGCCGCGATGACGAGCGCCGCTTTGGCACTGCTGGCTTATAGTTTGTTATGGCATATCTGGGTCAAACGGCGCCGCGTTCCGCCGCTTCAATAATGAAAAACCATTCGAGAAAGCCGAGGTAGTCCCTGTGAAAGCAATGATACTTGCCGCGGGTAAGGGCACGCGCGTGCGCCCTTTGACCTACGATTTGCCCAAACCCATGATCCCGATTCTGGGCAAGCCGGTGATGGAGTATTTAGTCGATCATCTGGCGAAGTATGGCGTCAAACAGATTATGGTGAACGTCAGCTATCTTCACGAAAAAATAGAAAGCTATTTTGGCGATGGCCGGCGTTTCGGCGTGGAGATCGGCTATTCCTTCGAAGGCGAACTGCGTAACGGCGAAATGGTGCCGCAACCCATAGGCTCTGCCGGTGGCATGCGCAAGATTCAAGATTTCGGCGGCTTTTTCGATGAAACTACTTTAGTCATTTGCGGTGACGCCCTCATCGATCTGGATATCGGCGCCGCGCTTTTTGAACATCGGGCGAAAGGCGCGATCGCCAGTATTGTGACGAAGCAAGTCGCGCCGGACGAGGTGTCGAATTACGGCATTGTGGTGACCGACGCCACGCACCGGGTACTCTCCTTTCAGGAAAAACCCAGCCGCGAAACCGCCCAATCCGATCTCGCCAGTACCGGCATTTATTTATTTGAGCCGCAAGTTCTGGATTTCATCCCGGCGGGGCAAAGCTTCGACATCGGCAGCGAACTGTTTCCACTGCTGGTCGCGCGCGGCTTGCCGCTCTATGCGCAGAAACGGTTTTTCAATTGGGTGGACATCGGCCAAATCCCCGACTATTGGGCCGCGCTGCAGCGCGTGATGATGGGCGAAGTGGCGGAAATGGAAATACCGGGCACGCAAATCCGCGACGGTGTTTGGGTGGGCCTGAATACTCGCATCGCCTGGGAGCAATGCACGATCACGGGACCGGTCTATATCGGCTCCAATTGCCGAATCGCTGCCGGCAGCGAAATCATTGGTCCGACTTGGATAGGGCAGGGATGCGACATCGGAGAAAACGCGCGCATCGTGAAAAGCATATTGTTCGAATATGCGCGCGCGCCCAAAGATAGTACGCTGACGGAAGTGATCGTCGCGGGAAATTATTGCGTCGACCGCTATGGACATAGCCTAGACGGAGAAGGCTTCGCGCTGCCTTAGCCCGGTACGGGAATTCCCAGAGAAGCCGCATGGGCGATGAGGGTCTCCAGTTTCGCATGGGTGGCTCCGGGATCACTTCTTTCCGGCCCCCTAAATTTCTCTCGCGTCTGGTCGATAAATAGGGACTAGATTGACTAAGCGGAGAAAAAATGTTCTTACCCAACGTCCCTATAAGCAGCTCCATATCGCCTGAAGAAAGGGCATTCTTCGCCCGGCTCGCGGCCTTGAACGTTGTTCTAGAATCGACCAGAGCAGGGAAAACCGCACAGCGTTTCTGCCATAACGCTCAATCGAGCGAAACATTACTTGCCGCTCTCCTTAACGAGATTAGAACAGCGCCTTTAAAAGCATAAACCCAAGCAGTGGTGATTGTCTGGTAAACAAGTCAGCCAATAATCAGCTAAGTCCCTATATTTGCGACCTGTATATTATTTGACATAATATACATTATGCGAAGTTACTGCTAGGGCGCCACTAGGGCGCCAAATGCCCTTATCCGAAAAATCACTTCTTCTGATGCCCGGCAATCAGTTCCGCTATATCCGTATTTGCATGCGCTAAGGCGTGATCGCTTGCGCTCATATTGTTGCTATCACGTAGCGCAATATCTGCTCCGGCATTTAGCAAGCTTCGAACGACGTCTAAATGGCCCTTCATAGCCGCCGCCATCAGGGAGGTCATTCCACTCTGGGTAGCGGCGTCAATTTTCCCGCCGAGCGCGAGGAATTTATTCACGAGCCGAAGGTGGCCAGCATAGGCAGCATAATGCAGCGCTGTCCATCCTTGCGGATTTGCCTCCATGGTCGCGCCGTTAGCGAGCAACATATCGACAATGGCCTCGTGACCGGCGAAAGTAGCAAGCAACAAAGCGTTATCGCCATACGCATTGCGCAAGTAAAGTTTGGCTCCCGCCCCAATTAATATCGCGGCCGATTCACGACTGTCTTCCCGCGCCGCAATCATCAGCAGAGTATTACCCTGGCTATCGACAAAATTGACGTCCAGTCCTCGTTTTAAACCCTCAACCACGCCAGATGCATTATCTAACTGGATCGATTGCAAAGCGTCGTCAACGATCTCCCCGGCATGAACCGGCAGACAAAAAACCGATATTATAGATACATATAAAAACAATAATTTGTTTTTATTCATCTGCATATGAAAATAACTTAAAGAAGTTTAGAGATGTGTGTTGGCCAATGTCAAGGGTAGACTCCCCTCTTATGCGAGCGATTTCTTCGGCCACATGCTTCACCAGCGCCGGCTCATTGGTCTTGCCGCGAAAGGGTATCGGCGCTAAATAGGGGGAGTCGGTCTCAATCAACATGCGCTCTAGCGGCATTTTTTTGGCTACCGCTTTCAACGCCAACGCATTCTTGAAGGTAACAATGCCGGAAAACGAAATGTAAAACCCCATTTCCATCGCTTGCTCCGCCACCTCCCAGCTTTCAGTGAAGCAATGCATCACCCCGCCCGCCTCCGCAGCCCCCTCTTCGCGCATGATTTTAAGTGTGTCGTCCGCCGCTTCCCGGGTATGGATAATCAGCGGCTTTCCGGCCGCGCGCGCAGCGCGGATATGCGTGCGAAAGCGTTCGCGCTGCCATTCCAAATCACCTTTCAAGCGAAAATAATCCAAACCAGTCTCGCCGATGGCGACAACGCGCGGATGGGCAGCCAGCGCCACTAACTCGGACACACTGGGCTCGGGCGTATCTTGATAATCGGGATGCACGCCGACGGATGCGAATAAATTACTGTGATTTTCCGCGAGCGAAAGGACTTTGGGAAAATCCGGCAAATCCACGGACACACACAGGGCGTGCGTTACTTGATTTTCCGCCATCCGAGCGAGCAATGCGGGAAGGTTTTCCGCCAACTCGGGGAAATCCAGGTGGCAATGAGAATCGATGAACATAAGGGCACAGACAAAAACGCTATTATAAGCTGCCCATCAACTACATTGTATGTGTCGGACGGGTGGACTTCAGCGATCCGCCGAGCAGGCCTTCGATTTTATTGCGAGCAGCGGAGCCACTTTCGTTAGATGCGAATTCGACGCCGATACCCTGCGTCTTTCCGCCTTGGGCACCCGCGGGGGTGATCCACACCACCCGGCCCGCTACCGGCAGCTTGTTCGGATCGGTCATCAGCGTCAATAACATGAACACCTCATCGCCGATGCGATAGGTTTTGTTGGTGGGAATAAAAATCCCGCCATATTTGAGATAAGGCATGTAGGCGGCGTACAGCGCCGATTTTTCTTTAATGCTGAGCGACAGTACGCCGGGACGCGCGCCACCGGCGGCAACTGGGTTGGATTTGATAGGTGCTTCCGCCATTAACTCACCGCCGCTAAATAATTGAGCAGCACGCTCTCCATGAGCAGCTGCGGATTTAAAGGATGCTGCAAACGCCGTTTAATCTGCGCCAGCTCGCGCGCAAAGTGCTGCACGCGCATTAAGTTAACCCGTGGCGCCAAATCCTGCAAGCCGGAACCGAAATCCAGGTTATAGCGCACCCGGCCCGCGAGACGTACGCTGTTTAAATCATAGAGCCACTTTTGCAGCCAATCGAAGCACGCCGCCAGATCGGCACGCGCACCGCTTTCCGCCAGCGCCAGCCAATTGAGTTGCTGCGGTATTGCCAGCGCGCTCAAAAATTGTTGCCGCGCTTGAAGATAAGCCACATCAGCGAATTCACGTGCTAATAGCGGTGCACCGCCCGCCAGTGCCAGACAGAGTTCAGCCTGGTTCACACCTTGTTGCTTCAGCCAGGCGCCGGCTTGATCGGCATTGGGTTGCGAGACGCTGATCCGATGACAGCGGCTCTTGATTGTCGGCAACAGAAAATTGGCTTGGTGCGTCACCAGCAGAAAATACGTGTTGGGGTTCGGTTCTTCCAAGGTCTTTAACAGCGCGTTTGACGCGGCGGGATTCAGCGTCTCAGCCGGATGAACCACGACCACCCGGCCGCCGGCGCGATGGCTTGAGAGGTTTACGAAATCGGCCAGCGCGCGCACCTGGGCAATCGGAATTTCGCGTTTTTTCCGAGTGGCCCCCTCCTCCGCTTCCGTATCCTCCCCTTCCCCGGCGAAGGGTTCTAACAGGCGAAAATCCGGATGCGATCCTTGGGCGAACCAATGACAAGCCGGGCATTGCCCGCAAGCCTGGCCATCGCTATGCGGCGTTTCGCACAACCGCGCCGCAGCCAGCGCCAGCGCGAAATCGCGCTTGCCGATGCCACGTGGACCTTCCAGTAGCAAGGCGTGTGGCAAGCGTTCCGGTTGTGCAGTGAGGCGTTGCCACAGGGGCTCGAGCCACGGATGACGATTCATGCCATGCTCTCGAATACTCGGAGCAATTCCGCTTGAATTTCCGCAATGGAACGGCTGCTGTCAATCACCCGTATGCGTTTTGGATAAGCTGCGGCACGCAGGAGATACGCGTCACGCACTCGCGTGAAAAATTCCTGCTTCTCCTGTTCGAAACGATCGAGCGCCATATTGAACGCTAAGCGCTCTCGACTCACTGCTACTGGCACGTCGAACAGCAGCGTCAAATCCGGTTGCAAATCGCCTTGCACCCAGCCTTCTAATATCTCTAAACGTTCGGTCGCAATACCGCGGCCACCGCCCTGATACGCAAAAGTGGCGTCGGTGAAACGATCGGAAATAACCCAGAGACCTTTTTCCAGCGCCGGCACGATCACTTTATCGATATGCTCGCGGCGCGAGGCGAACATCATCAGCGTCTCGGTTTCCACATGCATGGCTTGCGACAGCACCATATCGCGCAGCATTTCGCCCAGCGGCGTGCCGCCGGGCTCGCGCGTGACTACGACTTGTTTACCTGTTGCGCGTAGATGTTCGGCGATAAAGGCGAGATGCGTGCTCTTGCCGGCGCCATCAATGCCTTCCAGGGTAATGAATTTTCCGGGTGTCATTTTCGTTGATAGCGGTTGACTGCTTGGTTGTGTTGCGCCAGCGAATTGGAAAACTGGTGCGTGCCATTACCGCGCGCTACGAAATAGAGCGCTTGGGTTTGCGCCGGGTTCAGCGCCGCCCGGATGGCTTCCAAGCCGGGCATCGCGATTGGCGTCGGCGGCAATCCTGCGCGGGTATAGGTATTGTAAGGCGTGTCGGTCAGCAAGTCGCGTTTGTGTAGATTGCCATCATAGCGATCTCCCACGCCATAGATCACCGTGGGGTCGGTTTGCAACAGCATGCCCATACGCAAGCGGTTAATAAACACGCCAGCGATCATCGGGCGTTCGGCGGCTTGGCCGGTTTCTTTCTCTATGATCGAGGCCATGATCAGCGCCTCGTCCATCGAGGCATAGGGCAGATCCGGCGCGCGTTCGCGCCAGGCGCTGTCGAGTTGCGTTTGCATTAGCTTGTGGGCGCGGGCGAGGATGGCAAGATCGCTCATGCCGCCGCTGAAAAAATAGGTGTCGGGAAAGAATCGCCCTTCCGGATGCTGATTCGGCCAACCCAGCTTAGCCATGATTTCGGCATCGCTCAAGCCTTGAGTATCGTGTTGCACACCAGGCGCACTATCCAAGGCCTGGCGCAGTTGCTTAAAGTTCCAGCCTTCGATGAACTTGAAGTCGTTTTGGGTAACATCCCCCTTGGTCAATTTTTGCAACAGCTCCCAGGGTGTAAGCGCGCCTTCCAGCGCATAGTTGCCGGCTTTGAGTGCCGAACCTTTGCCCGAAAGGCGTGCAGCCAGCGTAAATACCAAGGGCTGCCGGAGCAGGCCGGATTGCGCGAGCTGATGCGCGACCCCTTTCATGGTAGTGCCGGGTTTCACATTGAATTCAAAAGGTGTGACGGGAAGCGCTACCGGAGTCAATAAAAAATACGTCATCCAAGTGCCGCCAGCCAGCGTCAACACCACCAGCAAAACCAATATTCGTTTAATCAGTTTCGCTCTCCAGTAGATGCTGCATGTGGATGGCAATCGGCCCCAGCGCAATCGGCTGATTGCCGATTTGTCTCACTGGCCACACGCCGATCACGCTATTGCAGATGAATACTTCATCCGCCGCCAACAAGACGGGTAAGGAAAATTGCGTGATCTCCGGCGTCAAATTGAGCTGCGCCGCATATTTCAATATCCGCTCGCGCTGCAAACCCGCTACACCACAGGCGGACAAATTGGGCGTGCGGAGTACTGTGCCCTGACGCATGAAGAGATTCGACATTGTCCCCTCCACCACCCAGCCTTCGGCATCGAGCAACAAACCCTCGGGCGTGCTTGGATCATCCCACTCCATGCGTGCCAGCACATTCTCTAAGCGGTTAAGATGTTTAATACCCGCGAGCCGCGGCTGGTGGGATATGCGCATTTCGCATACATATAGCTTCACCCCTTCATGCCAGAAATGTTCGGGATAATTGGGAGCGGGCGCCGCCAGCACCACGCGGTTGGGCGAGACGGAATCCGGCACGCCATAACCGCGGCCGCCCTCGCCCCGCGACACCACGATTTTCACCACACAATCGGCGGCATCGCGCGCGAGTTGCGCCACCTCCTGCTCCAGCACGGAACGCGCCGGACATAAAATATCCAGGGCCTGACAATCTGCTTGTAGCTTACGATATTGCTGCGGCCAACACTTCACGTGCCCGTCGCGCATACGCATAGTACGAAACACGCCATCACCATACATCGCTCCACGATCCATGACGTGGATAGTGCTTCCCAGTTCGCCATTAATAATAATCACAAACTCATAACCTTATTTTTGTTGTATGTAGCGATCATATTCCAATACTTCTTATTATCTGTCGAGTCCCCCATCGGAAACCAACTAAGGCATATCGAGATGCAGTGCGCGCAGTAAGCCTTTCGCCTTGGCGCGCGTTTCATTCAATTCACGCTCCGGTACAGAGTCGGCAACAATCCCGGCACCCGCCCAAAATTGCAGTTGCTTGCCTTGTAACATGAAACTGCGAATCAGGATATTGAGATCGAGACTGCCATCGTGATTAAGATAGCCCATGCTGCCGGTATAGGCGAGCCGCGGCGCGGTTTCCAATTCACGAATAATTTGCATGCAACGCACCTTGGGACAGCCGGTGATGGTGCCACCAGGGAAAAGGGCGCGAATCACTTCGCCGGGTGTGACATCTGCGCGCAACTCACCGCGCACGGTGGATTCCAAATGATGTACATGGGCGTAGGTCGCGACCTCGAGCAAGGCCGGTACGCTGACGCTGCCGGGCTTGCAAATTCGGCCTAGATCGTTGCGTTCCAGATCCACTAGCATGACGTGTTCTGCGCGTTCTTTCGCTGTAGACAGTAATTGCGCCTTGAGTTGCACATCTTGCGCCGGATCGCTCGAGCGCGGATGGGTGCCGGCGATGGGGCGTGTTTCGATTACGCCATGACGCACGCGCACCAGGCGTTCGGGCGAGGAGCTGATGAGGTATGCGTCATCCAGCTTGGCCAAGCCGCCGAATGGCGCCGGGTTGCTGCGCGTAAGTGCGTGGTACAACGATATCGCATCGCCCTTAAGCTGGCCCTGCCAGCGCCGCGCCAAATTCACCTGAAACACATCGCCATCTTGGATATAGGACTTAATGCGCGCCACCCCGCTTAAGTAACGCTCGGGGGTTTCCTCTTCCAGTTCGGCCGTAATTTGTGCCGCAACAAGCGGTGGCGCATGCGCGATATCCTGCTGCATCTGGTCCAATAAATCAGTGCGTCCTGGCTCAGCATAAAGGTAGGTGGTGTCATGCTCGCGATCTACCAGTATCGCCGCCGACACGCGTGCCGCGTAGGCATTGGGGAAATCCGATTGCGCGCTGCGGCGGGGCACGCTGGTTTCGATTTCGTGTAGCAACTCATAGCCGAGATAAACAAACCAGCCACCGTGAAAAGGCAGCCAACTGGCTTTGCTATCGCCGTCGTGAACGCTTTTCTCCGCGCGCCAGGCTTGGTCAAGCTGATCGAGAAAAGCGCCGGGCTGCCCCCACCGTTGTTCGATTTTCTGTTCGGGAAAAGCGAATAAAATGTCCCAGCCGAGCGTGCCGCCCAGCGTTTGCAGCAAGAATGGATAACGCGCCGGGTTGGCGGCGTGTAGCCGGAGCAAATCGACAGGATAAGATAGGTTGGTGAAGGGCATGGCCCTACCCCACGTTAAATCTTACGGAATACTAAGGTCGCGTTGGTGCCACCGAATCCGAAGGAATTCGAGAGCGCAACATCGATAGGCATGGGACGGGCGATATTGGGCACGTAATCCAAATCGCATTCGGGATCTTGCTCGAATAGATTAATGGTGGGGGGAGCAAGCTGGTCGCGAATCGCAAGTGCAGTAAACACCGCCTCAATGCCGCCCGCCGCACCCAATAAATGCCCGGTCATGGACTTGGTAGAACTGACCGCGAGTTTTTTAGCGTGATCGCCAAAGCACAGCTTCATCGCACGGGTCTCGGCCATATCCCCGAGCGGCGTCGAGGTACCGTGAGCGTTGATGTAATTCACTGCATCCGCATTGATGTGAGAATTTTTGAGTGCGTTGCGCATCGCGCGCGCAGCACCCGAGCCGTCTTCGGTCGGAGCCGTCATGTGATAAGCATCTGCGCTCATGCCGTAGCCTGTTAGCTCGCAGTAAATTTTCGCACCGCGCGCTTTGGCGTATTCATACTCCTCGAGCACCACCACGCCTGCGCCCTCGCCCAGGACGAAACCATCGCGTCCGGTATCCCAGGGACGACTTGCGGTCGCAGGATCGTCGTTACGGGTGGACAGCGCCTTAGCTGAAGAAAAGCCGCCGATCGCCAACGGGCAAACGGTCGATTCCGCGCCGCCCGCAATCATCACGTCGGCGTCGCCATATTCGATTAAACGCGCTGATTCGCCAATGCAGTGATTACCCGTCGCACACGCACTGACACAGGAGAGATTGGGACCCTGGAAGCCATACATGATGGATAAGTTGCCCGAAATCATATTGATGATCGATGCCGGGATGAAAAACGGCGAAATCCGCCGCGGGCCATTCGCCAAATATTCTGTATGGGTTTCTTCGATATAGTGCAGGCCGCCGATACCCGAACCAATGTTGACGCCAATACGTTCGGCGTCATGCGGCTTCGCCTCCAAGCCCGCATCCTTGATTGCCTGTATGCCCGCCGCCAGCCCGTAATGGATAAAGATATCCATACGCCGCGCCTCTTTGGGCGAGAGATATTGGCCTACGTCGAAGCCCTTCACTTCCCCGGCGATCTGGGAAGCGAAGGCACTCGCGTCGAATTTGCTAATCCGCGCGATACCGGATTTGCCGGCCACGATATTGGCCCAAGCTTCATCCACCGTATTACCAACCGGCGAGATAATGCCGAGTCCCGTGACGACTACTCTGCGTCTGGACAAACTGGCTCCAAATTGTATGAGGGGAAGGTGGTCGCGCGCTTACTTGGGGTGGGCGGAGACGTAGTCGACCGCTTGCTTGACGGTGGTGATTTTCTCGGCTTCTTCGTCGGGAATTTCACAATCGAATTCTTCTTCCAGAGCCATCACCAACTCTACGGTGTCGAGCGAGTCGGCGCCCAGATCATCCACAAAGGAGGATTCGCTTTTCACTTCGGTTTCGTTGACGCCCAGTTGCTCGGCAACGATTTTCTTGACGCGTTGTTCTACATTTTCCATCTAATTCCCTTTCCTTTGGTGTAGTAGAAAAGCGGCGGTATTCTACCAAAAAACCGGCAGTCGACCAAACCACATTAATCCATATACATGCCGCCATTTACGTGCAGTGTGGCACCAGTGATATAACTTGCCTTGGGTGAAGCTAAAAACCCTACTGCTGCAGCAATATCGTCCACTTGGCCCAAACGACCGAGCGGGATATGGCCGAGCAGCGCTGCGCGTTGCGCTTCGGTCAGCGCGCGCGTCATATCGGTATCAACAAAGCCCGGCGCCACGCAATTTACGGTGATATTGCGGCTGCCGACTTCGCGCGCCAGCGATTTGGAGAAGCCCATAATTCCGGCTTTGGCGGCAGCATAGTTGGTTTGCCCGGCATTGCCCATAGCCCCGACCACCGAAGCGATGCTGATGATACGGCCATAACGCGCTTTCATCATGGGTTTTAGCACGATTTGACTCATGCGAAACACCGATTTCAAATTGGTTTCCATAATGTCGTCCCATTCTGCGTCTTTCATCCGCATCAGTAGGTTGTCGCGAGTGATGCCGGCATTGTTGACGAGAATGGCCACTTCACCGAACTGGCCGCGTACGGTAGTCATTGCCGTTTCGATTTCAGCGCTATCGTTGACGTTGAGCTTAATCCCAACACCTTTGATTTGGCCACCGGCGAGGTATTGCGTAATGGCCTGCGCCCCGCTGTCGCTGGTTGCGGTGCCGATCACAGTAGCGCCCTGGCGGCCCAACTCGATGGCACACGCTTGACCTATGCCACGGCTGGCACCGGTAATCAACGCGATTTGACCTGAAAGCATATCCGTCCATTTCCTATAAATTAAATTAACAATTAACTATAACTTATTATTTTAATTCAATTATTAGTTTTTCTATAGCGGCTTTATCGCCTAAAGCATGCTGCTTCATGTCAGCCGCTATGCGCTTATTCAGCCCCACCAATACTTTGCCCGGGCCGCACTCGGCAGCGAGTTGAACACCCTCTTGCGCCATCTTTTGAATGCTCTCCACCCAGCGCACCGGACGATGCAATTGCTTCACCAGCGCGGCTTTGATTTTAGCCGGATCATCGAAGCTCATTACGTCGGCGTTTTGCAGCACCGGGATAGTCGGCGGCGTCACGGGTACCGATTCCAAATACTGCGCCAGCCGCTCAGCGGCAGACTGCATCAGGGCGCAATGCGAAGGCACGGAAACCGGCAGCAATATCACGCGCTTCGCACCTTTCGCTTTGGCTAACTCAATCCCGCGCTCGACCGCGGCTTTATGTCCAGCGATCACTACCTGGCCGGGCGAATTGAAGTTGACGGCTTCCAGCACTTCATTCTGAGCCGCCTCAGCGCACACCGCACGCACCACGTCGTCGTCCAAGCCAAGAATGGCCGCCATCGCCCCTACGCCTTCTGCCACGGCCTCCTGCATAGCTTGGGCGCGGAAGCGCACCAGCGGTAAGGCATCGGTGAAATGGAGTGCGCCTGCGGCCACCAGCGCGCTATATTCGCCCAGGCTGTGACCGGCCATCACCACTGGCGCAGCGCCCCCCAAGGCATGCCAGGCGCGATGCACCGCAATGCCTGCGGTCAGCATTATTGGCTGGGTATTGATAGTCTTGTTGATCTCTTCCAACGAGCCCTCGGTTACCAGTTTCCACAGATCTTGCTTCAAGGTATCGGAAGCTTCGATAAAGGTGTCGCGCACCACGGAAATCTCATCGAAGCCGGCCATCATGCCGACCGACTGCGAGCCTTGGCCGGGAAAAACAAATGCGAATTTCATTATTAAAACCTTTACCTCTACCCAGCATTAATACTTCACGAGCACCGAACCCCAGGTAAACCCACCGCCGAACGCTTCCATCAAAATCGTCTCGCCGCGCTTAATGCGGCCGTCGCGTACCGCGGTATCGAGCGCAAGCGGAATCGAGGCGGCGGAGGTATTGCCATGTTTGTCCACCGTTACCACCACGTGATCCATACTCATGCCGAGCTTCTTGGCCGTAGCTTGGATGATACGAATGTTGGCCTGGTGCGGAACCAGCCAATCGATATCGCTTTTTTGCATGCCATTCGCGGCCAACGTTTCATCTACGATCGCATCCAGCGTGTTCACGGCCATTTTGAATACGGCATTGCCTTCCATATGAATCACGGCTTTTCCCATGTAACCGGCTGAGGGGCCAGCGGGTACCTTAAGCAGCGCCTCGTGCCGGCCATCGGCGTGTAAATGAGCGGAGATGATGCCGGGTACGTCCGAGGCTTGCAGCACCACCGCCCCCGCGCCGTCGCCCCACAAAATACAGTTGGTCCGATCATCCCAATCGGTAATGCGCGAAAAGGTTTCTGCGCCAATCACCAATACGTTTTTGCACTGCCCGGAGCGGATAAATTGTTCACCGGTAGTAAGCGCATAAACGAAACCACTACACACTGCTTGTAGATCGAACGCCGGGCAACCATTGGTAATCCCCAGCTTTTGCTGTACCAAACAAGCCGTGCTCGGAAAAACAAAATCCGGCGTAGTCGTGGCAA
>JANYAU010000009.1 GCA_025361165.1 Betaproteobacteria bacterium | reverse complement strand
CCAATCAGGTGGTGCGCCGCGGTGCGCCGCTGGTACGCCTGGCCGGTCCCGATTGGGGCGCGTTGCAATTGCAATTACTACAAACGGCGACGCGCGCCACACTGGCGCGGCAGGCGGCGCAGCGCGAACAAAGCTTGTTCGACGAAGGCATTATTCCGCAGCGGCGGGTACAGGAAGCACAGGCCGCGTTGCAGGAAAGCGCCGCGGCCTTGAATCAAGCGCGCGCGGCGCTGCGTTTCAGCGGCATGCCGGCGGCAACGATTAACCGGGTTGAAGCTTCAGGCAAGCTGGAAGACAGCCTGGTGTTGTATGCGGCGCAAGCCGGGGTGGTGACGAGTATTGCTGTCAAACCTGGGCAGCGCGTGGAAGCAGCCAGTGCATTAGTGCATGTGGCGCAGACCGCTCGACTGTGGCTGGAGATTCAAGTGCCTGCCGCCGATGCTGCGAATTGGCAGCCCGGAACCCAATTCAAATTGCAGGGACGCGACATCGCGGCGCGCATTGTCAGCCTCAGCCCTTCGGTCTCCGCTGGTAGCCAAACGCTGGCGCTGCGCGCCGTAATCGAATCCAGCGCGCATGGTCTGCGTCCTGGGGAGATTGTCGCGGTGGAATTGCCAGCAGCGGGAAGTGCTGGCGGCTGGAGTGTGCCGCTGGCTGCGGTCGCGCACGATGGTAAGCAGGCCTACGTATTTATTCGTACGGCTGAAGGCTTTGAAGCGCGGCCCGTCACGGTATTGGCCGGTGCTGGTCAGCGCGTACGCGTGCAAGGCGCGCTTAAGGATGGAGAACAAATAGCAGTGAGCGGCATCGTTGCGCTCAAAGGCGCGTGGCTCGCGGAAAAAGAAAAGGGAGGCGGCTGATGCTTGCCCGCCTGATTCAATTCTCACTGTCGCAGCGGCTGTTCGTGCTGCTGGCGACACTGCTCGTTGCCGGCGCTGGCTGGCATGCGTTCACGCAATTGCCCATCGACGCTTTTCCCGACGTATCGAGCACGCAAGTCAAAATCATCATGAAAGCGCCCGGCATGACGCCGGAAGAAGTGGAAAGCCGCATCGCGGTGCCGATCGAAGTAGAGATGCTCGGCATTCCAAAGACGCGCATTCTGCGCTCGGTGACCAAGTATGGCTTGGTGGATGTGACCATCGACTTCGATGATGGCGTGGATATTTATTGGGCGCGCCAGCAGGTGAGCGAACGCCTCGGCGGCATCATGAATGATTTGCCCGCAGGGATTAGCGGCGGCATGGCGCCGATTACCACGCCCTTGGGCGAGATGCTCATGTTCACCGTCGATGGCGGCGGGCTGTCGCTGAGTGAGCGGCGCAGCCTGCTCGACTGGGTGATCCGCCCCGCGCTGCGCACCGTGCCTGGCGTGGCCGATGTGAATTCGCTCGGTGGAGTGGTGCGCGCTTTCGAGGTCGTGCCCGACGCGCTGAAAATGGCGGCCAGCGGTGTCAACATGGATCAACTCAAGGAGGCCATTCGCGCCAACAATCTCAACGATGGCGCCGGACGGCTGGGTGAAGGCGATGAGGTGTTGCTGGTGCGCAGCGAAGGCAGCATCGGCAATCTCGACGATTTGCGCGCCGTGGTGGTCACGCTCAAAGATAACATTCCTATTCGCCTCGGTAGCCTGGCCGAAGTCAAAATCGGCACCATGACGCGCTACGGCGTGGTGACGCAAAGCGGCAAAGAAGAAGCCGTGCAAGGCCTGGTACTGGGGCTGGCGGGTGCCAATGCGCAAAAGGTGGTGGAAGGCGTGCGCAAGAAATTGGGCGAGATCAATCCGACCTTGCCCAAAGGTGTTGCGATCAATGTTTTCTACGACCGCGCAGCCCTCGTCGATAAAGCCGTGGGCGCGGTATCCACCGCGCTGCTCGAAGCCACGATCCTGGTAGTAATCTTGCTCGGCTTGTTCTTAGGAAATGTGCGCGCGGCATTGACCGTGGCCTTGGTGTTGCCGCTGGCCGCGTTGATCACTTTCATCCTGATGCGCAGCTTCGACATGTCGGCGAATTTGATGAGCCTGGGTGGCTTGGCGATTGCGATCGGCATGCTGGTCGATGCCGCCGTGGTGGTGGTGGAGAATATCGTGCAGCGCTTGGCACACGATCCAAGTGCGGGAAAATTGCCGCGCTTGCATCTGGTTTATCGCGCGGTGCGCGAAGTTGCTTTACCGGTCACCGCCGGTATTTTGATTATCATCACCGTTTTCTTGCCGCTGCTGACGCTGCAAGGGCTCGAAGGAAAATTCTTCGTACCGGTCGCCCTCACGATTGTTTTCGCCTTGGCGGGCTCGCTGATTTTGTCGCTGACGGTGATCCCGGTGCTGGCCTCGTATCTGTTGCGCGACGTCAAGCATGAAGACCCGTGGCTGCCACGCAAACTGTTGGCCTTATACGGCCCTTTGCTTGATTGGGCCTTGCGCCGACAGCGCGTGGTGGGGATTGGCGCGGTAGTGATGTTACTGGTGGCGGGTGGGGTTTATACCCAAGTCGGCAAGACTTTCATGCCGACCATGGACGAAGGCGATTTGATCGTCGGTATCGAAAAACTGCCGTCGATCAGCCTGGAACAAAGCGCCGCGCTCGATCTGAAAATCCATCGCGCACTGATGCAGGCGATCCCGGAAATCACCGGTATCGTCGCCCGTGCGGGTTCGGATGAAATCGGCTTGGACCCGATGGGCTTGAATCAGACCGACACGTACTTGCAATTAAAGCCCAAAAACAAATGGCGTATGCACAGCAAGGAAGCGCTGATGGACGAAATACGCAAAGTGTTGGATGGCTTGCCCGGCATTGAATACAGCTTCACCCAGCCGATTGAAATGCGCGTGTCAGAAATGATCATCGGCGTGCGCGGCGATGTTGCGATCAAAATCTTCGGGCCTGATCTCGGCCAACTGAATCTTTACGCCAGCCAGGTCGAGGCCATCGTCAAAACCATCCCCGGCAATCAGGATGTGTACACCGTGCAAAACGACGGCGTGCAGTACTTGCGCGTGGTGGTGGATCGCTTGCAGGCGGGGCGGCTGGGTCTCAGCGTGGAAGAGATTCAGGAAGCGCTGCGCATGCAAATCGAGGGCCAGCGCGCGGGCACGGTGATCGAAGGCAACCGCCGCACGCCGATTGTGTTGCGTGGAGCCGAGAGTGTGCGCGTCTCGCCCGCCGATTTCGCCGCCGTGCGCATCACCACCAAGGATGGCAGCACGATTCCGCTGGCCAGTGTGGCGACATTGGAACGCGCCGCAGGCCCGGTGAAAATCGACCGCGAAATGGGCAGCCGTTATAGCGTGGTGATCGCCAATGTCGGCGGGCGCGATCTGGTCGGCTTCGTGAATGAGGCTAAAGCTGCTGTGGCGCAAAAGCTGCCCTTGGCCACCGGCTATCGCATCAACTGGGGCGGGCAGTTCGAGAATCAGCAGCGTGCGGCGAGTCGCTTGAGCATTGTGATTCCGATCGCACTGGGTCTGATTTTTATTCTCTTGTTCGCAACCTTTGGCTCGGTGCGCCAGTCGCTGCTGATCCTCAGCAATATCCCCTTCGCGTTGGTCGGCGGCATCGTCGCGTTGTGGCTGACCGGGGAGTATTTATCGGTGCCTGCATCGGTCGGCTTCATCGCGCTGCTCGGCATTACGGTGCTGAACGGCGTGGTGCTGGTCAGTTATTTCAACCAATTGCGCAGTGAGGGCATGGCTTTGCACGAGGTCGTGATCAACGGCGCCAAGCGGCGCTTGCGGCCGGTGTTGATGACAGCGACGATTACCGCGTTCGGGCTCATCCCGCTGCTCTTCGCCACTGGCCCGGGATCGGAAATCCAGCGCCCGCTCGCCATCGTCGTCATCGGTGGTTTGATCACCGCGACTGCCTTGACCCTGATGCTGCTACCGATTTTATATTTGCGCTTTGCTTTTCCGAAACAGGAGAATTCAAATGGTTGAACTATGTTTGACACTGCTGTGCCCGCCAGCGCTTGAAGAAAAATTGCTCGACCTGTTACTCATGTCGCCCGAGGCTGCGGTGTTTACCAGCGCACCGGTCGCCGCCCACGGCTTGGCCTTTGGCCGCTTAAGTGCAAGTGAGCAGGTATTGGGACGCGCCAAGGCGACGCAGGTCCAAGTGCTGTTAGCGGAGGCGGACAAAGCTGCTTTGCTGCAAGCCGTGCAAACGCAATTCGCCGGTGCGGGCCTGCGTTATTGGCTGACCCCGATAGCCGAAGCGGGAGCAATCGCATGATGCCCCGGCTGCTGTTGCTTACCCTATTCGGCCTCGCATTGTCTGCTCAGGCCGCAGCACCCGAGACGCCGGGCTTGCTACCGACGCAGATTGTGCGACCACTGCTAGAACAAGACCCGAGTGTCGCCGCGGCACGCGCCGGTCTCGAAGTGGCGCGGCAAGAAGCCGGTATCCTCGATAGTTCGCCCTATGAATGGACCGCCAAGCTGTCGAGCCAGCGCCGCACCGTGCGCGAAGGCCTGGCTTACCAGGAATGGAACGCTGGCATTGAGCGCCCGCTGCGTCTACCGGGCAAGGCCGCAGCCGACCGCAACATCGGCAAAGCCACGATGGAAGAAGCAGAGGCGCGCTACGGTGACGCCCTGCACGAAGCGGCGCGAGAATTGCTGAGTCTGTGGCTGGAGTGGCTTTCAGCCGAGCGCGGGCGCGAACTGGCGAGCGCCAACCGCCAGTCGGCGCAGGAAAACTTAACAGCGGTGGAGAAGCGCGTGCGCGCCGGCGATGCTTCGAAATTGGATGCGAGCCTGGCGCAAGCCGATCTGGCCGAACAGCAGCGCGTGCACAACGATGCCAAAACCCAGGTGGCTGTGGCTTGGGGTCGTTTGCATGCGCGCTTCCCCAGCATCGACCAGCAATTTCGAGTATTGCCCGCGTCTTTGCCGATCAGGGAAAACGCGGCATTTTGGCGCGAGCGCATTCTGAGCCAGAGCGATGAACTCAAAACGGCTCAGGCACAGTTGCAAAACGCACAGGCTCAGGCGGAGCGTGCCCGCGCCGACAAACTGCCGGACCCCACCGTCGGCATTTACACCGCGTCGGAAGTCGGCGGGCGCGAACGCATTACCGGGCTCAGTATCAGCATGCCGATTCCGGGTGGACAACGTGACCGGCGCAGCGCTAAGGCGCTACACTCCGTCGAAGTCCAGCGCCAGCAAGTCGAACTCACAAAGCGGCAATTGGAAGCATCAATCGCCAGCGCCGTGGCAAGCGCCGAAGGCGCTTACGCCAGCCAACAACTTGCCGAAACCGGCGCACTCGCCATGCATGACAATGCCCGGCTCATGCAGCGCGCTTACGCGCTCGGGGAAGCGGATTTGCAAGCCTTGCTTTTGGCTAGGCGGCAAGCGACCGCTGTAACACAAAACGCGCGGATAGCAAAAATAGAGGCCTTAAAAAGCTATTACTTGTTGCTCATCGACGCGCATCTGATATGGGATTTAGAGCATGATTAGTATTTATAGCAGTGTTTGTTATTCCGGTTTTTTATAACCAGACATTCGAGATTTGAGGGCTGCAATGCGATAGGCGAAGTAGGGAGTACGCCGCGGCGCGAAACTGGCACAAGTCCACGCTTAAGGGCATAATTCAGGCTTCATTAATGATTGTTTAATTTGCTCCATGGCCGACAAACTCGTCATCATGCTGCTGACTGTAGAACCGGATCTTCCCCACCTATGCGGCACGCCATTTTTTCAGGCGGCGGCCGCGGCGGCGATGGGCTTCGAAGTGGAAATGTATTTCGCCAGCCGTGCCATGCGGCTGTTGGTGAAGGGGGTGGCGGAACGTATTTACCCGTCTGATAATCGCTCTAAATCGGTATACGGCTTCATGCAAGATGCGGCGGAGTTGGGCGTGAAATTTTTCGCCTGCAAGGGAGCGATGGACGCGTTTTCGCTCACGCAGGATAGTTTAATTCCAGAGTTGACGGGCCTAGCGGGCGCGACCTCGTTTATCGGACGGGTGATGGACGCGGAATGGAGAGCCTTGACCTACTAGGCGCTTTATTTAGGCATTGGCGCGTTGCAGCGCCGCTTCTTCATTGATATCGATTTCATTCACGAAGGCCCAGGCGCGGATAAACGCCGGTTCCAGTTCATCGACGCATTCTTGTACTTTTTCCCAATCATCGGCTTTCGCCGCGAGTTCCAGGTTACGGGCGATTTCGCGGATTTCATGCGCGCCGATATAAGCCGAAGCGCCTTTGATTTCGTGCGCGCGCGCGGCAGCCTGGGCGTGATCGCGGCTGTCGCAGGCGCCGGCGAGTTGTTCGATCAGGCTTTGGGTGCTGGAGAGATACAGCGTGAGCAATTCGCGTTGCGCGGTTTCGTCGTGGCGGAACATATTTGCGACTTTTTGCATATCGATCGGCGGGTTGACGCCGGAGGTGGCGCGCTGGGTTTCTAGCGTTATTTCTTCCTGCGCCGCAGAATAGCGCTCGGTGAAGCCGGGTGCCCAACGTTTGAGTGTGGCTTCCAAATCTTCGACCTTCAGCGGCTTGACGAGATAGTCGTCCATGCCACCACTCATGGCGCGCTCGCGGTCCTCCAGGCGCGCGTTGGCGGACATGCCGATAATCGGGGTGCGGTGCGTCTGCTTGCCCATCAACTCGTGATGCCGGATTTCGATGCTCGCTTCGAAGCCATCCATCTCCGGCATTTGGCAGTCCATCAAGATGAGGTCGTAGGGCTGGCGCTGCAAAGCGTCGATGGCTTCCAGTCCATTCGCCGCCACATCGGCACGGATGCCCAGCTTGCGCAGCATGTAGATCACCACCTTTTGATTCACGACATTGTCTTCGGCCACCAGCACGCGCACCGGCAGCGTGGCGAATCGCAATCCCGGTGCGGCGCTGGGCGCAGCCGCTTGCGGCGCCAAGCCAAGGGCCGTGGCAAGGGCGTTGGATAGGCGCGCGAGCTTGAGTGGTTTGGTAGCTTGTACGGTGATTCCGCTCATCATCAGATCTTGCGTGCTATAGCGCTGCGCCATATCGGTGAGCAAAATCAATTTCGTATTCTTGAGCGCAGGGTCGAGTTGAATCGCTTGAGCGAGGGTGAGTCCGTCATCCTCAGCGAGACGGTTATCGATTAGCGCGACTTGAAACGGCCGGCTCTTGGCATCGCCGAGCTTGGCCAGCGCTTCCATCGGGTTGACTGCGGATTCTGGACGCATGCGCCAATAGCGAAGCTGGCGTGTCACGCACTCGCGTAACGCTGCATTGCCGGAGACGACCAACACCGGAATATCTTGAAAGGTATTCGCTGCTTGCAGCGTAGCGTGATTCGCGTTCTGCTTCTGCACCCGGGTGGTGAACCAAAATGTGCTACCGGTACCCGGTTCGCTGATCACGCCGATATCGCCGCCCATCATTTCCGCCAGTTGTTTGGAGATGGCTAGCCCCAGCCCCGTACCCCCGTATTTGCGGGTGGTAGAACCATCGGCCTGGGAGAATGCCTGGAATAGCCGCAGTTGGCTTTCATGCGAAATACCGATGCCGGTATCGGTGATAGAGATGTGAAGTTGAGCGTTCGCTTCCTCCAACTCGATTAGACGCACGCGCACGACGATCTCGCCATGCGGGGTAAATTTCACCGCATTGTCGATCAGATTGGTGAGTATTTGGCGGATGCGTCCAGGGTCGCCGAGCAAAGTGTGGGGAAGGGTGGGGGGGATATCGCACACCAGCTCCAGCCCTTTGCTCTGGGCGCGCTCGGCGAGCAGTTCCGCCACTTCTTCCACGGTATCGCCCACATTGAACTCGACGATCTCCAGGCTCATCTTGCCGGCTTCGATCTTAGAAAAATCGAGAATGTTGTTAATCACCGCGAGTAGCGATTCGGCCGACGAGCGCACGGTCTCCGCATACTCGCGCTGCTCCTGGCCCAGCCGCGTGTCGAGCAGCAGGCCGACCATGCCGATGATGCCGTTCATCGGCGTGCGGATTTCGTGGCTGACGTTGGCGACGAATTGCGATTTTACGCGTGAAGCTTCGAGCGCGGTTTCATAAGCGGCCTTGAAGCGATCTTCGGTGCGCTTGCGCTCGGTGATGTCGCGCATGATCGCCTGCACCACTACTTTGCCATCGAGCAACATCGAATGCAGCGCGATATCACAGGGGAAAATATCGCCGTCGCGCTTCATGCCCAGCCATTCGAAATTGCAGTGGCCCTGCTCCATCGCGCGTTGAATTTGTTGTGCCGCGAAGATTTCGGAATCCGCGCCGTCGGGTTGCGTGGGCGGGCCCAGATCAATCGGACGCTGCCGGCAGAACTCCGCTACCGTGGGAATTTGATACATATCCAGCGCCGCTTGGTTACAGTCGGTGAAGCCTTGCGCATCGAGCAGGACAATGCCGTCCGAATTGGTGGTGAACAGGGTTTTGTATTTGATCTGCTCGCGCTCGATTTCCACGGTTTGCTGATTTGTGCGCCGCAGCACGACCACAGCGATGGCCGCGCCGACGAGAACCAGGCTGATCCCCATCAGAATCATCAACCATTTGGTTTTGCGATAGGCTGCGGCAGCTTCCCAGGCTGCGTTTTTACTCGCGGTATGTTGCAGC
>JANYAU010000146.1 GCA_025361165.1 Betaproteobacteria bacterium | reverse complement strand
ATCCATGAGAAAAGTAACGGAAATGTTATGTGTGGCGCTGTTGGCGCTGCCCCTGGCGGCTTTTGCCGCACCGGAGCCGCAACAGAAAATTTTAGCCAACGGGCTCAAAGTGATCGTAAAAGAAGACCATCGCGCCCCGGTTGTCGTTTCCCAGGTGTGGTACAAGGCCGGCAGTATGGATGAGTACAACGGCACCACGGGTGTGGCGCATGTGTTGGAGCACATGATGTTCAAGGGTACGAAGCAAGTGCCGCCGGGCGAGTTCTCCAAGCAAATTGCAGCAGCGGGCGGGCGCGAGAACGCATTTACCACTCACGATCAAACTGCCTATTTCCAGACCTTGGAAAAATCCAAGCTCGCGTTGGCGTTCAAGCTGGAAGCGGACCGCATGCATAATCTGGTCTTGTCGAAGCCCGAATTCGAAAAGGAAATGGAAGTAGTGCGCAATGAACGCCGCTGGCGCACTGACGACAAGCCGCACTCACTGGTGTATGAGCAATTGATGGCTACGGCTTTTCAATCTAGCCCCTACCATTGGCCGGTGATCGGTTGGATGGACGACTTGGAACATATGACGGTACAAGACGCGCGTGCCTGGTATGAGCGTTGGTATACGCCGAACAATGCCGTGCTGGTAGTGGCGGGCGACGTCAAAGCGAACGACGTATTCAAACTCGCGCAAAAATATTTCGGCCCACTCAAGGCGCGGCCCTTGCCCTTGCGCAAGACGCAAGAAGAAGCGCCGCAACTCGGCACCCGGCGGATTGTGGTGAAAGCCCCAGCCAAGCTGCCGTATTTATTGATGGCGTGGAAAGTGCCCGTGTTGCGCAATGCAGCGCAAGATAGCGAGCCATATGCACTGGAAATGCTCACCGGCGTGCTTTCCGCCAACGCTGCCGCGCGTTTGCCCACCGCGCTGGTGCACGAATCGCAGGTCGCGGTGGATGTGGACGCCGGTTACGATAGCGTGCAGCGCGGCCCGGGTTTATTCGTGATCGACGCCACGCCGAGCGAAGGCAAGACGGTGGCGGACGTGGAGGCCGCGATCCGCACCGTGCTGGACAAGGTCAAGCGCGATGGCATTACCGAGGAAGAGCTAAAGCGGATCAAGGCGCAGGTGATCGCGTCCCAAGTGTACCAGCGCGATTCGGTGTTCTATCAAGCGATGCAAATCGGCGAAATGGAAACTGCCGGCTTAAGCTACCGCGATATTGATACGCGCATTGCCAAGCTGAAAGCCGTTACTGCGAGTCAGGTACAAGCTGTCGCGAAAAAATATTTAATCGACGACGATCTTACCGTGGGCACGCTAGACCCGCAGTCCTTAGCCGGGAAAAAGCCGGTAGCGCCGCCGAAAGGAATGCCGCATGAGCAATAATTTTAAGCGCGGTGTTGCGCAGACCCAAAGAACAATCGAAAGCATGAATTTGCGAGAGGATATTGTGGACAACAAGCGTGTATTGGTTCGGCGGGGAATCAGCCCGCGCTCATGGGATGTTCTGCGCCGCAGCGCTTTTGCCCTTAGCGCTTTGTTTTTGGGTGCCTTGCCTGCCCACGCCGGTGTGCAAATTCAGCACTGGCAAGCCAAGAGCGGTGCAAAAGTATTGTTCGTGGAAAACCATGACCTGCCCATGCTGGATGTGGCGGTGCAGGTCGATGCCGGAAGCCGGCGTGATACGCCGGAAGCGGCCGGACGCGCCAGTTTGACCGTGGGTATGATGCAGCTTGGGGCAGGCGGGATGAGCGAGGACGCGATCGCCAATCGGCTGGCCGATGTCGGCGCGGAAATGGGGCCGAGCTTCGACCCCGATCGCGCCGGCTATAGTTTGCGCACCTTGTCGTCCAAGCGCGAACGCGATCAAGCGCTAGATATGATGGCGAAGGTATTGCAAGCGCCGGATTTTCCCGATGCGATATTGCAACGTGAGAAAACTCGCACCCTTGCCGCGCTCAAGGAAGCGGAAACCCGGCCCGAGAGCATCGCCAACAAAGCCTTTTTCAAAGCTGTGTATGGCACGCATCCCTACGCCTTGGTGGGAGACGGTGAAATCGACACGGTGAGCAAACTCACGCGCGCCGACATCCAGCATTTTTATCAACAGCACTATGCGGCCAGCGGTGCGGTCGTCGCTATGATCGGCGATATAACGCGGGCCGAAGCCGAAGCCATTGCTGAACAACTCACCGCAAAATTGCCGGCAGGTAGTGTCAGCGCAGACATGCCTAAGGTAGCGCCGCTTGTCGCAGCGAGCGTGCAACGTATTCCACACCCCGCGACGCAGGCGCATATCTTGATGGGCGCGCCCGGCATCGCACGCGGCGATGCGGATTATTTTCCGCTGTATGTCGGTAATTATGTGCTGGGCGGCGGTGGATTCGATTCGCGTATCTTGAACGAAATTCGCCAAAAGCGCGGTCTGGCTTACAGCGCTTACAGCTATTTTATCCCGCTGAAACAGCCGGGGCCATTCCAGATCGGCATGCAGACCAAAAAGCAAGATGCCGATACCGCGCTCAAAGTCGCCCGGGAGACCTTGGTCACTTTTATCAAAACCGGGCCGACGGCGGAAGAGTTGAAGCAAGCAAAAAATAATATCATCTTGGGTTTTCCGCTGCGCATCGATACTAACCGCGAAATTCTCGAGTATTTAGGCGTGATCGGATTCTACGATTTGCCGCTGAGCTATCTCGATGATTTCACGCATAAGGTCGACCAAGTCACCGCGCGTGAAATTCAACAGGCTTTCCAGCGCCACGTAGATCCCGAGAAATTGGCGACGGTGATCGTCGGTGGACCGGAGCAAAAATAATCGTGACGGCTTGGTTGTTTGCGGCAGGCGTGACCATTTTAATTTTTTGACATAAAATAGGCCGCGTCGCCACTCCCCTCCCGCGCCAGTGCCCACTACGCCACCGCTACCTGCTAACGAAGATACCTTAGCCACACTGCTTTCCCGCTGCGCCTTGGGGGATCAGCAGGCGTTCGAACGCCTGTACCGCGCTACGTCTTCAAAACTGTTTGCCGTTGCGCTACGTATATTAAGGAGACAAGACTGGGCGGAGGAAGTGTTGCAAGAAGCATTCATCAATATTTGGCATCATGCATCAGATTATGCGAGCGAGAAAGCGGCGCCGCTGACGTGGATGACGCATATCGTGCGTAATCGCGCTTTGGATTGGCTGCGCCGCCCGCAGCGCGAAGACGTCGTGGGCGAGGAAGTGCAAAGCACCTGGCAAGACGAATCCGCGAGCTTGTTCGAGCGCTTAGCGCTGGCGCGCGATGCGGTCGCGTTGAACGCTTGTCTGGAGCGGCTCGAAGCCAAACAGCGGCAAATGATTGCGCTGGCTTTTTGGCACGGTTTGGCCCATTCCGAATTAGCGCAGCATTTGCAGCAACCCATCGGCACCGTAAAAACATGGATGCGACGCGGATTGGCGATGATCAGAAAATGTTTAGAAGGGTTACATGCGGTATAACGACCCCGAACTGCAGCGCCGGTTGGCGGGCGAGTATGTGCTCGGCACCCTTAAAGGGCGGGCACGAGCACGCTTCGAGCGCTTATTGCGGCGCGATTCCGGCTTGCGTGACGAAGTCGCGGTGTGGCAAGAACAACTCATGCCCTTGGCCAGCGCACTACCGCCGATAGCGCCGCCAACACGGGTGTGGCGCAACTTGCAGACGCGGTTAGGGATGCGCGCGGCAACCCGTTTCAGTCTCGCCTTTTGGCGTAATCTGGGTTTGATCTCGAGCACGGCGGTGGCGGCGCTTGCGCTGTATATTGCCATCGCGCCGCTGCACGCACCCGGCCCAGCTTATGTGGCGGTGATTGCGGATGCGCAGGCGAAACCGGCGTGGATCGTGAGCACGCGCGACACCACACTCACCATCAAGGCGCTGACCCCGCGCGCACTGGCCGCCAATCAATCTCTGGAACTCTGGTTGTTACCCGAGGGCGGCAAACCGGTGTCGCTGGGCTTGATGCCCTTGGCTGGCAGCAAGACCGCGCTGCTTCCGGCGCCAGTGCGCGGCCAGTTCGCGCACGCGCAAGCGGTAGCGGTCAGCGTAGAACCCGTCGGCGGTTCGCCTACCGGTCAACCCACTGGCCCGGTCGTCTATCAAGGCGCATTGATCGTCTCTTGAATCCAATTTGCAGTTTCACTCGTATATGGAAGTGGGAACGTTCCCACCATCTACAGGAGAGTGAAAATGCGAAGCGACCTAATCGAAACCCTAAACGACCCCGCACGCCGGGGCTTCATGCGCCAAGCCAGTCTTATGTCTCTAGGCGCGCTGGCGGCGGTGAGTCTCGCCCATAGCCATCCCGCAGCGGCGGCCATGGTTTCCAAGAGCGAGCATGACGACATTGCCATCCTCAACACTGCGCTGGCCCTCGAGTATCAAGCAATCGCCGCTTATCAAGTGGGCGCCGAAAGCAATCTACTGCAAAAACCCGTGCTCGCCGTGGCGGTGAAATTTCAAGGCCATCACCGTGCGCACGCCGGCGTTTTGACCGATACCGTGAAGAAGCTGGGCGGCACGCCGGTGGAAGCGCGTGCGGCAGCCGACTACGGTTTTCCGGTAGAAAAACTGAAGAACCAAGCCGATGTGTTGCGTTTCGCCGCGAGCTTGGAACACGGCGCGGCCAATGCCTATTTGGGTGCGGTACCGGTGTTTCACAATCGTGCGTTGGCTAAAGCTGCAGCCAGCATTCTGGGCGACGAAACCATGCACTGGGCAATCTTGCTCAATGCTTTGGGCGAAGACCCGGTGCCTGCGGCGTTTATCAGCTAAACGCGCCATCCTTTCTCTTAGAGGAGAAAGGGTGCGCCCCCATCATTTTTTGAAAAGGGATATTGATCATGAAACTGCTTAAAACGACTGTCGCGGGCCTGGCGCTGGTGGCGACACTTTCCGCTTGCAGCACGATGAATGCAGGCACCGAGCCAACGCTATACCAGCGTTTGGGCGGCATCAATGCGATTACCGCCGTGGTTGATGATTTCGTCGGCAATGTCGCGGCCGATGATCGCATCAACGCGCAGTTCGCGCATACCGATATTCCGCACTTAAAACGCATGTTGGTGGAGCAGCTCTGCGCCGGTACTGGCGGTCCCTGCACGTACACTGGCCGCGATATGAAGAGTGCGCATGCGGGACGCCATACTGCTGATGGGCAATTCGATGCACTAGTCGAAGATATGGTGAAGTCGCTGAACAAATTCAAAGTACCGGCGAAAGAGCAAAATGATTTGCTAGCCATTCTGGGGCCGATGAAAGGCGACATCGTTAATCATTAATGTTGCGCTGGGCGCCTCGACGCAACCATTCTGCGACCCTGGTACGTGTTGGGTCCGGGCCATCGTTGGCCGTGGCTATTTGCCCGTGTACTGGATTTTAGAGCGTATCCCTAGCACAGCGCAGACCGCGCGCCGCCTCGGCATGGTGACTATCACGCAAATGTTAAATGCCTTGGTCTATGGGGTGGAGCATCCGCTAGCCGGTTCGCGGGTCTTCGATGTGCCACGCATACGCGCACCCGATTAATTTTCTTTGCGCTGCGTGTGCCTTTGCGTTGAAAATACGCCATCGTGTCCAATAAAGTGCGCATCATCGGCGGCGAGTGGCGCAGCCGAATTTTAACTTTCCCATCGGAAGCGGGCCTGCGCCCAACCACCGATCGCGTGCGCGAGACGCTATTCAATTGGCTGGGCCAAACGCTGGAAGGTAAAACTTGCCTCGATCTTTTCGCCGGTAGCGGCGCGCTCGGATTCGAGGCTTGCTCGCGCGGTGCGAAGCGGGTGACGCTGGTCGAGCGCAATCCGAAAGTGGTCGCCGCTTTGCGTGAAAATTCGGCCAAGCTCGGCGCGCACCAAGCAGATATCGTGTGTCGCGAGGGCCTCGCGTGGTTGCGCGTGGAAGCGGGCGTGTATGATGTGATTTTTCTGGACCCGCCGTTTCAAGCCGGCTTGTTGGATAAGCTGCTGCCGCTGTTGCACTCACATTTAAACGCAGACGGTTGCGTCTATGTGGAAAGTGGCGCAGTCATTATTCCGCCGCCCGGCATGCAGCTCACCAAGAGTGGGCGCGCGGGCCAAGCGTATTATGGTTTGCTCACGAGAACCGAACATGCCTAAACGACGTATTGTTTATCCGGGAAGCTTCGATCCCATCACGCGTGGCCACGAGGATTTGGTGCGGCGCGCCGCCGCCTTGTTCGATGAAGTCGTCGTGGGCGTTGCCGCGAGCCCCGCCAAGCGTCCGTTTTTTAATTTGGAAGAGCGGGTGGAGATGGCGCGCCAAGCGCTCGCCGGTATTCCGGGCGTGACGGTGGTGGGCTTCTCCTCGCTACTGATGAAATTTTTAGCCGAGCAGGGCACGACCACGGTGCTGCGCGGCTTGCGCGCGGTGTCGGATTTCGAATACGAGTTGCAATTGGCCGGCATGAACCGCAAGCTCAACCCGGAAGTCGAAACCTTGTTTCTGACGCCCTCGGAACAATACATGTTCGTGTCGGCTTCGTTGGTGCGCGAGATCGCACGCCTCGGTGGCGATGTGAGCGAGTTCCTGCATCCCTTGATTAATTCCCGCCTCAATGCCAAAATGGCTTGAATATTAGTGAATCCCTATATTAAGGCCGGTGTAGTATGTCTTTATTAATTACCGATGAATGCATCAATTGCGACGTATGCGAGCCCGAGTGCCCGAACGGCGCCATCTCCCAGGGCGAGGAGATTTACGTCATCGACCCCAATCTTTGCACCGAATGCGTCGGCCACTACGATGAGCCGCAATGCCAGCAAGTGTGCCCGGTGGATTGCATCCCCTTGGGCATCGAGGAAACCAAAGAACTCCTGCATGAACGCTACCTGATTATCAGTGGGCAGAAAGAAGCGACCGCATAAGCGCATGTATGACGACCGAAATAACACACGAATAAAAACGGCCGAGGTGTTTCCTAGGCCGTTTTTATTTGTGCTGTAGCTACCTGCCCAATGAATTCGAGGCGCATCATGTGTATGGCCGCACAGTTGCTGGCTTTGCCGAAGGCAGTCGAAAGCGATGCAAAATTCGCGCAGCGCACCGCGCATTCTAGATAGCCATACAGTAGGGAGTTTGTGGTGAAAAAACCGGATACCCCGCCTGATGAACCGATGCGATTGAAGACGCTTCGATCGCTCGATATCTTGGACAGCCTCGCAGAGGATCGCTTTGATCGTCTGACGCGTATAGCGAAGAAGATGTTCGGCGTGCCCATTGCGATCGTGACTCTCGTCGATGAAAATCGCCAATGGTTCAAGTCCTGCATCGGCCTCAGCGTTAGCGAAACAGCGCGTGACATTTCTTTTTGCGGACACGCGATTCTTGGGAGTGAAGTTTTCGTTATTTCCGATACAACCAAGGATGAGAGATTTGCTGACAATCCGCTGGTTTTGAATGAACCGCATATTCGCTTTTATGCCGGCTGCCCACTAAATGTGAAGGGCAGTAAGATAGGAACCTTGTGCATTATTGACTGCGAGCCAAAGAATTTTAGTAAGGAAGATAACGAGCTACTGAAAGATCTGGCGGGAATGGTAGAGAATGAACTGATGGCAATCCAATTAGCGACACTGGATGAAATGACCAAGCTACCGAACAGAAGGGGCTTTATGTCCATCGCCAATAAAATCTTGCCCTTGTGTATGCGCAATAATATTCCGGCGACGCTAGCATTTTTTGATTTGAATAATTTTAAGTCCATCAACGATAAATTCGGGCACGCCGAAGGCGATAATGCACTCGTCGCGTTTGCAGAACAACTTGCGAGCACATTTCGAGAGTCTGATGTCGTAGCCAGACTCGGTGGCGATGAGTTTGTTATGCTATTAACGGGTGAATCGAAAGCACATGCAGAAGTAGAAATGTTGAAGTTAAGCGCTTCCCTCGCAACAAGAAATATCGTGGCTAATCGCGGATACGATATTTCGTTTAGTTACGGCCTCGTCGATTTTCAACCTGAAATTCATCATTCGATCGAAGGTTTGCTGAGTCAAGCAGATTCATTGATGTATGAACACAAGATGCAAACACCTGAAGGTGGCTATTAGGGAATGACCCTTTCGGTACCAAGATACCCCAAAATCAGCGCGGTTGATGTAACAAGCCCTCAACTTGTGGAATCGCCAAACACCACGATCGTCCGGGTGTAACGCAGGGCCCACTGTTGTTGCAGTGCGTCGCTGTCCCCTGGGGGGTATATTTAGCATCGCCGCTTTGAGCCAGTGTAGCCGCTCGGCCCCATGTGGGTACGCTCCGCATTTAACCTTATGTACGACACCGTACAGAACGTTTTGTGCAGAGGAGGAAAATCCAATACAGGCTCATTGATTCTTTTCCCCCGAAGATTGTCAGTAAACTCAGGCCCTTGGCAGCCTTCAAAAGTCCAAGGGCCTTTCCCTGACATCTAAAGTAAACACAGGCGCAGTACTCGGAGGGGGCACATGAAAATGGCCTTCAGACACGATCTCGTGCGCTCGACTTGCTCGATAAAGTTTTCGCTATTGAACTCAATTCACGGCATCGTCGCTTTGCGCCACAATCGCCGATGGCGGCGTCCGAAGTGCCAAGCGGTGCAAAACGCTTGGTACGCATAGGCGTGCGAATTCGGAAACAGGAGATATACCGTGACGAAACACTATGACTTAGTGATTATTGGCGCCGGAACCGCAGCGATGACTGCTGCAATGCTGGTACGCGCCGCCGGTTGGCAAGTTGCCGTGATTGATTTTCGGCCTTTTGGCGGGACTTGCGCATTACGTGGATGTGACCCTAAAAAGATGTTGATTGGCGGGGTGGATGCGCTTGACCACGCCCGCCGCATGCGCGATCACGGCGTCGCGGGAGAGTTGCATATCGAATGGCAAAAACTGATGGCGTTCAAGCGCACTTTCACCGACCCTGTGCCGCAGAAAATGGAACAGAGCTACAAGGATCAGGGAATCGACACTTATCATGGAACAGCACGTTTCGTCGGTCCAAACACGGTACAGATCGACGCCGAGCAGCTCGAAGCCAAACACATTTTGATTGCATCGGGCGCTGAGCCGGTGACCTTGAATATTCCCGGTGAAGAGTATCTGGTGGACAACGAAGGTTTTCTTGCGCTGGAAACATTGCCGCGCCGAATTGTCTTAGTGGGTGGCGGCTTTATTGCCGCCGAGTTCTCGCATATTGCAGCGCGTGCGGGAGCGCAAGTCACGATTTTGCAGCATGCAGAGCGGATGCTCAAAGAGTTCGACGCCGACTTGGTCGATTGGTTGATGCAATCGTTCACAGCGCTGGGTATTGAGAAACGAACCCAGACCACCGTTGAGCGCATCGAAAAAACCGCTAGTGGATATCGGGTTTTATCATCGAACGATGGCAAGCCTTCGACGATGGAAGCAGATATGGTAGTGCACGCGGCGGGGCGCGCACCGAAGTTCGATAGCCTAAATCTTGCAGCGGCGGGTATCGAAACGGAGAAGGGCCGGCTGAAGCTAAATGAGTATCTGCAAAGCGTATCCAATCCATCGGTATATGCGGCTGGCGATGCGGCCCGGATGGGCCCGCCGTTAACACCCGTTTCCAGCCATGATGCAAAAGTCGTGGCAGCCAATCTGCTTAAAGGCAACCATCAGAAGCCTAACTATCACGGCGTTCCAAGCGTTGCCTTCACCATTCCTCCGATTGCAGCGGTAGGACTAAGCGAAGCCAGCGCGCACGAAAAAGGCATCAAGTTTCGTATGCAAAGTCAGAAAGCATCAACCTGGTTTACTGCCCAGCAGCAGGCAGAGCCGGTCTATGGTTTTAAGGTGCTAGTCGATGAAGAGACGGACCATATTCTTGGCGCCCATTTAGTGGGGCCGCATGTGGACGAGGTCATTAACATCTTTGCCTTGGCTATCCGCCATGGTCTAACGACTGAAGATCTTAAGACGACGATATTTGCCTATCCAACCGGTGCGTCGGATATCGGATCGATGTTGTAATATCCGTCGCTGGCATAACCCTTTGAACTCAGCGAGAACGCATGCCTTCCCGAATTGCCGTCATCATCAACGCCTCCGCGGGTGGGGGATCTCAAACCGCATGGGCCGATAATTTGACTGAAAAATTTCGGTCAAATGGATTGGACGTAAATATCATGTTGGCCCGAGACGGCGCCGAGCTCGTCGAAATGGCTCACCGCGCTGTGGCCGAAAAGCCGCAGGTAATCGTCGCCGGCGGGGGTGACGGCACGCTCAACGCCGTGGCTGCGGCGCTGGTCGGAACGGACATTGCGTTCGGCGTCCTGCCGCTGGGTACGCTCAACCACTTTGCCAAAGATTTGCGTATTCCGCTGGATCTTGAAAAGGCTACGCGCAACATCATCGCCGGGCATGCCATCCAGGTTGACGTCGGCCAAGTCAACGATCGTATCTTTCTCAATAATTCGAGTCTGGGAATTTATCCCCGCATTGTGCTGGATCGCGAAAAAGGACAGAAGCAATGGGGGCTGGGCAAGTGGCCCGCTTTCGTTTGGGCTACGCTGACGACGCTGCGGCTTTACCCCTTTATGCGCTTACGATTAAGTTTAAACGGCAAAGAACACGAGCGCCGTACGCCGTGCATCTTCATCGGCAACAATGAATATCTGATGGAAGGCTTCAATATCGGTGAACGACAATGCCTTAATGCCGGGCAGTTGAGTTTATATGTGGTGCAACGCACCGGACGATTGGGACTGCTGCGGCTCGCCCTTCGCGCACTCTTTGGGCGCTTGCGGCAGGCAAAAGATTTCGAGGCGCTCACTGCAAAAGAAATCTTGATCGATACCCGGCACAAGCATCTGCGCGTCGCGACAGACGGCGAAATCACCGTGATGAACACACCGTTGCGCTACCGGGTGCGTCCCGGCGCATTGCGTGTCATCGTGCCCGAAAACCATGAAACAAATGGCGGATGAAGGAAGAAGTTCATGCGCACGCTCGTCCATCTTTCGGATCTCCATTTCGGTTGTGTCGATGAAGCACTGATCGGCCCTTTAGCCAAGCTGGTTACGCAAATCAAGCCCGATGTCGTGGTGGTTTCCGGCGACCTGACACAACGCGCGCGCACCGAACAGTTCAAAGAAGCGCGCCGCTTTCTGGCTTCCCTGCCATCGCCTCAGATCGTCGTGCCCGGCAATCATGACGTGCCACTGCATAATGTTTTTAACCGTTTTTTTCAACCGCTCGACAAATATCAACGCTATATTACGCACGACCTGGAGCCCGTCTATGTTGATGAGGAAATTGCCGTCGTGGGTATCAATTCCGCACGTTCGCTGACCATTAAGAGCGGGCGCGTCAATGAACAGCAGATTGCGCGTAGCCATGCAAAGTTCTGCGTATTAGACGCGCACATCACAAAGATCATTGTGACTCACCACCCCTTTGATTTACCCGAGGCTCACGATGACCAGGAAATTGTGGGGCGCGCGCCGATGGCCATGGGCGTGTTCGCAAATTGTGGCGTAGACCTTTTACTTGCAGGGCACTTGCATGTCAGCAACGCTGGAAACACCGCCGCACGTTATAAAATCGGCGGCTACTCCGCCCTCGTCGTGCAAGCTGGCACCGCCACTTCTATCCGCCGCAGGGATGAGTCGAATTCCTTCAACGTCATCAGAATAAATTCCCCCAATATCAGTATCGATCGTTTCACATGGAAGCCGGAATTGGCGGCTTTTACAGTGTCGACGACCGAGTCTTTTCAACGCACCGCCAATGGATGGTCGCGTGTTACGATAACGCCGATAGCCTATTAATCGCGTGCAGACCTCGTTTTCATTTATGCCAATGCCGACTTCATTAATACGGGATGCGTCCCCAGCAGAATTTATCCAAACTTATCGGGCGAACGCCGATGTACTCTGTGCCGAACTCAGCGCGGGGTTGCTTGCACCACAGGCTGTTACATCACCCAAATATCTGTATGACGCGCTGGGGTCGAAATTGTTTGAGGCGATTTGCGAATTGCCGGAGTATTACCCAACGCGGACTGAGGCGGGTATTTTCAATGCGTACCTGGGCGAGATAGCGCAAGCCGCCGGGGTGGGCGCCACGCTGATTGATCTCGGTGCGGGTAATTGCGCCAAGGCGGCGCGGCTATTTTCGACGCTGCAGCCCGCACAGTATGTACCGGTGGACGTTTCGGTCGATTTTTTGCGCGATACCGTTGGCCATCTGCGGCAACGTTTCCCGCACATTGAAATGACTGGCCTGGGTCTGGATTTTTCTAGTGCACTGGATTTGCCGGATGCGGTGCGCCGCGACAAGCGGCTATTCTTTTATCCTGGTTCCTCGATCGGGAACTTCACGCCGGACGAAGCGCTCGCCTTTTTTCATCGGCTGCGCGCGGCGTGCGACACGGATGGCGGATTATTGATTGGCGTGGATTTAATCAAAGACAAAGCCATTCTGGATGCGGCCTACGACGACGCCTTAGGGGTGACCGCCGCCTTTAACTTGAATTTATTGCTGCATCTGAATCAGTTGCTGGGCGCGGATTTTAACGTGCGTGACTGGCGCCATCTCGGCTTTTTCAACCTAGAGAAAAGCCGGATTGAAATGTACCTCGAGGCACGCGCCGATCTCACCGTAACCTGGCCTGGCGCGCAGCGCCGTTTCCTAGCGGGTGAGCGTATCCATACCGAAAACAGCTATAAATACGCAGCGCAAACCTTCGTAAACTTACTCGCGCAAGCGGGCTTCGGTGATGCGCGTTTGTGGACCGATGCGCGCGGATGGTTTGCCGTGATCCATGCGCGCGCGGTTTAATTTCAGGCTGTAACTTCTACCTGGGCCGGGCCGTCCGCCATTTCACCAATTACCGCCGCATGCGCAAATCCTTCTTGCGCAAACAGGGCCAAGACTTCATCCACCGAGGCTGCATCGCACGCTACCAATAAGCCACCGGAAGTTTGCGGATCGCATAACAACGCTTGCTGTATCGGCGTGATGCCATCACTCAAGGCGACAGCGTGACCGTAAGCGGCCCAGTTGCGACCCGATGCGCCGGTGATACACCCGTTTTTGGCCAGTAGCTGTACGTTTGGTAACAGCGGAATGTGCGCCATAGTGAGTTTGGCCGTGAGTTCTGCGCCACGCGCCATCTCCAACAGGTGTCCGAGCAAACCGAAGCCGGTCACATCGGTCAATGCATGCACGCCAGGCATATTCGACAAGGCAATGCCGGGTTTATTCAGTTTGGTCGTGTTCTCAATCATCGCGGCGTAGCCGGCGGGGTCAAGCGCCCCTTTTTTTAAGGCGGCGGACAAGATGCCTACCCCCAATGGTTTACCCAGGATTAATTTATCGCCGGCTTGGGCGTCTGCATTGCGTTTGACCTTGGACGGATGGACTAAACCCAACACCACGAGGCCATAAATTGGTTCCATCGAATCAATGGTGTGGCCACCCGCAATTGGGATGTGCGCTTCAGCGCAAATCGATTCACCGCCCTGAATGATCTTACCGATGACGTCGAGGGGCAGTTTGTCGATCGGCATGCCGACCAGCGCCAGCGCCATGATGGGTGTGCCGCCCATGGCATACACGTCGGAAATCGCATTGGTCGCGGCAATCCGGCCGAAGTCATAGGGATCATCGACAATCGGCATGAAGAAGTCCGTAGTCGCGATCAGGGCTTGCTCGTCATTGAGTTTATACACAGCGGCATCGTCGGAGGTTTCGATGCCGACCATCAAGGCTTTCGGCACCGGAAACCCCGTCGAATTTTTCAAGATATCCGCGAGTATGCCTGGCGCAATTTTGCAGCCGCAGCCGCCGCCGTGGGAAAAAGAAGTGAGTTTGACGATACCGTCTTGAGGAGCGTTCATGCGTATCCTTATTTATCTTTTGGAGCGAACGTAATTATCCACTAATTGCAACAGCGCCGCTTGTTCCCGTTCCGGCGCAAACAGCGGGGCGCGGGCATCGCATTGCGCCTGCAAGCGGGCGTAGAACGCGGGGTCTGTCGCAGCGCGGTCAATCAAGCGTGCTAAGGCTAGACTATCGCCAAGCGGGAAATAACCGGCGTAGTCCTCACCCAGCATGCCGCGATTGCCCGAGATGTCGCTGGCCAGCACCGGCACACCGCTGGTGATGGCTTCGATGATGACGTGCGCACCGCCTTCCATGATTGACGCGATGACCATCAAATGGCTGCGCTTCAAACGCTGACGCGTCTCTGCATGCGGTATATGCCCGAGCCAGCGATAGTGCGGGTGCGCACCTTGGGTTGCCTCGGCATGGCTGCCGAGCAAGGGATCAAGTGCGCCGCCGATATGCAGCAAGCGCACTTTCGGTGATTTTATTTGTGCGGCGGCGCGCATGAAAGTCAGCGGATCTTTTTCGTCGCGGAAATGTCCGATCATCATCACGTCAAAATATCGCGCCGCCGCCTTGAGATGCGGACTGACAGGTTTGAGCGATGGCGCGGATTGATAAATGACCTGCGCCTTGCGGCGCAAGTCCGCGCTGAGTTCCTGCAAGCCCGCCGGCTGCAACACGACCAGTTGGGTGGCCAATTGCAGCGAGCGTTGCGCGTCGCTATCGGTGTGGATGTCGCGATATAAATCCGTGCCGGTCAGCGCGAGAATCAAAGGTGCGGCGGGGTACGCAGCGGCAAAAGCCGCAATCGAAGGCGCCGAGCGCCGCGCATGCAGCGCAATCATCGCGTCGCAGGGTGTGCCATCCCAATGCAGCGCCAGCGTCACCCGATAGCGCTTGCGCAAGAAGCGCGCCCAACGGGTGGCGGTGAGGCCGTTGCCGTTGTTGGCTTTTGCCAATGCGGGGCTGATAATGACGATGTGCGGCTGCATCACGCTGCTTTCTGATCAACTTATTTCACTGCTTAATCTGTCCGATGACTGTGACCCAAACTTCTTTCCGAACTGCTACGCCAGCGCAACTGGCCGATGCCTTGCAGGATGCGCGAAATTATACCCTGACGCTGTTTAATTGTTTTGCGGCGGCTGGATTGGATGCGCTGGATCGCGTACCACTCCTATCTATCGTCAATCCACCGCTGTGGGAGTTGGGGCATACCGCTTGGTTTAGCGAATTATTCGTGCTACGAGAAGCGCCAACGAGTGATCCCGCTGCGGCGGGGCATCCCTCGTTATTGGCCCAGGGCGATAACTGGTTCGACTCGAATACCGTGCCGCATCGGGCGCGGTGGACGCTGAGTCTGCCAAATGCGGGCGCGCTCAAGACCTATTGTCGCGACGTCCTTGACCGCACGCTGGATAAGCTTGTGCGCGCCGGCAACGAGGATGCCAGCTTGTATCCCTATCGTTTGGCTCTGGCGCATGAAGATATGCATGGTGAGGCGTTCGCTTACACTTTGCAGACTCTAGGCGTGGCCGCGCCGTCGCATCTCGCAGCGCAGCCTGCGATCTCAGTGCCGCAAACCGATATCCACTTTTCCGGCGGCGCGATCCAATTGGGGGGAAAGCCCGGCCAAGGATTCGTATTCGATAATGAAAAATGGGCACATCCCATGGTTGTTCCCGCCTTTAGCATCGACTCGACCCTGGTATCGAATGCTCAATACATGGGTTTCATTCAGGATGGCGGTTATGAAAACACGCAATTCTGGAGCACTGCCGCACGCGCATGGCTCGCGCGGCAGGAACGTTCCGCCCCCCGCTACTGGCAACTCGATGGTGGGCAATGGCGTAGCGAACGATTTGGGACACCAATGACTTTGCCGCCCAACGAGCCGGTGCGCCACGTCAGTTTGTATGAGGCGCAGGCGTATTGCAGTTGGGCCGGGCGGCGCCTGCCGACCGAAGCGGAATGGGAGTTCGCCGCCATGTCAGGCAACGCCGCTTTTCACTGGGGTGATTTGTGGGAGTGGACCCGCTCGCCGTTTGCGCCCTATCCCGGATTCGCGCCGGATAGGTATCGAGAATATTCAGCGCCCTGGTTTAACACACATCAGATACTACGCGGCGCGTCGCTTGTAACCCAAGCGCGCATGCGCGCACCGCTATACCGCAATTTCTATCTGCCGGAACGAGATGACATATTCGTCGGCTTTAGAACTTGCGCATTGTGATTCCTCACGGCGGGCCTACGTCTTTCAGTTCACCGGATCAACCACATAATGCTTTTTGGCTTGCAGATAAGCCACTTCGGCAAATCCTGACGGAACCACGTCTTTATCAGTGACGTGGTAAAGGCTGTGAAAATCGATGCCTTGTTCTTTGAGCGAGTTATTACATACCTCGACTCGAACGCCTTTATGCGCTAGCTCGTCCAGCAGCGTTCGCGTGGTTTCGTCCGGGTTCTTGAGTAGTGAAAGCCCCTTAGCATAGAGCACGACAGTGGCTTCAATCTCGCCCTTCCAATCCTTTGCCGCCATCAAGCCGTTAGAAAGATTGCGCAGTTTCATCCCTTGTATGGCTTTGTCGTCGGTCGTGATCGGCATCACAATTTTCAACTCACCATACGGCTCATGTTTCATGTTCGGTTTTACGTATTCGTTCTGTTTGGCTTCTGCGGATGGCGGGGCGGCGAAGGCGGACGGGGTCGCAGCAAGGGCAAACGCTGAGATGAGCAGTGGCAGTACCAGATTTTTACAGACTTTCATGATTTTCTCCTGATTGTAAAAAGTCGAGCGAGCATAGAGGGGTAGATTGCTTGCAATGCCCAATAGCTCTCGCCATTTTCGAGCGCTATGGCTTTAAGCCGCTGCCGGCGGCCTCGTTCGGTAAAACTAAAGCGTCGGCGCGCAATAATGTGGAGCAGTAAATAACTTGACTAAGCTAAGTGCTAATAGAATAGAACGAATGACTCGATAATTCCGTACGGTAGCGCACGCATGGGCTGACGATTCTCAACCGAGAATGGTTGCTGATAAGCCCGTTCGAAGCAACGCGACTAACGCTTCTGAATTCACCGGCCGACTGAAATAAAAACCTTGCCCTTCGCCACAACCCTGGGCCTGCAGGAATGCCAGCTGTTCGCGTGTTTCCACGCCCTCGGCAATAACGCGCTGATGGAGGCTTTTTCCCATACTGACGACTGCGGCTACGATCGCGGCGTCGTCCGAATCGGACGTTGCATGCGTGATGTCACGCATGAACGATTGATCGATCTTCAGGGTGTCAATCGGAAAACGTTTTAGATAGCTCAAGCTGGAATAACCGGTACCGAAGTCATCAATGGCCAGCCGCACGCCCATGGCTTTTAGCGCCTTGAGCACGCAGGC
Source organism: Betaproteobacteria bacterium (assembly GCA_025361165.1). Classification (GTDB taxonomy): domain Bacteria; phylum Pseudomonadota; class Gammaproteobacteria; order Burkholderiales; family Thiobacteraceae; genus RBG-16-58-11. The sequence continues at coordinate 11,860 of JANYAU010000146.1, read as the reverse complement.
ACTAGAGTCTGCATCATGCATAAGCACACTTTCGGTGAGCTCAAGTTCGAGATAGTGCGGCGCCAGACCGGTCTCTTTCAGGATACCCGCCAGGCTTTCCAGAAAATCCTTGTGCCTGAACTGCACGGCGGAGATATTGACCGCCACCGGTACGGGGGGCAAACCCGCATCCTGCCAGGTTTGAGCTTGGTGGCAGGCTTCGCGCAGCACCCACGCACCAATTGGCACGATGAGGCCGCAGTCTTCAGCGATCCAGATAAATTGCTCAGGCAGAATCAATCCGTGAAGCGGATGCTGCCAGCGTACGAGTGCTTCGACGCCAGAGATGGTGCCGGTTTCAAGATTGATCTTCGGCTGGTAATGCAGCAAGAATTCTTGCCGTTCCAGGGCGTGGCGCAACCCTCCCTCGATGGAACTCCGCTCGATGGCCCGAAGGTTCATGGCTTGCTCGAAGAACTGGTAATTATTGCGCCCGCCTTCCTTGGCGTGGTGCATCGCGGTATCCGCGCTTTTGATCAGGCTATCCGCATCCTCCCCATCATCAGGGTAGATGCTGATGCCGATGCTCACGGTGACGTGGAGATCGAGCTGATCAATGCGGTGTGGAACGGTTAGCGCAGCAAATATTTTTTGTGCACTGAGCATGGCATCTTGTGCGTGCTCGACCTCGGCCAGCAATATGACGAACTCGTCCCCACCCAGACGGCATATTGTGTCTGAGCTGCGTACAGCCGCCGTCAAACATGTCGCTACCGATTGCAGCAGTTGGTCGCCAACTGCATGCCCCAACGAATCATTGATGTGTTTAAAGCGATCCAGATCCAGAAACATTACCGCAACTTGTTTGCCTTGACGACGTGCAAGTGCAATCGCCTGGGCAATGCGGTCATACAACAGAAAGCGATTAGGTAAATCGGTAAGGACGTCGTGTTGAGCCAAATGGGCCATCTGAATTTTGGCCTCTTCGATTTCTTGGGCCAAGGTATTTGCTGCAATTGCAGCAAGGACTAACTGTTCATTCGCGTCCTGTAATTGAAGTACATGATCGGCGAGCGCCGCCTTCTCATTGGATAACGCTACTTCAGTAGTGCGCAATCCAGACTCTGTGGCGCGGAGTTCGCGCATGGATTCGTGCAAGGTTTTTTCCACCTGCTTACGTTCGGTGATATCGTTGAAAAGGACAGCAATTTTTCGGTTTTCCATCGCGCCGAGTCGAAAACCATAGACGTCGAACCAACGGTTCATCGGTTTCGCTTCGCTGACAAAGCGAATCGGTTCGCCCGTCATCGCGACTTTGCCGTAAGTTTCAAACCAATACTCTTCAAGATCGGGGACGAGCTCGCGTATCCGTTTTCCCAGTGCGCCGGACAGGCCAGTTAATTTATCAAAAGAAGGATTCACTTCCAAATAGCGGAAATCAACAGGCTTTTCGTCCGCATCAAAAATCATTTCGATGGTGCAAAAGCCTTCGTCAATGGATTCGAACAGCGTGCGATAGCGTTGCTCGCTCTCGCGCAGCGCGGCTTCGGCCCGCAGGTGTTCCAGTCGCGTCCAGATGCGCGCGGTCAGTTCGCGCATTAGCTCAATTTCGTCTTCCCGCCAATCGTAGGCAACGGAATGATAGAGGCACAGCGCAAAGCGCCACTGCCTGTCCCGGATGAGCGGCACGCAGACGAATGAAGCGATTTTGAGCGTCGCGAACTTCTCAGGGTCTGTACGCGCATCCGTGGCAGCATTGCGTACTACGATCACTTGTCCTGCACGAGCCACCCGTATAAATTCCTCCCCCACAAAATCCGCAAGACGATAAACGCCGACCAGACTTGGCACATCTTCCCGATGCCAGTCATAGTTGATCACCACCTGCTCTGCGGTATCGTTAATTTCGGCAAGCGCACACTGCGAGAGGTGGAGAAACGCGGCTATTTTTGCGCCGACCGTTTGCATCATTTCGTCCACGTTCGTCCAACGCACGAGATCCTGGCTGACCGAGGCCAGAAAATCGAGATTCATTTCTGCCTGTCTACGCTGGGTCACGTCGCGCGATACGGCGAGCAGTCGCGCGGGCTTAGCATTCGCATCGAGAATGGGCGAAATCGATACGTCCCACCACTTGGGTTCACCGCGAAGGGTGCGAAAAAAACCGACGAATCTTCCGGCCGTGCCTGCCGCCGCCAACGCGATCGCCGCTTGCGCGGCGTGACGATGTTCGCCTTCCCAGAACGCGAGCCACGAGGTGTTCAAAAAAGGTCGGATGTCTTCGATGCCCAGCAGTTCCTGACCGCTTTGCATGGAGAGCAAATTGCCTTCGAGGTCGAGCACCTTGATACAGTCAGGGCTACTGTCGATAATACTGCGGTTGAACGTTTCGCTCTCGCGTAGGGCGTCTTCCGCCAGTTTGCGCTTGGTAATGTCTTTGAAGCTGACCCCAACGCGACAATGCGTTTCGCCTTCGACCCGAAAAGCGTGGAGTTCCAATACGCGCCCTTGAGTAACGAGTCCGCGTTCCAATCTTATCGGCTCGCCGGTTCTGAGAATCTTGTCATACGTCAGAAACCATTCCTCGGTTTCGCCCGGCACTACCTGCCGGATGGTTTTACCGAGAACGCCACTTATGCCGGATTGCACCGCAAATGCCGCGTTGGCCTCAATGTAGCGAAAATCCAGGGGTTCTCCCGCTGCGCCTTCAACCTTCTCGATGATACAAAAGCCCTCATCTATTGATTCGAAGAGCGTGCGATAGTGTTCCTCGCTCACGCGCAGAGCCTCTTCGGCCCGGAGGCGTTCCAATTCGGCTCCCGCTTTGAGCAGCGCCTGTTCGGCTTGTTTGCGTGCAGTATTGTCGGTGCCAATCAACAAATAGCCAATGATGGCTTCTTGCGCGTCGCGCAGTGCGGTGACAGATACCACTGCCGGAAACCGGCTCCCATCCTTGCGGATGTAGCTCAACTCGTAGATGTCCTCCATCCCGCGCGAGGCCTTGAACGCCAACGCCTCAAAGCCTGGCGTAATCTGGGTACCGAGTTCGAGGCTCAACGCTTCGGCGCGCGAGACTACTTCTTGCGGATCGGAAATGTCGGCTGGCGTGATCTTGTTGACCACATCGCTCGCCGTGTAGCCCAGCATGCGCTCTGCGCCGACGTTGAAGATCTGAATCACGCCCTGGGCGTCGGTGGCGATACTCGAGAAGTTGGCGCTGTTAAATATCGCGTTTTGCAAGGCCCCGGTTTTAAGCAGCGCCTCTTGGCGGCGGTGTTCGGGGGTGCCCTTCGTCGCGGCAGCGTGGTCAGCGGGAATGAGTGAATCGAGTGGTTTTTCAGACATGGGATTACCCGCTGTTGGCACGCACTGAAATTTGACCACCCGTGCTCATTCAAAATTGACCAGGTGGAAATGCCAATCCCAGGTGGGATCGGCTATGGATAAGTGTATCTGAATTACGTTTGAGATTTCTCCTTTTGCTTACCCGGTGGTTCGGGGTGGATCTTCCCTTCGCGGTAGCACTGCTATGACGGAACCGACTGCATCAAACTGAATCTCGTTGACCGATAGCTTCTCGCAGAAATACATCCGCTTGATCTTGGTAATGATGGCCATGGAAATCACCCCCTTTCTCCTGATAAAAAATTCAGCAGGATAGGTTGAAAACCCTGGTCAAAATTAAACGCACATAACTACGGAAAACTGGTCAATATTCAACTAGCGGCAACATTACAAGATCAAAAACCACTATCAATTCTCGACCGTTTCGGCGATCCCTGTTGCCAGCAGCGTGGCAAATTGTTCGGCACCCAGCGGCCGGCTAAAAAAGTAGCCTTGCCCCTCTTCGCAATTCTGCGCCTTGAGGAACGCCAGCTGTACCTCTTCCTCCACGCCTTCAGCGACCACCCGTTGCTTGAGGCTGGTGCCCATGGCGATGACAGCGCTGACGATGACTCCATCATTGTAGTGAGTGGAACCAATATCCTGTACGAATGACTGGTCGATTTTAAGGACATCGATCGGAAACTGCTTCAGATAACTCAAGCTGGAATAGCCGGTGCCGAAATCGTCCACCGCCAATTGCACTCCCATAGTCTTGAGTTGCTGCAGTATCGCGGTGCTGGACTCGGCATCGCGCATCAACACGCTTTCGGTAATTTCCAATTGCAGGCAGCTTGGCTTAAGTCCGGTTTCGCTCAAGATGGCGCGCACGTTTGCAACAAAATTTTTGTGGCGGAATTCCAGGGCAGAGATGTTGACTGCGACCGAAGCTGGCTGTAGCCCCGCGTCTTGCCAGCGCTTGGCTTGCATGCAAGCTTCACGCAACACCCAATGGCCGATCGGCACAATCAGGCCACAATCTTCTGCGATCGGCACGAAGCGCTCGGGCAGCACCATGCCCCGCTCTGGATGCATCCAGCGCAGCAATGCCTCGGCGCCAGTAATCATGCCGCTAGCCAGATTGATCTTGGGCTGGTAATGCAACACGAATTCTTGCCGCGCGAGCGCATGACGCAAATGGGCTTCGATGATTTGCCGTTCAACCGCGCGCGCATTCATCCCGCTCTTGAAGAATTGGTAGTTGTTACGGCCTTTTTCCTTGGCCTGATACATCGCGGTATCCGCATTCTTGATCAGTGTTTCCGCATCCTGAGCATCCGCGGGATAGGCGCTGATGCCGATGCTGGTGGTGACATGCAACTCATGCCCGGAAACGAAATGCGACACCGCCAGCGCGTTGAGTATCTTGTCGGCAGTCAAGGTGGCGTTTTCCACATACTTGTCTTCTGTCACCAAGACCACGAATTCATCGCCGCCCTGGCGGCTGACTGTGTCGGAACCGCGCACGCAAGCAGACAAGCGTTGCGCAACAGATTGCAATAGTTTGTCGCCGATTTCGTGCCCGAGCGAATCGTTGATGTGCTTGAAATTGTCCAGGTCGAGGAATAGCACGGCGACCTGTGTGCCGCGCCGTTCCGCCTGTACGATCGCTTGCGCGATGCGGTCGTTCAGCAGCACACGGTTCGGCAAATTGGTCAGGAAATCGTGTTGCGCCAGGTGCGCCATTTTCATGGTCATCGCCTGTGCGGCTGTGATGTCGTGGAACACCATTACCGCACCGCTAATCTGCCCGCTGGAGTCGTGAATCGGCGCGGTGGAATCTTCGATCGCCACTTCGCTGCCATCGCCCCGGATCAGGATGGTACCCGCCTTCAAGCCCATGGGTTTGTTTTGTTTCAGTACCAATTCGATCGGATTGGGTTGGGGTTCGCGCGTCACGCCATTGATGATTTTCATCACCTTGGCGATGGGATGGCCGCGCGCTTCTTCTTTCGGCCATCCGGTCATGCGTTCCGCCGCCAGGTTCAGATAGTCGACATTGCCCGACATATCGGTGCCGATGACCGCGTCGCTGATCGAGTTGAGGGTGATTTCGGCACGCGCTTTTTCTACGTAGAGCGTTTCTTCGACGGCCTTGCGCTGGATAATGTTGCGCAGCGATTGCGGTACCAGATAGCTGCCAAAGTGACCTTTCGACAGATAACCTTGCGAGCCGTGCTGCACCGCTTCCGTTGCGAGTGCTTCGTCATCCTCTGCACTGAGCGTCAAGATAGGGATAGTGGGCGCGGCGGCGAATAACTTGTCGAAGGTCTCAATGCCTTGACTGTCGGGTAGCGATAGATCGACCAACATCGCGTCAATACCGCCTGCATTTAGCCGCTTCAGGGCATCGGCGAGTCGTGTTAGCCATTCGATGTCGAATGGGCCGTCTTTTGCCTTGCGCAGTACATCCTTCAGGGTTTTGGCATCGGCGGAATCACCCGTGATAATCAGAATTCGATTCGTCATGACACTTCCATTTCTTTGATCAACTTTTACGTCGGGTTAAACCGGTGCCCACAAGGCGCAAAGAGGGTTTTTTTAGATCGGTTACTTGCCTGCAACGGTAAGGGCGGACGTGTCCACGCTCTTCACGCCATCCACTTTTTCAGCAATGTCTTTCACGTGATCAATGGCGTCTTGGTTGGCTAGGGTACCCTTCAGAATCACCACGCCATGCTTCGTCTTCACGCTCACATCAAAGCCTTTACTGACGCTGTTAGCGAGAATCTCGGATTTCACTTTGGTGGTGATCCAGCTATCGGACGCGACGCGCTTCGTCTTCGCGACGGCCTTGTGCGTCTTGGCCGATGCCTTGCTGCTCGTGGGCGTTTTCAGGTGGTTGTCAACGCGCTTGACCCCATCGACCGACTTTGTTGCTGCCTCAGCCACCGACTTCGCGTTCGCGCTGCTCGCCGAGCCATCGAGTGTGACCACGCCATTGGTGGTGGTCACACTGATATCGGATTTCTTGAGGCTGTCCTTACCCATTAGCGTGGCCTTCACCTTAGCGGTGATGGCAGTGTCGGTGACCGCTGCGCCCAAATTGTCGCTATGCGGCTGCGGCATGGATGCATCATCGGGGGCGGCATTAGCCGTGCCGATACCCAGCCCGGCAGCTAAACCGGCAGCGATCAGCGCGTTGCGGAATGAGGTTTTGCGAAACGAGGTCATATTCATGTTGCTTCTCCGATTTGTCGTATGCACGACTTGCTTTACGAGATGTTCGTAAGGACAGCTTGCCCGTGAGCGCCGGACCGAGTCTGTGCGCTGTAGCACATAGCGTGCACCAGTTGCGTGCAGCTTTCTGCGGATGGACACAGACGCCGAATCGGGATGGCGCCATGCACAGCTTCTTCGAGTCCTTAAAGACTGCCTCATGCGCCTGGCCGCTCTGGTACCGAGACCGCGCATGAATCGAAGTCAGTGACGCTGCAAAAAGAGGCCAAAAATCCCGTGGATTACGATCTGCCGATACAGGAGTACCGGCAAGCGTTGCTATTGGCTCCGTGGTGATCTGATACCTACTTTGATCTCGCTTCCGCGCTTGAACTCAAGCAGCAATATGTGGAAGCAATTGAGAACTTGAAGCTCCGCATACTCGCCAACCCAGAAGGGCCAGATGCGCGCGCCGCACAGGACAAGATTTATGCGTTGGAGGCTAAGAGCTATCTGATCTCCCGCATCGCCGATGACGGGCCAGGATTCCTGTCCGAACTGCTAGTCGCACAGTTCGGCGCGCCGCGCACCTCACGGCAAGGTAACGGACCCGGACTCTATTTTGCCAACTGCGTAGCGCAAGCGCATCAACACGAAGGACGCAGCGGAAAAGTCGTGCTGGCGAATAGTACGCAAGAGGACACCGTATTTAGCTTATATCGGCCATAGCGCAGGCAAGGGTGATTGCACTACAAATCCACCATCGCACCCGGCGCCGGCACGTCCACCGTCCAGCCCAATTCTTTTTGAATCAGCGCGCCAAAACCCAGCGCCGTCTCCGCCTCGCCATGCACCACGAAAGTCTTGCGCGGAGGCTTATGGAACTGTTTGAGCCAAGCCATCAGCGCCGCTTTATCGGCATGCGCGGAGAGTCCGCCCAGCGTATAAATATCCGCGCGCACCGGTACCGATTCCTGATAAATACGCACCGGGCTGACGCGATCCACCAGCTTGCGCCCGAGCGTGCCTTGCGCTTGGAAACCGGCGATGATCACCGTGCACTCGGCGCGCGGCAGGTTGACTTTCAAGTGCTGCTTCACGCGCCCCGCATCGCACATGCCGGAGGCGGAAATAATAATCGCGCCCTGGCGGACGGTGTTGAGCGCGATGGAGTCCTCCACGCTCTCGGTAAAGCGAATGTGCGACGCTCCGCCGCGCCCCCAATCGAGTAGCGACAGCGATTCCGGGTCGAGTAGCTTGCGATGCTTGAGCATAATCTCGGTCGCGGCGGTCGCCATGGGTGAATCAACATAGATCGCCGCGGTTTTTGGGATACGCCCCCGGTGCATCAGATCGCTGAGCAAATACAAAATTTCTTGCGTGCGCCCGACGGCGAAAGCCGGAATGATCACGTTACCCTTTTTTCGGAGCAGCGTATCGTTGACTGCCTCGGCCAATTCATCCACTGTCGCCTGCATGCTTTTATGCAGGCGGTTGCCGTAGGTCGATTCGACCAGCAGATAATCCGCCGCTTCGATCGGCGTGGGGTGGTTCATAAGAGGACGCCCCGGCATGCCCAAATCGCCGGAGAACACCCACTTCTCAGTGCGTCCGCTGTCCGTGATCCACACCTCCAGAATCGCCGAGCCGAGAATGTGCCCCGCATCGCGGAAACGCACCCGCACCCGTGGATACGGCGCACAATCGGTATCGTAGTCAACCGTCTTGAGATGCTTCAAACACGTTTGCGCTTGTATCACGGTGTACAGCGGCGCGTTCTCGCTGGTGTAGCGGCCGTGTTTTTTGCGCTTGGCGTAGTTGTGCCACTCGGCTTCTTTTTCCTGGATATGCGCCGAATCCGGCAGCATCACCTGCAACAGGTCGGCGGTGGCGGGCGTGCAATAAACCGGGCCGCGAAAACCCAAATTAGTCAGCCGCAGCAGCAATCCGGAATGATCGATATGTGCATGGGTGAGCAACACAAAATCGATGCTCTCGGGATCGAAATGCGGAAAGCGCCGGTTCTTGTCTTCCGCTTCGCGCCCGCCCTGGAACATGCCGCAATCCACTAAGAAGCGCAGATGATCCGTCTCGAGTAAATAACAAGACCCCGTGACTTCATGTGCCGCGCCAAAAAAAGTGATTTTCATAGTAGGGGATTATGGCGGCTATGCTTCATCTCTGGCAATGCCGTTGTGTTCGCCCCCGTTATCATCATATCTATGAGAAAAAAGTGCCGCACACCGAGGCCAGAGCAGGCCCCCGAAATTCGGACAGATGCTGCCAGCATTGATTTATTGTGATGTGGCTACAGGTCAAAAATGGGGCGATCAGAAGTACTCGATCAGTGAAATGGCCACAGAACTCACCCATGAACGATAGTGATTTTGTAAGCCATTGAAAAGATGGTGCGCCCGACAGAATTCGAATCTGTGACCCCTGCCTTCGGAGGGCAGTACTCTATCCAGCTGAGCTACGGGCGCGAGTGGCGCGATTATAGCGGTTTTTGCGCGCATGCTCTACGCGTGGCTTGGTCGAGGCGGCGGTTTTCAGTATAATCGCAGGCTTTGGCAATGAACGATAAGGGTAGGGCAAGACCATGAGCGAACAACAAGGGACGAGCAAAACTTCCCCGATGATGATCCTCGCCGCGGCGGTGGGGGTGTTTGCAGCGCCGGTGATCGCGATCGTGCTGATCGTGCAACTGGTGCTCTCGATTCAAGCCGGGCATGTGGACAAGGACGATCCGCGCATGGCGGATGCGGCGGTGCAAGAGCGCATCAAGCCCTTCGGTGAAGTGAAAGCCATTGATCCGAATGCGCCGCGGGTGGAGAAAACCGGTGAAGCGGTGTATACCGAAGTGTGTGCGAGCTGCCACGCTTCCGGCGCGCTGGGCGCACCGAAGTATGGCAACAAGGGCGATTGGGGCAAGCGGATTGCGCAGGGCTACGATACCCTGATCAAACATGCGGCCGAGGGTCTGCGCAGCATGCCGCCGCGTGGTGGCAATCCGGATTTGTCGGATACCGAACTGGCGCGAGCTGTGGCTTATATGACGAACGCGGCCGGCGCGAGCTTTAAGCCGAAAGAACCGGCGGCGGCTCCCGTGGCAGCCAAGGCAGCGCCAGCGACGAAGTAAGCAAGCTGCACGTTTCAAAAAAAGCGCGGGATAATTCCCGCGCTTTTTTATTGCCCTGACCCCTACCCGTTTTTATCTGATCGATGCGTAGCCGTCTGGTTAGTGCGAAACAGGCGCGCACGGTTTTTCGAATATCCAAGCACCCACCAAGCCATGCAGCACATCGATGTATCGCCGCTTACTCGCCAGCCCATCGAACAGCGCCGGATCGACGGCGCGGTTTTGGCGCACGGCCGCCCATAAGCGCAAGCCGTTAATGCGCTTCCGCGGCAAGCCGCTCGCCATGGCCGCCTTGGCATTCACCGGATTCATGCGCGCAGTGGGTTCGATAATGAGTAAATGTCCGCCTGGGTGAACGCAACGCCACAGCGCGTGCAGACCGGCTGGCTTGTCCTCCAGCACCGCCAATAAAGAGGCGGCGGAAACCACATCTGCGGATAGCGGCGAAGCGGCGATATTTCCGATCGCGAATGCCGCCGATGAATGATGCTTGAGCGCGAGACGTTGAGCGGCCTTGATCATTCGCGGGTTGGTATCCACTCCTTGCGCGCGGTAACCGTGCTCGGCGGCCAAGCGGGTCACCAAGCCCGGCCCGCAGCCCACATCGAGCCAGGTTTTCCCCTTGCCCGGCGGCAAACTTTGAACCGCACATCGATGCAAGTCGCGGTAGAAATCCGCTCCTTGCAGCCAAGTGAACAAAATCGATTCGATCATGCCTTACGCCTCGGGCGTTTTGTTTCCCAGCATCGCTTTGAGTTGCGCCAGGCGTGCATTGCCGTCGGCTTTCGCGGCTTCGGGATTGGCGTTGGATTTTTTGCTGCGCACATGCTCGCTGCCGAGCTCGTTGATGAAGCGTGACGGTTCGCAGCTTTGCAATTCGCGGGCGCGTTTGCGTTTTTCGCAGTAGCTGATGGTGAACGTTAGTTGTGCCCGCGTCACAGCGACATACATCAGGCGACGCTCTTCTTCCACCTGGCCGTTATCGATGCTTTCGCGGTGCGGCAAGATACCTTCTTCTGTGCCGACTAAGAAGACATGCGGAAATTCCAGCCCCTTCGCGGCGTGCAGCGTGGAGAGGTGCACCGCGTCGGTTTCCGCTTCATCGTTGTGGATCATGGAGAGTAGCGCCACCATCTGTGCGAGTTCGATCAGCGTTTTATTGTCTTCCTCGCCTTTACGCGTGAGCCAATCGGTGAATGTCGTGACATTTCCCCAGCGCACTTTGGCCACGCGCTCCTTCTCGGCATCGAACAGATACAGCTCGTAGCCGATGGCGCGCAACAGGTCTTTGAGTACCGTGCTGGCGGGTTCGCGCGCGGCGCGATATTCGATGTTGTTGATGAAAGTGCAGAACTCGGTGAGCGCTTCGAGTGCTTTGGCCGGCAATTGCGCTGCCAGTCCGGCCTCGAACACCGCGGCGAACAGGCTCACATTGCGGCTGGCGGCATAGCCCCCGAGTTTTTCCAAGGTTTGTGTACCTATGCCGCGCTTGGGCGTGGTAATGGCGCGGATAAACGCCGGATCGTCGTCCGCATTCAGGATCAAGCGCAGATAGGCGATGATGTCTTTGATCTCGGCCCGTTCAAAAAACGACTGGCCGCCGGAGAGCACGTAGGGGATGTGTTCGGCGCGCAGCTTCTCCTCGAATATCCGTGCCTGATGGTTGCCGCGATACAGGACGGCAAAGTCCGACCACTTGCCACGGTGCTCGAAGCGCTGCGCCATTATGCGCCGGACGATGGTTTCGGCTTCCTCTTCGTCGTCTTTGGTGGCGATGACTTGGATCGGGTCGCCATAGCCGAGTTCACTCCACAGCTTTTTCTCGAATAGCTTGGGATTGTGGGCAATGAGGTGATTAGCGGCTTCGAGAATACGCACCGTGGAGCGGTAATTCTGTTCCAATTTAATCACGGATAAGCGCGGAAATTCGTCGCGCAGCAGGCGCAGGTTTTCCACATTTGCGCCGCGCCAGGCATAAATCGATTGGTCGTCGTCGCCTACCGCGGTGAAAGCGGCGCGCGGCCCGGCAAGCAGTTTCAGCAGCCGGTATTGGCAAGTGTTGGTGTCTTGATATTCGTCGATCAAGAGATAGCGCAACTTATCTTGCCATTTGCCTAGCGCGTCATTTTCGCGCTCGAACACTTCCACCGGCACCCGGATTAAATCGTCGAAGTCGAAGGCCTGATAAGCGCGCAGCGT
>JANYAU010000098.1 GCA_025361165.1 Betaproteobacteria bacterium | reverse complement strand
TGTTGTGCCGTTGAGTGCGGCTTTGCTGGAAATGCGCCAGACAATATGCGCTCAACTCACGACCAAAATGATGGTATGCCAGCCAACGGACTTTTTGGTGCTAGCGGTTGGCGGGTTTGGCTCCAAGGAGTGGATAGTCAGGACAGGCCTCCGGCTACGTCTTTGGTCGAGATGTCTAAATGGTGCCTGCCGACCCAGAGCTGTCCTTCGGTATTTTCGAAAGCGGTCGTTCTGAAGTATTTGTAGCCCCAGACGACTAAACGCTTGTCATTGCGACTAGCAACGAAGCCTTGGCGGGTGCGGTGCAGGCATAGGATGATTTGCTGGTGTTGTTCTTTGATGGGGACAAAGCGCATCTTGGGCCGGGTGACGGCTTCAGCAATGGCGGCGGCATCTGCTGCATCGTTCTTGCCGCGTTTACCGCTCATGCGGTAGGGGGTGACGAACTTTGGGGCCATCAGTTTGACGGTGTGGCCGTGAGCCCGAAACAGTCGCGCCCAGTGGTGTGCGCCAGAGCAGGCGCGCCAGCCGATGGTGCACGGGGGCAAATTGGCGATGAGGGGCAGTAGCTGCTCGCGGGATACTTTGGGTTTAACGAGTTCGGCGTGCCCGCTTTCATTCACGCCGCGCACCGCAAAAATGTGCTTGGCGAGATCAATTCCAATTGTGATAATAGTCATGACTTTCCCCTCCTGGTGGTGTTGATGAAATCGAGAAATTCCATCATGGCACTTTGGATGCCGTTTGCGGCAACCTCGCCGCAGCCTCGGGACGGGGAAGTCCCTTTCATTCGTTGGGCCTCTAACTAAGCAGCAGCCGATAAATATGTGGAAACAGATTCAGCACTTCATCTCGCTAACCGCCGACCTCCTCCAGATCGGTGGTTTCTTCGGTTTAACTCCCGCTGCAATCATCACACTTGTTTGTGCCGTTGCCGGCTGGGGATCAAGTATTCCTGTTTTCTACCTTTCTGTCGGGTCGATCTTGGTTTTTGCTGCGTCGCTATATTTAACGCAAGAACTAATCGTGCGCATTGGGGCCATCTCCTTAGCTGAAGGTGCGCGAGTTGCTTACGAACAACTCAGGGGTACCTTGTGGGCCAGTGCAGCGGAACGGCTTCGGGTTGACTCAACGCCCGAAGGAATACTGGATTACATAGCTACGGGAATTACCCTTGAAATTCCGGTCTTCGGAAAATACCCGCCATCTACAAAATTGGAACGAGTAAAAGATCGCGAGCTGAAATCCGGCTCAATCGAGGGAGGCGCAAGCATTCTTCAATTGCGAGATCAACATCATTCTCTGATTACTGAACTCACAATTCGTAAGAGCGATTTGCGTAAAGTCATTCGCCAAATGAAAAAGGAGGGGCAGGAGCCCGCTCGATGAAATATGCACTCTACGCAATAGCCCTTATTTCATTTATTTGGGGGGCTATTGTCAATAGTGGATTTAACTCCACCTCTATGCTTCTCGCAACCTCGTATACATCAGTATTTTGGGGAGTGGCACTAATCTATCTGTATGATTTCCTCATGGCTGAAGCTGGGCGAAATTCGCCATATATGGCGGAATTTTACTCCAGTCTAAGAGCAGACTTACTTGTTAGCTGTGTTATTGGATTTTCCCTTGCACTATTATTTTGGAATGCGCCTAACACCTATAGCTGGTCAAACATTGATCTCGCTGCAATAGGGCTCCCATTCTTGGTATATGCGTTAAACGACACAATACAGAGCGGAAGAATTAAAATTGGTGGCAACAAGTTACCTCGAAAAATCGTATCAATCATGGCTTTTATTCAAATAATTACTTATGGGCTATCCATGTACTGCCTATCGTATATCTTAAGCGGTAAAGCCTCTTCCTCTCAATCAGTATGGATTCAATTAACAATTGTTTCCGCAGCACTAACATTCTTCTTCGGAGCAAAGCAAATTCGCTTTATTCTTACAAAACAGCGCCTAGAAGTATCACCAGTTCTGCTTAATTTATTTCAAAGCATTCCAGCAAGTCCACTGTTGTACAAGGAATTGCAAAGTGGAGCTGATTTATGGAATGCAGAGATTAAAAAAAGTAATGCAACTAAACGAAAACTATCCAATAGCAGTCGTAGCAAAAAGAAAAGAAAATGAAAAATAAAATGCCCAGCCTGGCGCTCAAGCGGGACTGGCCATTTCATGCTTTCTTTAGTGCATTTGTGCCTTTAATCATCAGGGCTTCTGCTGCCGCCTGTGTGGCCAGCCCCTTAGCTTTGCGTTGGGCATCATAAATAATGGCACTATCTCCGGAAGAATTTGTTAAGCGACTTGATTCCATCTCGGAAAACGATGGCATTCCCTACGGACGCGCGCATCTTCTCTTCGATGAAGAGCAGAAGCACCAAGAGGCGATCCTTCAGTTCAAATGGTATCTCGCCCTGTCCGATGCTTTTAAATGCTTTTTTCTGGAAACGGTCGAGCTAATCAACACAGACTGTCGTCCCAGAGTAACAGCGCCTCTGTCTGAGTTCTATGCGATTTTCGTCCCTCGTCTGGCTCACAACTTTCAATCCTTATGCGGCGCAGAGCGAGTCGCAATTTGTGGGTATCCTTACCACGCCTACACTTTGCTCCGAAACATCTTCGACAACCTCACATTGACCTCGGCTGCTCTTCAGAAACTTACCGACTTCTACAGCATTGAGGGCGTGGAACCTGGAAAACCAGTTGATATTGCGGCGGTGAAGAAGCTACGCAAGAACACTGAGCACAGCGTGCGCCGGAAAATGACTGGGAGCGAAAGTGGTCTAACGCAACAGACACTAGATGAACTTACAAAATGGGATGCGCTGTTTGACTTCGAAGTTCACGGCGCTCGTTTATCGCTAGCGGCCGCACAGGGGTGGATGAAGGGCGTTGAACCTTTGCCAGTCCTGCCCCGGTTCGAAGCTATGCAGTTTGCAATGTTTATGAACAGATATTGCGAAGTTGGCTGGATGGCACACCGACTAATTCCCATGCTTCAACCGCCTGGAGTACTGCTCCCCAGCGCATGGCGGGACAAATGGCAGGTAATTAATGAGTCTTTTGAACTTACCGTGAACTCATTAACGCACCAGCTTGGTAAAAAAATAGGCGCTGCAATCGTGGAGTTGGTAAAGGCAAAGTTTCCATTCAATGAACACTCTGCCTTCCCACTCTGATTGCCCAACCCATCGTTCGAGTGGGACGCCGCAGAAGCGCGGCGCCCCTCAACTTTACTACAAGGGCTTCCCCAAATTTTCAACCGCCACTGTGTTTTTATTTCATAATTATTTTCTCGTCTGATTCATATTCATATCGCGCCGCAGTGGTTGTGTAAGAAGGTGAAGGACTGCGAAACTACAAACGGTCATATTGGGCACATGGCCCGGACCCTGATGAAAGACGCGCGCCGGGGCCTCAATCGTTAGTCGGGAATGACTACTTCCCCTAAAGTTGATCAGGCTCTCCTGGTGCGGGTCCAACCCGCTTCACATCAACACGTGCAGTGCACCGGTGATTCTTAGCCGCCGTCCGGCGGCTGAAGTAATCCTGCTTATCCCCCATGCTATTGAGAACAGCACGCGCCCCCATGACCAGCAAACTTCTTAGATAGCTGTCTCCGGCTTTGGTGATGTGGCCCAATCGAGCCTTGCCGCCGCTGCTGTGTTGGCCGGACGTCAGCCCGATCCAGGCGGCTACCTGACGCCCGTTCTTGAAGTCGTGGCCATTGCCGATGCTGGCTAAGAGCGCACTGGCGGTGATCGGTCCAATGCCGGGACGTTGCATCAGGCGTTTACTGCGCGCATCTTCCCGTGCCACCTGCGCAATGGCTTTTTTGTAGGCGTGGTGCTTAACAACCGTAACCCCATGCTTTTTGCCAATCCACGTTGATCAGTTTAGGCAGGGCGTCTTGGGCATAAGCGCGAATTACGCAGTGCCTTGAGCCGATGCTACGCACGCAAGGTGTTAGCAGCGGCTTGCCGTGCGTGTCGCTCACGGCGAAGACCGTGCGTGGGGTAAGCGTTTGATCCGGCATGCGGCGCGTGACTACGGCTAATTCATTGTTGCTCAGGCGCACCAGGGTGCCGGGTGGAAAGCGACTGAGCCCGCGAAATAGTTTGTGGCACAGTGAACTATCCAAGCGGCTTAGGTCAGCGCCAAATACGTGGCTGACCCAGTGGTTTGTATCTTCCCGGGCGTAGTGCATATTCCAGTGCTGTGGCGGGCGCGCCTTGCGCCCTGTCAGGCGCGCGGCCAGCGTGTCTGCAACCCGCACCATTCTTGCAGGCAGCGAAATCGAACCACCTTTTAGTCCTTCTGGATAGCCGCTGCCATCGATGTTTTCGTGGTGAGAGGCCACGGCGTCAATCCAGTGCTCGCTGAAATTTCCAATGCGCTGCAATAGCAGGGCACTTTCCCTTGGATGGGTACGCAATTCCTCTCGTATCTCGGCGCTCGGCGCGCCCTCTAAATTAAACATCTCGTCGTGCAAGGCGAGCTTCGCAAGATTCATGGTGAGCGCGGCACCGATTACGTTTTCAATCATGTCGTGTTTAAAACCATGCGCGCTGGCTAGCTCGGCGGCGAGAAGCGCGGCGTGGATTTCGTGACACACACTGGGCGGGCCGTATTTAGACAAGCGGGCAAAGCCCAAGCAAGCATCCGCATCTAAAAACCAAACTTCAAGTAACTGGCGGGCTAACGCGATTAATTCACCCGAGGTCACCGATGCGTCGTGCACTACCCGCTCGGAGATGGCAGACAAGGCTCGGCTCACGCGTTTTAATTCCTCGGTAGGATCGAGGGTGGAGATGTGATGCGCTTGCTCGGCTTGGCAGAAGATGTGCTGCGGTTGCATGAGGTCGTGGGCGCGTTGCGAGATCACCGAGCCTGTCTTGACGACCAATGCGCCGCGGGCGCTAAAAATATCGCAGGGCGCAGGATGCCCAATCAGCGCCGACGACAAAATGACCGGTCGGTAGAGATTGCTAAATAGCGCGGCGTTTTCGCTGTAAGCGGATTGCATTGGGCTATGGGCATGCATCATGGGTTCACAATTTGCTCGTGTATACGCGGTATGGAGCAAGGCGCATGCCACCGCACTCGGGCGAAATCGTAGAAATTTATTCGCTATTCAAGACAAGCGATTAAGGGCGAGGACAAATCCGCGTGGCGAAATTGGAACGCGTGTTACCGGCTGAAACCGGCAATTATTACCGGGTGCGGCAAAGAGTGGAGGGGAGTGATGCTGATCGCGCACGAGCCAAAAGGCCTGCACCCGGCCGCAGTCGCGTTGTTATAATTTACGCGGACACCTTTGTAGGAAACTCAAATGTTCTCCGCACTAGGCTATCTGCCGATTCGCGGTTGAGTCCAGCGGGGCTAATCACGAGCAAGCCACCATGATGAGCATAGCCACTGCCAAAGTGGCTCTTAGTGAGTGCGTCGGAAGTAAGAATTTCGGTACAGAAATTTTCATGCTTGTCCTCGTGAAGAAGGGGGGATATCTAACCGAGTAACAACTTCTCGTTATTGCTTCGAACGTTTCAAATTAAGTTAGGGCATCTTTATGGCCACGTTTCAGCAAAACAATCACCGCGCCGCCACCGCCTTCGGCCGGTCGCGCAGGCACGAAAGCCAGTACATCCTCGCGCTGCATCAACCAACTTTTCACTAATTGCTTCAGCACCGGTTCATGGTTTTTAGAACTCAGGCCTTTGCCGTGAATGATGCGCACGCAGCGGCTATCGTGTTGCCGGCATTGATTTAAAAACGCTACCAATTGCTCGCGCGCTTGGTCGCGGGTTAAGCCGTGCAAATCCAGTTCGTCTTTGATGAGCCAATGGCCACGCCGCAGGCGGCGCAATGCTTGGGGTGAAACACCGGGGCGGAGAAAGGTGAGTTCGGTGTCGATTGCCTGTGGCAGGTGATCGCTGAGCAAGTCGTGTGCTGGCTGATCGTTGCTTGGGCGCTGGCGCGGTAGCGGCTTGGCGCGCGGGCGGGAAGGGGTAATGCGTCCCGCATCGGGGATAGGTTTAGCATCGCCCACGGCATCGCGGAATAGCGCCGCGTCGTCCGGGGCGAGTGTGACAGGGGATTTGCTTGGCGGTTTAGTGGTCAAGTTGGTCGAGATAACGCTCCGCGTCGAGCGCGGCCATACAGCCGGTGCCGGCGCTGGTGACGGCTTGACGGTAGATGTGGTCTTGCACGTCGCCCGCCGCGAATACGCCGGGGAGATTGGTGGCGGTGGCGTTACCTTTATTGCCGCTTTGGGTGACGATATAGCCGCCTTCCAAAGTGACTTGGCCTGCGAACAGATCGGTGTTGGGCTTGTGGCCGATGGCAATGAAAATGCCGGTGAGTGTGAGGTCTTTGGTGCCACCGTCGCCCGCGGTGCTCTTCAAGCGCATGCCGGTGACGCCGGTTTTATCGCCCAGCACTTCGTCGAGTTCTTGATTGAGTTCGAGCGTGATATTGCCCGCGGCCACTTTTTGCATTAAGTGGTCGATCATGATTTTTTCCGCTTTGAAGATGTCGCGGCGATGCACCAGCGTCACGTGGCTGGCGATGTTGGCGAGGTACAGCGCTTCTTCCACGGCGGTGTTGCCGCCGCCGATCACGGCCACGTCCTGATTGCGATAGAAGAAACCGTCGCAAGTGGCG
>JANYAU010000099.1 GCA_025361165.1 Betaproteobacteria bacterium | reverse complement strand
GCGATCATGCCCAGAAAGGTGAAGGGAAAGTCGTGTTGCTGCGGCGGCCACGCGGCGCCGCTGAAGGTGGCCTTGGCCATCGCCAGCACGCGCAGCCCCTGCGCCGCGAGTTGGTTCACTTGTGCGGCGATGGCTTCGCGCTCGGCAGGCGACAGGTGGCAGAGATCGACAATCGCTTCCGGTGCGCCTTTGGCCGCCACCACATATTCGTCGCGCTGCGTGGCTTTCCATGCATGCGACATGGCGAGCATGTCGCGGCTGAGTGGATACTGATGCGCCAGCGTCCAATCGGCGTGCAGATGCTCGGTGCCAGCGAGATAGTGCTCGGCCAGTTGTTTGAAGGCTTTCTCCATTGGATCGAAGGCATCGACGACACTCGCCAGCACACTGAATTCCACCAACTCGTGAAAGGGCTCGGGTAACTCTCCGCCGTTGGCGTAATCCACTTCGAACGTGGCGCCGGACGTGACCAGCCGCGTCACTGTCATGCGATTTTCGGTGATGGTGCCGGTCTTGTCCGCGCACAATACGGTGGCGGCGCCGAGCGCCTCCAAAGCCGGGACACGCCGCGTCAACACATTGTGGCGCGAAATGCGCCAAGCACCCAAAGCCAAAAACACAGTGAGCACCATGGGAAATTCTTCCGGTAGGATGGACATGGCGAGCGCGATGCCGGCCAGTAGCGCTTCCAGCCAAGTACCGCGCGTGAGGCCGTAGAGGATGACCACTGTCGCACATAGTGCAACGCCGATCAGGCTCACAATCTTTACCAGCCGGCGCGTTTCCTGTTGCAGCGGGCTGGGTTCGATTCTGAGTGTCTGCAGCGATTTGCCGATCCGGCCGATCTCGGTGCGCGCGCCAGTGGCGGTGACGCGTGCAATGCCTTGGCCTTGCACGACCAGCGTGCCGGAGAACAGTTGCGGCAGATCGTCGCCGCCGGGGCGGATCGAATAGGGCCCACCCTCCCACGCCAGTTTGCGCACCGGCACGGGTTCGCCGGTGAGCAGCGATTCGTCGGCGTGCAAACCGTTGCATACCAAGAGTACGGCGTCCGCCGGTACGCGATCGCCTTCGGATAGGAGGATGATGTCGTCGCGCACCACATCACGCCCGGCGATGCGCAGCTTTTCGCCATCGCGCATGACCAGCGCGCGCGGACTGCTTAAATCACGCAGCGCTTGCAGCACGCGTTCAGTCTTGCGTTCTTGGTAAAGCGTGATGCCCACCACCACCGCCACGAAAAACAGCAGCATCAGCGCCTCGCGCACATCACCTAGGGCGAGATAAATACCGCCCGCGCTGATGAGCAGCAGAAACATCGGTTCGCGGAGGACTTCGAGAATCAACGCGAACATGCCCTGTGGCGCTTCGCTGGGCAGTTCGTTGTGGCCATCGGCAGCCAAGCGGGCGTGTGCCTGTGCGGCAGTTAGGCCGTAACGCGTGTTTTCGGGGAGGCGGGATGAAATGGCACTCATTTGGAAAAAGCATAAAGCGATTTTGCCGCGATAGGCAAAATTCTTTTATTCTTTCGCGTGCAATTGCATGTCATCGCTCAGGTAGAATTTCGAGATGGCCAACAAAACCCTTAACACGCGTCAGAAAATGACGCACCGCGCACCGTCTTCCCCGGTGGCGACGCGCGCGCAACCGCCCATGCCACAGCGCAAACGCGGTGCGCCATGCCCTAAGCCTATTACGCCATACCCACAGCGTTAGTCTCACTGTGATTTGAGAGAAGAAAAATGAATCGGCGCGATTTCCTTGCCACGCATGTTGCTGCGCTTTTCTTTTTTCCTCCTGACATAACGTTGTCAGTAGCGCTTTGTTAGCCTCGTTTTTGCATGACCAACAATCACAGCAAAAGGAGATAGCAATGAGTCACACGGCAATGAAACAACATGGCGCATTCAGTTGGAACGAGCTGCTGACCACGGACGTAATAGGCGCCAAGGCATTTTATGGCGAACTGTTGGGCTGGAGCTTGCAGGATGTCAAACCTAGTGGCATAGACTATACCTTGATTAAACTTGGCGAGAAGGAGATCGGGGGCATCATGGCCATTCCGGCTCAGGTGGCGGGGATGGCGCCAGCCTGGGGGAGTTATGTCACGGTGAGTGATGTTGATGTCCTACTTCCCCACGTCGAGAAACTCGGCGGTAAAATCTGCCTGCCTCCCCAAGATATCCCCGAGGTGGGACGTTTTGCCGTGATTCAAGACCCGCAAGGCGCGATGCTGTCGCTGATCAGCTATCTCAAGCAGGCGTAGTGGCCATGGCGAACCCTTACTTTACAAAACAGACGTTTGATTTTCTCTCGGCATTGGCGGCCAACAATCGGCGCGAATGGTTTGAGGAGCACAAACAAGACTATGAAGCAACGGTTCGCCTGCCCGCCTTGAATTTTATTAGCGACATGGCCGATGCGCTGGCTATGATCTCGCCGCACTTTCAGGCCATGCCCAAAAAAGTGGGGGGATCTTTAATGCGGGTGCAGCGTGATATTCGTTTCGGTAAAGACAAGCGCCCGTATAAAACCAATATCGGTATCCAGTTCCGCCATGAAATCGGCAAAGACGTGCATGCGCCAGGCTATTACATCCACATCGAACCCCACGATTGTTTCGTGGGTGTCGGCGTCTGGCGGCCCGACGCTAGCGCGCTCGGCAAGATACGGGATGCGCTCATCGAGAATAGTGACGCGTGGCTGGTGGCGCGCGATGACAAAAGTTTTAACCAGCAATTTTCACTCGCGGGCGATACCCTTAGTAACCCGCCGCGTGGTTACGCCAAAGACCATCCCTTGATGCACGACCTCAAGCGCAAAGACTTCATCGCGCTCACTCCCTTGAGCGACGCGGCCGTGAGATCAAAAAACTTTTATCCTACAGTAGTCGAGCGCTTTATTGAGGCCACCCCTTACATGCGCTTTCTGTGCAAGGCGTTGGACTTACGGTTTTAGCATGCGCCGTGCCGACCGCTTGTTTCTGCTTATTCAACAACTGCATCACGAGCGGGTTGTCACCGCGCGCGATCTAGCTGAATCACTGGCGGTCTCCGAGCGCACCATTTATCGCGACGTGCAAGATTTAGCGCTCTCCGGCGTGCCGATCGAAGGCGAGGCGGGCGTTGGCTACCGCCTGATGAAGGGCTTTCACCTGCCGCCGTTGATGTTTACCGATGAGGAGTTGGCCGCGCTATTGCTCGGCGCACGTATGGTGCAGGTCTGGACCGACAAAGGTTTGGCCCGTGCAGCGCATCAGGCCATGCGCAAAATTGAAAGTGTCATCCCGGAGCAGCGCAAACCCGAACTAGCGCGCGAAGAAATTCTGGTACCCGATTTTGGTGCCAGCGAGGAAGTGGCGGAACATCTCGCTCGGCTACGCAATGCTACCAAGCAGCAGCAAAAGGTTAGCTACGACTACACTCGCCAGGATGGACAGCACTCAAGCCGCATCGTCCATCCCCTCGGATTGTTCTACTGGGGCAAGGTATGGACGCTGGTTGCTTGGTGCGAACTCAGACATGAGTTTCGACACTTCCGGCTCGACAGAATTCAGAACATGGCCGTCCTGAATGAAAAATTTGAATCGATTTCCGGAAGAACCTTGCAGGACTTTCTTAGCACCGTGTGTGATGAAGGTTTGCGGCCTTAGATTTTTTGATCCTCATCCAATAGCCATCACGCGTGTCTGCTCTTTAAGAGGGAGACGTGTCTGACATCTTCCCTGTAGGCCTGCTGAATTCCGTCCCCAGGATTTTTGGCATCCCTATACGCCTTTTCATCTCAGGCACTCTGCCCACTTTTTGTTTCTTCATGTGACCAATGTATTCGCCGATCGCCTTAACCCTGGCATCGTAATGATCGTCGTCGCACGCCATCGCTTCGAGGCGGGCGATCATGCGGATAGTGCGTTCCTGCTCAAGGTCGATATCCTCGACTGATTCGCGTTCATCCTCGTAGCGCGTGGCCGGATAAAAAAGCTTTTCTTCGGCTTTGGTATGGGCATCGAGATACAAACAAATTTGCTTCAACAATTCCGTCTTTTTTTCGTCTTCATGGTGTTTGAGGTCGCCGAAATCCTTGAACATCTTCTTTATTTTTTTGTGGTCGTCTTCCAGTAGCGCGATGGCCACGATCTCGGTTGATCCAGGTGCTTTCTTCATTGTGGTGGCCATTTTCATCTCCCGGCTACGCGTACAGATTGAGTCGGCGTCGATCGACAAATCGTGGAATATCACTGATGGGTACACGTTCCTCAGCCTCATGAATATGGTTGTGGTGATGAACATGCTGGTGCGTGCGATTTGCCACCAAGTCGGAGCGGAGGCGATCAAAACTTTGTTTGACGACGCTATAACACTCGCAGGCCTGAGACTCCAGTCCTGATCTGTCGAGCACTGCAATTTGGCCGCGGCGATAGCTGATAAAGCCGGCGTCCTGCAATCGTCCAGCCGCCTCGGTCACCGTTTCACGCCGCACGCCGAGCATGTTGGCCATCAACTCCTGTGTCATTGCCAAATTGCTTGAATTCATACGGTCACAGTTCAGCAGTAACCAGCGACAGAATTGCTGTTCCACGGAATGGCGGCGAATACAGCCGGTGGTTTGAGCCATTTGCGAAATCAGCGTGTGGGTATAACGCATCAGTAAAGTTTGTAGCGAGCCGAGCTGGTCGTTTTCCTGAATCAGCC
>JANYAU010000088.1 GCA_025361165.1 Betaproteobacteria bacterium | reverse complement strand
TAGATGCGGTGTGTCGAACCAGCGCATGGTATGTTTTCCAAGCGAGAGCGTTTCCCCGTCCGTGAGTGCGCGCGCCGGCCGGTCGGCCATATCATCAATTGACACCAGCGCCGCCACTTTGCCGCACAGCGGCGAGGACTGTGGCGCCACCGCGAGCCATTCGTTGAGCGAACCGCACTCATCTGCCTCAACGTGCGACAAGCCAATGTAGCGCAGCCGTTCCACGGGCAATACGCTTGCGACTGCCTCCCGTACCAGCGGGAACATCTTGCGCGGCCCGGTGTGGAAGAGTAATGGCGCATCATCCATAATCAAAAATTGATTGAAAGAGAACCCGCCTAACTTCGCAACTGGCGTATTGATGCGGTAAATTCCATCCGCGACTTCATGAATATTTGTCCCCGACTGTTTGTTCGTTATGTGCATTTTCACTCTCCTTGTGAACGGCAAAAAATTAAGGGCTACTTGATCGGTGTCGCCGAACGTCGCCCTTCAGCGGCACGCCACTTTTGGTGCATTCGCTGCAGTGCTTGCTTGGGCACAGATACTCGGATGCGCCTACAGAACTACTGCGTTATATAGTATGCCGTTTGTCGACAATCACCAATGCGATCCCGCCAAGAATGACGGCGGACGTGATCAAAAAACGTACCATAAGGTGTTCACCCAGGAAAACCATGCCGCCAACAGCCGCGATTACGGGCACACTGAGTTGCACCGTGGCTGCACTGCTTGTTCTCAATCCCTTCAAGGCGGTGTACCAAATGCTGTATCCAAGCCCCGAAGTCAGTGCCCCGGACGCTATCGCGTACCAAACGCCCACGCTATCGAACGAAGCCCAAGGAAACCTGGCCACACTCAGTGCCACCGCAAAAGGCACAGCGCGTAAGAAATTTCCCGCGGTATTGCGAGTAGCATCGCCGCCAGAGCTTGTGCCGCGCAAGGAATACACCCCCCAGGCCACACCAGCGCCAAGCATCAATAGTGAACCTTGCAACGGCGGGGCCGAGAGTCCAGGCAACAACAGGCCGATGAGACCGCCGAATGCGAGTATAAAACCAGCAGCCTGCTGCTTTCGAAGCGGCTCTCCAGCCCAAAGCCCATAGCCAATCATCGTTACTTGTACTGCGCCGAAAAGCAGCAATGCCCCCGTCCCGGCCGGCAGACTGACATAGGCAAATGAAAATCCGCCCGCATACAAAAAAAGGGCAAGTGCAGAGAGCCAACTGCCCGACGCGCTGTGCGTGCCACCACGCATGCGTACGATCAGCCAAAGAATAAGCGCGCCAGAGATGATGCGAATGGAAGTGAAACTGGCTGCGTCAATGTGGGTGTCTTTCAGCGCCAATCGGCAGAGCAAAGAGTTTCCCGCGAAAGCGGTCATGGCGAGTAGCGTGAGGACAAACACCCGTGTACGTGACATCAAGCAACTCCCAATGTGCTGAGCCTGGCCGCCGACGTGTGTCGCTGAAACGCCGGTAGAGCACTCACGTTGTTCAATACGAGTCTTGACGGAATCGATTTGGCTAAGCACGTAATACGTAAATTCTTGACTCCGGTCAAGGTGCTTTTCCGGGAGGCGCGCCGCGACTTCAAGGGTAGCCTATTCGGGGCGAATAAATCGAGTCTGACCCTATTTACTCTTTATTCTATTTACTTTTTAATGAAGCCTAACTATTTGAAAGTGTTCTTCAGCATTTTTCTTATCTCATCCGTTGCATACTCTGCAACAGATTTTTTTCCTTCTTCGATTGCAACGTCCATAAGTGCATCGTAATCGTTTAGCTCGCCGCACTTCTGACATTTGATCATGTCTCCAGGCACATATTTCTCCTCTGTTTTTCCTTGCAATTCGCAATCACAAAATAAACACTTCAAGGAAATTTGAAAAGTCTTGTCTTCCATTATTTGCCCCTTAAAAATTTGGAAGCAAAGGTAGCAAGAGCCACGATGAGACCTAATGCAACAAATAGCCCTTTGTGGTCTTCTATGTAATCTGAAATTTTCTTCAATCTACTCCGCGACGCTTTAAGTTCTTCAGCTTTCGTTTTTGATCTTGCTGCACCTATTCCCTTTGGTGTTATGCCTAAATTGTCATATTTGCCATCAAGTGATCGCCGCTCAATCCATTCGTGCGCTATGCATTTGTCTGCGGCTTTCTCAAGCACTTGAACTGAATACTTTGTTCCGTGCTTTGAGTTAATCTCATTTGCCAAATCTTGATCAATAGAAAACGTTACAACTTTGTACGTTGAGCCATTGGATTCCATGAAGTTAATTACATTCGTTAGTATTTTGAATTCTGGCATGGAAGATTCCTTAGGCAAGCATACATGGGGTCAGACTCGACAGATTTTTCACCATTTACTCTGTACCTCTAGGGTGAGATTTTTTCACGCATGCGGCGCCAATGAAATCGGTATTGTCGCGTTAGCACGCGCCGCGCGCTGCTCATACCAGTTTTTACCGGCAATGAGTAAGCCCAACCCAAAGAATGCGCCAGGCGGCAGCACCGCGAGTAGGAAACCTTTGTAGTCCGGCAGCACATGCCACACCCAGGCTTTTGACGTGGCGCCGAATACGAGATCGATGCCGGAGAGCAGTGTGCCTTTGCCCACCAGTTCGCGCAGCCCGCCCAGCACCACCAGCACTAAGGTGAGCCCGAGACCCATCATGAAGCCATCCACCACCGACGGCATAAAACGGTTTTTGGAGGCGAAGGCTTCGGTGCGTGCGAGTACGATGCAATTGGTGGTGATGAGCGGAATGAAAATTCCCAGTACCAGATACAGCGGATGCACGAAGGCGTTCAGCGCCAACTGAATCGCTGTCACCAGGGCGGCGATGATGAGAATAAATACCGCGATGCGGATTTCTTTCGGCACCAGATTGCGGATGAGGGAGATGGCGCCGTTGCTGGCGGCCATCACCAGCGCGGTGGCGAGTCCCAAACTCACGGCGTTCACTACCGAGGTGCTGATGGCGAGGAGCGGGCACATGCCCAGCAATTGCACCACACCGGTATTTTGTTTCCACAAACCGTTCCCGATAATTTCACGATAGGCTGGCTGGCTCATGTTTTCTCCTTGACTTGCGTGGGCTGCGCAAAAATCTCGCCGCCGTGTTGTTCATAATAGCGCAACGCTTTGTGCACTGCTTTCACCACCGCGCGTGGCGTGATGGTGGCGCCGCTCATGTAGTCGAAGCGGCCGCCGTCTTTTTTTACCTGCC
Source organism: Betaproteobacteria bacterium (assembly GCA_025361165.1). GTDB lineage: Bacteria > Pseudomonadota > Gammaproteobacteria > Burkholderiales > Thiobacteraceae > RBG-16-58-11. The sequence continues at coordinate 37,601 of JANYAU010000088.1, read as the reverse complement.
ACGCTTGCGCATCGTACTTGGCAAGAGAAGTATGGTCGAATTGCTTAATCCAATCGCTCTTGGCGATGTCGATGTAATCGCCCAAGCCCGGTGTTTCATTGTGGGTGACCACGCGCACGCCGGCGAGTTCGCCATTGGTTTGAATCGCAATCAGGAGTTGGATTTTGCCACTATAGCCGTCGGGGGCGATGGCTTCCAGCACCAGGGCCGCAGGTGCGCCGTGCAAGCGTGCGCGATAAGCGTTGGAAGCGTGAGTAGTTCCCAATTCAGGGGTAGGCGAGAGCACCACCACATCGTTGACGATATCGTTGTCGTAAAGCGATTTTGGCAACGCTTGATCGATGAGTTCGCGTTTGGCTTGCTCTTCATTTTTGGCAATATTGCCTTTGGTGATGTCGAAGGTGTAAGCCAGTAATCCGGTTCCCACGGCTGTGAAGGCAATTAAGATGAACGCCGTGCGCAGCGAATTTTTAGTGGCCGTCGTCATGGCTTTTTCTTGTCGTGGCCAAACACGCGCGGTTGAGTGAAGGCGTCGATTAGCGGCACGCACATATTCATAATCAACACGGCGAACGCCACCCCGTCAGGATAGCCGCCCCAGGTGCGAATGACATAGACCAAGGCGCCGATGCTCGCACCGAAAATAATTTTACCTTTGGGCGTGGTCGCGCCGCTGACTGGGTCGGTAGCGATGAAAAAAGCACCCAGCATGGCGCTGCTGGTCGCAAGATGAAACCACGGCGCGACATAGCGCGCGGAATCGAAAGCATTGAAACCGAATGCCAGTAACGCCAGGCTGCCGATAAAGGCGGCGGGAATGTGCCAAGTGATAATGCGTTGCTGCAATAGATATGTACCGCCGGCCAAGTAGGCGAGCGCAATCAATTCGCTGCCCTTCCCCCCGATATAGCCGAATACCGGCATAGCAGAGATATCCTGCACCGGCCGCCCGAGCAGCAGCTGGGTACGCAGTGTGTCGAGTGGCGTGGCCATCGTCAGCGCATCCAGACGCATGCTCGCCGGCAAGTCGCCGCCGAAGATAAAGCGCAATGTTTCACCGAAGGACAAATGCGCATGCGCGAGCCCCTCTACCGCCGGCCATTGGGTCATGTGCGCCGGGAAGGAAATCAACATCACCGCATAGCCGACCATCGCCGGGTTGAATAAATTATTGCCCAATCCGCCATACAAATGCTTGGCGATAATGATGGCGAACAAGGTGGCGATAACGATCAGCCACCAAGGCGCGAGCGGCGGCATGGACAGCGCCAACAACCACGCGGTGACCAAGGCGCTGCCATCCATTAAGAATGGCATCACCGGCAGGCGGCGCACACGCAGTATCAGTGTCTCAGCCAGAATTGCGGTGATACTGGCGAGTGCGAGTTCCACCAAAATCGCCGGTCCGAAATAAAGTTGGTATATCGCGATCGCGGGTATGAGCGCGAACAGTACTTTCAACATCACGCTGCTGACGCTCGAGGTATTAGAGATAAAGGCCATTTAGTTATATGCTTTCGTCGACTGCGCGTTCATCTCGTTGCGGTGTTTTTTTGGGACAATACCCATTCAAATCCCCCTGCCCCCCTTTGCCAAAGGGGGAACCTTCTAAGCAGTGCTTCATAGTAGGTTCCCCTCTTTGGCAAAGAGGAGGGCAGGGGAGATTTCGCCCACGGCAAAATTGCAGGGCCGAGGCATGCCTCGCCCCTACAGTAGCGCCGGCTTGGTTTAATCCGGCCAAGTTTCATTTTGCTTTTCCATCGCTTCCTTTAGCTTAATACGCCGCGCTTCGATTTCTTCAATCTCTTTCAGTCTTTCCGCTGGCAAGTTTTCCACGTTCTGCGGCACTACGCCGGCGCGCTTTAATTTGGCGCGTTCAATCGCAGCTTGGATCGCGGCTTGTTTGGCATCGGTGTCGCCGCTGGCTGGTGTTTTCGAGCCTTGGGTTTTGGCCGCCAATTTTTCGGCGCGTTCTTTTTCAGCGCGTTCGAGCCGAGTTTCGCGGAACTCATGCCGCTCGCGCGCGACATCGGCTTGGTTTTTCTCGCGCTCGCGCGCCCAGATTTCGCTTTTCGCGAAGCGGTAATATTGCACCAGCGGAATATGGCTGGGGCAGACATAATCGCAGCAGCCGCATTCGATGCAGTCGAATAAATCATACTCTTGCGCTTTGCCGAACTCGCGTCCACGCGCGAACCAGTACAAGTCTTGCGGCTGCAAGCCGACCGGGCAGGCTTGCGCGCATTGCGTGCAGCGAATACAGGGGAGTGCCGGGGGAGATGGCGGAAACAGCGCGGGTGAGCTGGCGATCAGGCAGTTGGTGGCTTTGACTACCGGCGCGTGATCGGCGGGTAGCGTAAACCCCATCATCGGCCCGCCCATGATATAGCCATGAGTATCGCTACGCGGTTTCCCTGCGAGCGCGACCAATTCCTTGACCGGCGTGCCAAGCAAGACTTCAAAATTTTGTGGCCGCTCGACATTGCCGGTGACGGTGACGATGCGCGAAATCAGCGGCTCGCCGTGCAGCACCGCGCGCGCCAGGCTATAGCTGGTGGCGATGTTGAACACCTGCACGCCGATATCGGTGGAGCGTCCGCCGGCGGGCGGTTCTTTGCCGAGGAGTACTTTGGTCAATTGCTTAGCGCCGCCACCGGGGTAAATCGTCGGCACGGCGATCACTTCGAAAGCGGTGCCCGCACATGCCGCGCGCATCGCGGCGAGGGCTTCGGGTTTATTGTCTTCGATGCCGATTAATACTTCATCCGACCCCAGCATGTGCTGCATGATTTTCGCGCCGGCGACGATCTCGGCGGCGCGCTCCCGCATCAGCATATCGTCGCAAGTGATCCACGGCTCGCACTCGGCGCCATTTAAAATTAGCGTCGGTACTTTAGGCTGTTTGCCTGGATTAAGTTTGGCATGGCTGGGGAACACCGCGCCGCCCAAGCCAGCTAGGCCCAAGTCACGCAGACGATTGCGCAGCTCGCTCGGGTTCATTGCTCGGTAGTCGAGCGGGGTGCGTTCCACCCAACGCTCCGCGCCATCGGGTGCGATGGTGATGCACAGATCGGGCAGGCCGGAAGGATGTGGCACGGTAGCCATCTCAATAGCGGTGACCACGCCGGAGGTCGGCGCATGCACCGCGCACGAAACATAACCATCGGCTTGGCCTATCATCTGGCCTTTGAGCACTGTATCACCCACTTGTACCAGCGGTTTAGCGCGATTGCCGATGTGCTGATGCATGGGCACGACAAGGCGCGTCGGCAATCGCGCGGCCGCGATCGGACGCGCGGTCGATTCTTGCTTGTGCTGCGGCGAGTGCACGCCGCCGTGAAATTTATGGAGTTGTCGCATCAGGTGCGCTTCATGGAATACACAGGGGATTTCCATTTCCAGTTTGCGATGTCTTCTTGAATCGGTTCCATGCGGATGCAATCCACCGGACAAGGGGGAAGGCATAACTCACAGCCGGTGCATTCTTGCGCAATGATGGTATGCATGTGTTTTGCCGCGCCTAAAATCGCATCCACCGGGCAGGCCTGAATGCACAGGGTGCAACCAATGCACAAGTTCTCATCGATCACCGCTACCGATTTCGGCTTGGGTACACCATGTTCGGCGTTCAGGGGCTTGGCTTCCACGCCCAACAACTCGGCCAGCTTGCGAATGCCTTCCTCGCCGCCCGGCGGGCATTGATTGATGTCCGCTTCGCCCTTCGCTATCGCCGTGGCGTAGGGTTTGCAGCCGGGGAAGCCGCATTGGCCGCACTGGGTTTGGGGTAGGATCGCGTCGATCTTTTGCACCAGCGGATTGTCTTCGACTTTGAACTTAATCGCGGAAAAGCCGAGCACCAGCCCTAAAAATAGGGCGAGGCCGATCATGACAAGCAAAGCAGTCAGCATAGGGATCGAATTACTTCGCCAATCCGGAGAAACCCATGAAGGCGATGCTCATCAAGCCGGCCGTGATCATGGCGATGGCCGAGCCACGGAAGACTTGCGGCATATCCGCGCTCTCCAGCCGCTCGCGCATGCCGGCAAAAATAATCAGCACCATGGAGAAACCAAGCGCACCACCTAAACCGATCAACAAAGCTTCGACCAGATTATGCCGCTCCTGCACGATCAGCAGCGGAATGCCCAGCACCGCGCAGTTGGTGGTGATGAGCGGCAAATAAATGCCCAGCATTTGATACAGCAGCGGGAACACCTTGTGCAAAAACATTTCGGTGAATTGCACGATAGCCGCAATCACCACGATGAATGATAGTGTGCGCAGGTAAATCAGATCGGTGCCGAGCAGATACTTGTCGATCAAAAAACTCGCACCGGAACCAAGCGTCAGTACAAACGCGGTCGCGGCCGCCATGCCGATCGAAGCTTCGAGTTTTTTCGAAACGCCCATGAAGGGGCACAGGCCGAGAATACGCACCAGCACGATGTTGTTGACGAACACCGTGCTAATCAAAATGAGAAAATAGTTTTCCATAGACTTTCAATCGGGCTTTTTAGCATTATCGGCCTCGCGCTTACCCTACGCAACTATACGGCGCATGGTTATTCCAAATGGGTAGCCGGTTTTCGGGATTGATGCAGACGTTATTAGCGGGTAGTTAAATAGCGCTGAGACGGCAACCCGCGTTTCTAGAATGCAGGGATTCAACGCATAGTGCAGACGGTATTTCTTTCATTCTCTCAGCGCCCAGGCAAGACAACTTCGACGGTCTTGCCACCATAGCCATAGTGCTGATCTCTTGCCTGGATCACGACTACACGCACACCACGAGGGATGTTTACACCGTATAAATCTCTGGTAAAGGGCTGTTCTGTGGCGTGGTCGTGCACGAGCGTGCGCTCACCGAATACCGTGCCATCCTTGTCCATAGCGCGGAAGGCGTCTGCGTAGCGTTGGGGTGTGTCATAGGGAGAAGAAACCGTGACGTCGAAGTCGAAGTTATCGGAGCCGCGGGCGTGTACCTTGACGGAAACGACGTTAGGATATTTCTGAGCGGAAGTGTCCGCCGAAAGGGCGGTGCCGCTCACGACGGCTTGGATGAGAAACGAGATGACGAGGCGATAGAGGTAGCGGCGGATCATCAATGGCATGGTATGGCAACTCCGGTAGAAGTGGGATGGGTTATGTTCATTCGGGTACTAGGCTTGAGTTAGCTTATCTTTCTTGCTTTTGTCTATGGCCTCGCCAAGCAAACCGCCCGCGTCTTTTTCATCCGCTTGTTGGGCCGCGCCTGAGAGCGCTTTGAATTCCTCCGAGGTTTGCTTGCGGAGTTCCAACCGCTCGACATCGGCGGCAAGCTGATCGGTGAGTTCTTGCCGCCGTGCCTGGACAGCGAAGTATTTCTGCGCATGGGCAATTTTCGGTTTGCGCGGGTCGCCGTTCTGTGCGATGAGGTAGCAGGCGAAGCGGGAGAGTTGATAGGCCTCGACTTCGCGCACGCCGCCCTTGCCCAGTTCGATCATTTTGCTGGTACCGGCAAAATGATAGTCGGGATTTGTTTATCCACCATGCTTTCACTCCTTATGCTGAAATTTCCAAACTATGCGTCTCACATCCCGCGGCATCGCAGCGCAGATAGCCGCCGGTCTCATACCAATCGGGCAACACCCAGCGTTCACATACTTTGCCATCCACCTCATGCACGTGCCGTGCCGGGCGATGCGTGTGGCCGTGAATGATACGCGGGTAACCGTGGGCGCGCAGGGCAGCGGTGACGGTGTCGGCGTTGGTGTCCATGATCTCGGCCGGCTTGGTGGATTTGGCTTGCGCGCTTTGTTTGCGCAGGACCTCGATTTGCGCTTTGCGCGCGGGTAGCGGCGTGGCGAGAAAAGCGTGTTGCCATTCCGGGCTGCGCACCTGGCCGCGAAAATTTTGATACGCTACATCATCGCTGCACAGGGTGTCGCCGTGCATGAGCAAAGTGGGCTGGCCATAGAGGTTGATCAAGGTCGGGTCGGGCAGCAAGGTCGCCGATGCAGCGCGCAGGAAGTCTTTGCTGATTAAGAAATCTCGGTTGCCGTGCATGAGGTAAATGCGCGTGCCGGTTTTTGCCAGCGCATCCAGTTGATGCGTAATGGCGGTATGAAAGGGTTCAGCGAGATCATCATCGCCGGCCCAATACTCGAAAAAATCGCCCAGAATGTACAGCGCTTCAGCGTGGGGTGCGGTGTCTTGGATGAAGCGCCCGAACAGCGCGTTGATCGCAGGGCGGGTAGGGCACAGGTGCAGGTCGGAGATGAAGAGGGAGTGCGGCATGTTAGTGAGGTGAGAAGCGTAAGATGAGGAGCGAATTTTTTACGCCTCGCTCCTCACCGCTCACGTTCAAACGATTTCCGCGCTCTCGATGACAGCGTCGTCGGCCGGCACATCTTGATGGCCGGCGCGGCTGCCGGTGCGTACTTTTCTGATTTTATCCACGACGTCTTGGCCTGCGACGACTTTGCCGAACACGCAATAGCCCCAGCCTTGCGGGGTGGCTGAAGTGTAGTTGAGAAAATCGTTATTCGACAAATTAATGAAGAATTGTGCGGTGGCGGAATGGGGATCCGGCGTGCGCGCCATGGCGACGGTGTAGGCATCATTCTTGAGGCCGTTGTCGGCTTCGTTCTTGACCTGCGCGCGGGTGGGTTTTTGGTTCATACCCGCTTCGAAGCCGCCGCCTTGGATCATGAAGCCGTCAATCACGCGGTGAAAAATGGTGTTGGTGAAGAAACCATCGCGCACGTACTGGAGAAAATTCTCGACTGTAAGCGGCGCTTTCTCTGCATCAAGTTCCAGCGAGATTTCGCCGTGGTTCGTTTTTAGTTTTACCATTCGATTTTCCTTTCATTTTTGATTTTTTGGGTTGCGGTTCGGCTGCTGCGGGTAGGAGTGCAACTTTTTCTATCACCACCGCTTCTGTCGGCACATCGGCCTTGAACGGACCGCCGGCGCCAGTCTGAAAGTCTGCAATTTTTTTGGCTACGTCCATACCTTTGACGATTTTGCCGAAAACGCATTGCCCGTAATAACCTGGATCGTCGCGGTAGTGATTAAGATGTTTGTTGCTCTCCAAGTTGAAAAAGAATTGCGACGTGGCTGAGTTCGGGTCGCGATCGTGCGCCATGGCAATGGTGCCCGGCTCATTGGTCAGACCGTTCTTGGCTTCGTTCGGAATCGGGGGTTCATCCGGCTTACGCCAATCGAGTGATTTATCGAACGCGCCGCCTTGCACCACGAAATCCTTTATCACGCGATGGAATACTGTTCCTTCATAAAAACCGGTATTCACGTAATGCAAGAAGTTCTCCACGGTCTTCGGCGCTTTCTTCGGGTATAGCTCAACCACGATGTTGCCTTGGCTGGTTTGTATCTCCACCATCGGGTTGGCGGCGTGTGCGGCACCAATGGTAAGTCCCAACATGAATGTGGTAATCAGCAGTTTCATCATGACCTCCTAAGTGTTCAGTGTGGAATTCTTAGGTTAAAGGGGTTTTGGGGATGGGTGCATTACGCTTAATTTAAGCCGCACCCTCGAAAACGATCTTCCAGGTATCGCCATCTTGCATCCAGTATTGGCGCTTGCGCATTTGGTTGCTTAGATTATTGCTGCGGTAATCTTGGTCGAAGGTCACAACGGCCATGTTTTCTTTGCCCGGATAGCGGAACACGCTGATATTGGATAACTTTACTTTAACCAAAGTCTTGGATGCGTTCACCGCATGTTTTTGTGCAGCCCAAGCGGCGCGGCTTTGCTCGCCATTGGAAAATTGCGGCGCGTAATGGCTCAGATAGCGCTCAGTGTTGCGACTTTCCCAGTCGCGGCGCCAGGCGTCTATATCCCGGTCGATGGCGTCGCGTTGATTCTTCCATGCTTTGCGGTCAATCCACGCGATATCGTTGCTAATAATGACCGGCGTATGGCCAACTTGCAAAAATTTTTCAACGCTTTTTAAATCTTCGTTGGCCAGTACCACGCAGCCGCTGCTAGCGCGCGGCGGGCGGCTATAGGTATTGCTAGGCACCCCATGCAGCCAAATGCCGTGGCCGTTCTTGCCTAGGTGCTTATCCCATTCGTTAGGATAGTTGATGGGAAAAGCGCCCTCACCATAGAAGTCCGATAGTTTGGCCTTGGGTAAGTTATCGACCACAAAATACACGCCGACCGGCGTGCGGTGGTCGCCTTCTTTTAATTTTTCCGCGCCGTTCTTACCGCTGGTGATGTAGTAGTCGGCAACATAACGCGGTGCGCCGTTGTCGTTCTTATACAGATACAGTCGCGATTTATTGGTATCAACCACAATGGCATTGCGTTGGTTCGGGTCGAATTGCAGTAAATACTCCGGTACCAGATCGAGCGGCGCGGGGTCGAGGTAATGTTGCAGCCGTACGCGCGCTTCGTCGCGCAAATCGGATAGTTGATTGGCCGGGCCGGGGGCGTTGCCGAGCGTGGCGATCGCGCGCGTACGCGCCATCAGCAAATCGCCGCGGATGAGATGCGCTAAACGAAAGTTCGGGCTAATCGAAAGCAGCGTATTGATTTGCTTCAACGCCACATCAAGACGATTGTTTTGGATATCAATCAGGCTTTGCACCAGCAGCGCTTCCGGCGTGTTTACCACGCTCCGGCTACCAGTGGCTGAGCCAGGCCGGCTACCCATGGCAGTGGCGGGCGGCTCAGTGAGCGGCAACAAAATGAGCCAGGTACACAGCACCAGCAATTTGCCGCGATGCTGCGAGCAGAAAGCAAGCGTGCGCGCCATGCGGGTGTGCTTACCCAGCATAGTTAAAGTGCTTACGACCCAACGCGCTCTTGCTGAATAAGCCATGTATCTCCAGATTTGACGAGCACCAAAGTCTTGGTGGTCGAGGTGTTAAGTGCGCCCGCCGTATAGTGCTGGCGGAAAGTGACGCTGGCGTGGTGTTCATCTTTCAGGGTGACTTTCACCGCCGAAATGCTCACTTGAATTTTCTTCGGTGCGCTAATGCGCTCCTTGCGCATTTTTTCCCATTCCGCGCGCGACTCACCCTTGGGCGTTTTGAAATCCGGCGCGTAGTGGCTCAAGTATTCCCCCGCATTTTTGCTCGACCACGCGTGGGCCCATTTGTTGACCATATCCACAATCGCTTGGGTTGCGTCTTGTTTGGGTATATCGGCTTTTTCTGCGGGTTTTTCAGTTATTTTTTCTATGGGTTTCTCAGCCGGTTTGGCCGCAACCGGCACCGCTGGCACGGGAGGGGGCGTAACGGGCTTAGGCGCCACCGGGCTTACCGCGGCAAGCACTGCGGGTTTAGCCGCTACCGGGGCGGCGACGCTGGGCTTGACGCTGGGCCGCTGAAAACGGTTGTTAACCGGGAAGATTTCTTTGATTAAGGACAGTTTGGTTTGCGCCGCGGTATTGGATTTATCCAATTGCAAGGCGCGGTCGTAGGCTTGGCTCGCCATCTTGGCATAGATATCGCCCAGATTCTCATGCGCCGTGGCGTAGGAGGGATGGGTCTGAATCGCCGTTTCCAAGGCTAGCCGCGCTTTGTCATATTGCTGCTGCGAGGCATACAGTACGGCTAGATTGTTATAAGGCTCGGGTAGTTCCGGGTAGTCTTCGGTCAAGGCAGTGAATACCTTGATGGCTTCCGCTGTTTTATTTTGCTCGGTAAGAATCACGCCTTTCAGGAAGCGGCCTTGCGCATCCTTGGGCCGGCTCGCGAGATAGGTGTTGGTGCGATCCAACGCCTGGGGGTAGTTACCCTGCTTGACTAAGGTTTGAATATCTTGAAGTTCGTCGGCATGGACGGGGATACTTGCTGCGGCGAAACAGAATGCCGTGATAGCGAGGGCGGAGACAATGCGTGTTGAAGTCATTATGTTATACTTTCGTCCAGTTAAGCCCTTGTTCTAAGCACCGATTTTAACAACAACCACGCCTCGGCGACAATCGTTTTTCCTATTTCATGCCTCTTCTGAAAACGCGCTTCGCTCCCAGCCCCACCGGACTCATCCATTTCGGCAATGTGCGCACTGCGCTATTCAACGTGCTGCTGGCCAAAAAAGAGCGCGGGGTATTCTTATTGCGCATCGAAGACACCGACGCCGAGCGCAGCCGCGAAGCGTATATCGAGGCGCTGCAACAAGACTTGCACTGGTTGGAGCTGGATTGGCAAGAAGGCGAAGCCGCGGGCGGCGCGGCCGCACCCTATCGCCAGTCGCAGCGCAGCGAAGTATATGACAAATATCTCACGCAATTAGAGGCGCAGGGAAAAGTGTATCCCTGTTTTTGCACCGCGCTCGAATTGGAAGTGTCGCGCAAAGTGCAAGCCGCCGCCGGCAAACCGCCGCGCTATTCCGGCAAGTGCGCCCATCTGAAAGCGGACGAAGCCGCCCAGAAAAAAGCCGACGGCATGCCCTACACGCTGCGTTTTCGCATGCCGAAAAGCGCGGTGCTAACCTTCGACGACGTGGTGCGCGGCCCGCAGAAATTTCCCTCGGAGGATATCGGCGATTTCATTATCCGCCGCTCCGACGGCAGCTTCGCCTTCTTTTTCGTGAATGCGGTGGACGATGCCTTGATGGGCGTGACCCATGTGCTGCGCGGTGAGGATCACCTCACCAACACGCCGCGCCAGATCGCGCTGCTGCAAGCAATGGAACTACCGATACCAACCTATGGCCATATCTCACTCATCGTCGATGCTCACGGCGCGCCGCTCTCCAAGCGCGGTGGCAGCCTCTCGGTGCAAGAGTTGCGTGAGATGGGTTATTTTCCGATCGCGGTCAACAATTACTTGGCGCGCCTGGGCCACCATTTCGTCGAGACCGAATTGATGGATCTCGATGCGCTGGCCGCGGCCTTCGATCAATCTCACCTGGGCCGCGCACCGGCACGCTACGATCGCATCCAACTCGATTATTGGCAAGCGCAAGCGGTGCAAAAAATCGACGAGGCGCAGTTGATCACTTGGCTTGCTCCGGCGCTCAAAGGGTTGGTGCCGGAAACGAATCTCGCGGACTTCGCGTGTGCGGTGCGCGCCAATATCGTATTTCCGCACGAAGCGCGGCTGTGGGCGGAAGCGGTGTTTGCAGAGGCGCTGCCGTTCTCGGACGATGCGCGGCTGGTGCTGGAATCCACATCCAGTGACTTGTTCCGCGCCGCAGTCGATGCCTTAAGCGAGGATATGGATTTCAAGACCTTCGCCAATCGGGTGAAGCAAGCCAGCGGTGCTGCGGGCAAAGGTTTATTTTTGCCGCTGCGCGCCGCGCTCACCGGCCAGACCTTCGGCCCGGAGATGCCGGCGCTGTTCAGCCTCATCAGCTATGAGCGCGCGCGCCATCGGCTGACGCAGCATGTGTTATCCAACGAAATCGATTAGTCAGCGATGCTGATTTACAATTCGCTCGCGCGCGCCAAACAAACTTTTCATCCGATTACGCCGGGCAAGGTGCGCATGTACGTGTGTGGCATGACGGTGTACGACTTTTGCCACCTGGGCCATGCGCGGGTAATGGTGGTGTTCGACATGGCGTACCGCTGGCTGCAAACGAGCGGCTTCGAGGTGAATTATGTGCGCAATGTTACGGATATCGACGACAAAATTATCAAGCGCGCGGCGGAGAATAACGAGCCGATCGATGCGCTGACCAATCGTTTTATTCAATTCATGCATGAAGACGAAGCCCAGCTCGGCATTCTGCCGCCGACCCACGAGCCGCGCGCCACGCAGTTCGTGCCGGGCATGGTGCAGATGATACAAACGCTGGTGGACAAGGGCCTGGCTTATCCCGCGGCGAACGGCGACGTGTATTACGCCGTGCATCGCTTCGAGGGCTACGGCAAACTCTCCGGCAAATCGTTGGACGACTTGCGCGCGGGCGAGCGCGTCGACGTGGACCCCCACAAGCGCGATCCGCTGGATTTCGTGCTATGGAAAGCCGCCAAACCGAATGAACCGGCTTGGGATTCGCCTTGGGGCAAAGGCCGCCCCGGCTGGCATATCGAATGCTCGGTGATGAGCGAACATTATCTGGGCGAGCACTTCGATATCCACGGCGGCGGCCAGGACTTGCAGTTTCCCCATCACGAAAATGAAATCGCGCAAAGCGAAGGCGCGCACGATCACGCCTTCGTGAATTATTGGATGCATAACGGCTTCGTGCGCGTGGACAACGAGAAGATGTCGAAGTCGTTGGGCAACTTCTTCACCATTCGCGAAGTGCTGAAGCAATTCGATGCGGAGACGGTGCGCTTTTTTATTTTGCGCGCGCACTATCGCAGCCCCTTGAATTATTCCGACCAGCATTTGCAGGATGCGAAACAGTCCTTGCGTGGGCTTTACATTGCATTGCAAAGCGTGCCACCGGAAACGGTGGAAATCGACTGGAACGATCCCTATGCCGCGAAATTCAAGCAAGCGATGGACGACGATTTCGACAGCCATGGCGCAATCACGGTGCTGTTCGAGTTGGCGCGCGAGGCGAATAAAACCAAGTCGGGCCGCTTATCGGGATTATTGAAGGCGCTAGGGGGCGTATTAGGTTTGCTGCAAAATGCACATCACCTTAAAGGGGATGTATCCGTTACGCTTACGGGTCAGTCAATTACGGCCGCGCTCGGCACAGTAATCGCTGCTACAACCAATTACTCTTCAGAGGGAATCGACCAACTCATCACCGAACGCCTCGCCGCGCGCAAGGCCCGCGACTTCGCCCGTGCCGATGCCATCCGCAAGGAACTGACCGAAGCCGGCATCATCCTCGAAGATGGCCCGCAAGGCACCACCTGGCGCCGTGCATAAATCTCATTGCTCCCATGTAATGTGAGGTTTATGATGGCGCGAAGATTTTTTGGAGCTAACTTATCGCCACTTTCAAGACCGTTTTCCCGCCGCTCTTAATCGAGCTACAGCATCATTTACTCTATTTAAAAGGCGTGGTGGATCGCGTTCTTGCCGACGGGGCGGCTGCCGAAGCGGGTTTACCTCCTGCAGAATATTGGCATGGCTATGAAGCTGCTGATCCGCGGCTTATCAAACAACTCTCCGGTGACGATCTGCACGAAGCTTGGGTACGCATGGGTCGCGTCCACAAGCAGTTTTTGAAAGCGGCGGCATCTGCGGTGAATCTCTCCGCCAAGGGCGAGGACGCGCGCGCTCGCGTGCAACTCAACGAGGTGTTCTCGCATTCCAACGAACTGGTCGGTTTGCTGGTGGGCGGTAGCATCGCCGAGTTGCTGAGCGCGATTCAGACTCACGAGCAAGTGTTGGCCATGCGCTACGAGCGCGATTTTCTCGAAGCCACGCACATGGGCCGCTTCACGCTGCGTCTCGACGACAGCGTGATTATGGAGGCGGACGACAGCTTCCTCGATTTTTGCGGCTATTTGCGCGAGGATTTGATCGGGCAACCGACCAGCGCCCTGTTTGGCAAGCAAGCGTTCTCGCGTCTCAACGCGGCGGCGCGCAATCTGGAAAAAACCGAGCGGGTGTCGGTCAAAGCCAAGCATGCCGATGGCCGTCCAATCGCGCTTGATGTCATCGCCTATATCGACGGTAAAACCCCTGCTGAGTTGCTGCATGGCTTCGCGGTCAATGTCACGCAGACCGAGAGCGAGGCGCAGCACAGGCGCTTGCTCTCGACCGCGATCGAAGCGTCTAGCCAGGCAATTTTGATCACCAATGCGAAGCAGGAAATCGTGTACGTTAACCCGGCGTTCGCCGTGATCACCGGCTATAGCGAAGAGGAAGTGATGGGCAAGACGCCGCACTTTCTACAAGGGCCGGAGACGAGCCAGGCGACGCGGGTAATGATCCGCGAAGCGCTGGCGGCGAACAAGCCGATTCAAGTCGAAATGCTTAATTACCACAAAAGCGGCAATCCGTACTGGCTCGATCTTTCCATTGTGCCGGTGCGCGACGACGAAGCGGAAGTGACACACTATGTCGCGATCGAAGTCGATATCACCGAGCGCAAAAAGGCCGAGCACGAAATCACGCGTATCGCGATGGAGGATCACCTTACAGGTTTGGCCAACCGGCGTGCGGCGGAGGATCGGTTGGAACTGGAGTGGGGCCGGGCGCGGCGCGACCACGGCAATTTTGCCGTTGCCATCGTCGATATCGACCGCTTCAAATTAGTGAACGACCAATACGGCCACCACATCGGCGATCAAGTGTTAAAGCATGTGGCGGACAACATGGCGGCCAACCTGCGCGGCGGCGACTGGATCGCGCGCTGGGGGGGCGAAGAATTCATCGTGTGTTTTCACGATATGGACCGGCGTGGCGCCATCACCGCGGCGGAACGCCTGCGCAAGCAAGTTAAAGCTAACCCTATCGTACTGACGCAAGGCGAGCTACCGGTGACAGTGAGTATGGGCGTGGCGCTTTACGGTGCCGAGCATACCGATATCGAGAGCATGCTCGCTCAGGCAGACGCGCTGTTATACGAAGCTAAACACGCCGGGCGAGACAAAGTGATGTGCGCGGGCAAGGACAGCAGCCGCAAGGGCAGTGTGATTTGGGAAGGCTCGCAAGTGCAAAGCGCGCTGCACGAAGGACGCTTGCTGCCCGCTTATCAACCGATCGTCAATTTGCGCACCGGCCGCATCGTCGCCGAGGAAGCGCTGGCGCGCATTCGCGCCAAGGATGACTCGCTGATCCCGGCGATCAACTTTATTCAAGCGGCAGAGGCCTTGCATCTTATCTCCGCTATCGACCAAAGCATTTCGACCGGCGCGCTCGAGCGCTGCGCGCAAAGCGTGCAATCCCCCAAGGCCAATGGCGAGGGGGAGCTAGCGCACTTCATCAATCTCTCGCCGCAATTCCTCGCCAACCCGGAGGCGGTGGCAGGCTTGCTGCAGCGCGCGCGCACCTTGTGCGAAAGCTGCGGCTTGGAAGACACGGCAGAGAAACCGATCGTGATCGAGATCACCGAGCGCCAATTGGGCGATATCCTGCTGCTGAAAAAACACCTTAAACCACTCACCGACTTCGGCTTTCGCCTCGCGCTCGACGACTTCGGCAGCGGCTATTCGTCCTTCCTCTATCTAGCCGAATTACCGGTCAATTTCATCAAAATCGAAGGTTGGATGGTAGGGCGCATCACCACCGACAAACGTATTCGCCAGTTGGTGGATACGCTGGTCAACACCGCGCAGAAATTCAATATTCTCACTGTGGCCGAATGCGTGGAAGATTCCGAAACCGCGCAAGTGCTGTGCGATCTCGGCGTCGATTGGGCGCAGGGATATTACTTCGCCAAGCCAGCCATCGCGTGATGGAGCTTACCGAGCATCCGCCTTGTGTTAGCATGCGCGCTTTTTCTGTTTCAACTTTTAGGCGTGCCATGAAACTCTGTATTCTCTCCGATAGCCACGATAATCGCCGTTTGCTCGATCATGCGGTGGCGGATGCCAAAGCCCGCGGCGCGGAAGCGGTGCTGCATTGCGGCGATGTGGTGGCGCCGACCACGCTGCGCGTGCTGCAAAAACATGGTTTGCCGGTGCATGTGGTGCACGGCAACAATACCGGCGATTTGTTTAGCCTGGGTAAACTCAGTTGCGAGCCGGCAAGTGTGGTGCAGTACCACGGTCCGGATGCGGCGCTAGAATTCGCCGGCAAGAAAATTTTTATGGTGCATTACCCGCATTACGCACGCGGCATGGCGACCACCGGCGATTGGGATGTGGTGTGCTGCGGGCATGATCATCGTTCCGAGATTCAGTGGGTGGACAACATCAAGGGCGGCAAGACCTTGCTGCTCAATCCCGGTACCGTGGGCGGCGTGGGTTCGCCGCCGACCTATATCATGGGCGATCTGGAGAGCATGACGTTTGAAGTGCGCGATGTCCCTGCCGAGCCAGGGGAGATATGCAATATGCCGCGCGTAGCGCAGCATTGAAGCACCCCTGATCGCGCCCAAATTTACGGCTTCTATTGCCGCATAAGTATTTTCAATTGTTTTTTGCCGGGCCGAATGTGGAATGGGCTAGGGATTGAGAGTAATATCTCGAGTCTTAAAAAGCGTCCGCTTAGCTATTGGGCACACGAAAAAAAGCACAGATTTTCTTTAATGATTGGTGGCGGGAACGCCGCCGGTCAGCAACCCATCCGTAGTTGGAGGAGACCTCATGACGGAAGTAGTGGCAACCAACCAGACCATTCTGGTGGTCGGCGGCGGCATCAGCGGCATGACAGCGGCCCTAGAGGCAGCCGAGTGTGGCAAAGATGTCGTTTTGCTGGAAAAAAATCCTGCTCTCGGCGGCCGCGTTTCGCAGCTCTATCGATATTTCCCCAAGCTGTGCCATCCGACTTGCGGTTTAGAAATCAATTTGCGCCGCCTGAAAGGCAGCCGCCGTATTCGCACCTTGACGATGGCTGAAGTGACCGGCATTACCGGTCAAAAAGGCGACTACACCGTCAGCGTGAAACTTTCTCCGCGCTATGTGAACGAGAACTGTACTGCCTGCGGTGAGTGCGGTAAGGCGGTTACGGCCGAGATACCCAATGCCTTTAACTACAACTTGAACAAGATCAAAGCCGCGTATATCCCAAATGCCATGGCCTATCCCATGCGCTATGTGCTGGACCCATCCATCATCGGCACACCGGAAGCTGATAAAGCCAAGGCGGCGTGCAAGTACGACGCGATCGATCTCGATATGAAGGAAGAGACGATACAGATCAAGGCCGGCGCGGTAGTGTGGGCGACCGGCTGGCAGCCCTACGATGCGGCGAAGATTCAACCTTACGGCTATGACCGTTTCGCGAATGTGATTACCAGCGTCGAGTTCGAGCGCTTGGCCGATCCGCATGGCCCGACCGGCGGCAAGATTCTGCGTCCGTCCGATGGCAAAGAAGCCAAGAACGTGGCCTTTATTCAATGCGCCGGTTCGCGCGATGAGAATCACTTGCGCCATTGCTCACGCATTTGCTGCATGGCCTCGCTTAAGCAAACCAATTACGTTACCGAGAAATTCGGCGACGAGGGCAAGTCCACCATTTACTACATCGACATTCGCGCCATCGACCGCTTCGAGGATTTCTACCAGAAGGTCAAAGCCAATCCGAACGTGAAGTTCATCAAGTCCAAAGTGGCGAAAATTGTCGAGGACGAAAAAACCGGCAACCCGATTTGCCACGGTGTGGATACCGAAGGCTATCACCGCTACGCCACCGAGCACGATCTCGTAGTACTGGCGATTGGCATGGCGCCGTCGGTACCGGCGGGCATGATTCCGATGGATATCGTGGCGGATTCGAGCGGCTTTATTCAATTGGATGAAGCAAACGGCGGCCTGTTCGGCGCGGGCTGCGCGACCAACGCGCTGGACGTGAATCGTGCGGTGCAGTCGGCGACGGCGAGCGCACTGCGTGCGATCCAAGTCGTGAACCAAGTAGCACGGGCGGAGGCTTAATAACATGGCAGATCAAAAAATAGCGGCATACGTGTGCCAAGGCTGCGGTCTGGGCGAGCGCTTGGACACCAAAGCGCTGGCGCAAATTGCGAAAACCGATGGCAAAGCGCATCTGGTGCGCGAGCATGCTTTCTTGTGCAACGCCGACGGCGTGGCAACGATCCAAAAAGATATCGAAGAAGGCGTAACCCACATTGCGATCGCGGCTTGTTCGCGCCGGGCGAAGACCGAAGCGTTTTATTTTCCGGCGGTGGCCATGTCGCGTGCCAATCTGCGCGAGGGCGTGATCTGGGTTCGTCCCATCGGTGACGAGCATCAAGAAACCACGCAAGAGATGGCGCAAGACTACGTGCGCATGGCCTGTGCCGAAGCCAAGAAATTAGTTCAACCGGAAGGTAGCACCACCGCGGAGCGCAACAACACCGTGCTCGTGGTCGGTGGCGGCATCACCGGCATGACCGCGGCGCTGGAAGCGTCGAAGACTGGCTACCAAGTGGTGCTGGTCGAAAAAACCGGGCAACTTGGCGGCTGGGCCGGCCAGTTGTGGAAGCGCGTCGCGTTCAAAGAGCCGTTCGCCGATCCAGCCGACACCGGCGTGGAAGCGATGATCGCCGCGATTCAAACCGACAAGAACATCAAAGTTTATCTCAACGCCACCATCGCTAAGACCGACGGCGCGCCGGGTCGATTTATGATCGACATTGCTACCGAATCCGGTAGCGTGAGCCAAGAGCATGTGGGCGCCATCGTGCAAGCTTCCGGCTTTACGCTGTATGACATGGAAAAATTGCCGGAACTGGGCGGCGGCAAGAGCCCGCACGTGGTGGATCAAGCCGGCCTGGAAGTCCTGGCCAAGCGTGCTGCCGGCGGCGCGATCAAACGTGCCGATGGCAGCGAAGTGAAAACCGTGGTGTTCGTGCAATGCGCGGGCCAGCGTGACGAAACCGGCAAGCATCTGTCCTACTGTTCTGGCACTTGCTGCAACACCAGTATCAAGCAGGCGATGTATTTCAAGGACCAAAATCCGGACGTCGATACCGTGGTGATTTACGACGATCTGCGTACACCTGGTAACGGCGAAGATTTCTACCGCAGCGCGCAGAGAAAAGGCGTAACTTTTACCAAGGGTAAAGTCTCCAGCGTCGAAGCCAACGGTAGTGGATTGAAAGTCGTTTTCAACGATCTGATTCTGGGTGACCAGAACGCAACGATCGATACCGATCTGGTGGTGTTGGCTACCGGTCAAGTGCCGAATTCCGGTGTGAATATCGATCCGAGCAAGCTGGAAACGGAAACCGAAGCCGCTGCGGAATTCAAACAAATTTCTATCCTGAACTTGAACTATCGTCAGGGCCCAGATGTGCCGCAATTAAAGCAAGGCTTCGTCGATTCGCACTTCATCTGCTTCCCTTACGAATCGCGCCGTACCGGCATTTATCCCGCCGGCCCGGTGCGCCGCCCGATGGACATCGCTCAGGCGATGGAAGACGCCACTGGCGCTACCATGAAAGCGATTCAAGCCATCGAAAATGCTGCGGTCGGCCGCGCCGCGCATCCGCGCTCCGGCGATCTGTCTTTCCCCATTGTGCGTATCGAAGGCTGCACCCAATGCAAGCGCTGCACGGTGGAGTGCCCGTTCGGCGCCATCGACGAGAACGAGAAGGGTTACCCGGTGTTCAACGAATCGCGCTGCCGCCGCTGCGGCACTTGCATGGGCGCGTGCCCGGTGCGCGTGATTTCGTTTGAAAACTATTCGGTGGATTCGGTCGGCTCGCAAATCAAAGCCGTGGATATTCCCGACGAATTTCAGGAGAAGCCGCGGATTCTGATTTTGGCGTGCGAGAACGACGCCTATCCCGCGCTCGATATGGCCGGCATGAATCGCAATACCTATAGCGCTTATGTGCGCGTGATCCCGGTGCGCTGCCTGGGCTCGGTCAACCTGATTTGGGTCACCGATGCCTTGAACAGCGGCTACGATGGCGTGATGATGATGGGCTGCAAGCACGGTGATAACTATCAGTGTCACTTCGTGAAGGGGTCCGAGATCGCCAGTCAGCGTCTGTCCAAAATAGACGACACGCTGAAGAGCTTGAATCTCGAGCCCGAGCGGGTGCAAAACTTCGAGGTCGCGATTGCCGACATCGAGCGCGTACCGCAACTGATTAACGATTATGCGGCCAAGATCCAAGAAATTGGTATGAGCCCGTTCAAGTTCTAGGAGACGACTAAATGAGCGATCTCAATGCCCAAGCAGTAGCGAAGTACCGCAACAACTTCCTCAAGGAAGTCGAAGCCTGCGTCGAAGAAGGCGACTGGGTCAAGATGTGCATTCAATGTGGCGTGTGTTCTGGCTCCTGTCCGTTCGGCCCGGACTGGGAGCATCCGCCGCAAGAACTTTTCATGATGATCCGCGCCGGCAAGCGCGAAGAAGTGCTGACTTCGAGTTCGATGTGGATGTGCACCTCATGCTACAACTGCATCGTACGCTGCCCGCGCGAAATCCCGATTACCCACATCATGCACGGCCTGGCCAATTACGCGCACCGCCTGGGCTTGGCGCCCAAGAATCAGCCGACGCGGCATTTCTCTGCGCTGTTCTGGAACAACATCATCAAGACCGGTCGCGTGAACGAATTGAAATTATCACTCGGTTTGTATTTCAGGGATGGCTTCGTCAGCGGCATTAAAGTTGGATTGACGATGGCGAGTGTGGGCTTGGGGATGGTTATGGCGAAACGCCTGAACCCGATCGAGTTGTTAAAGCCACATGGCTGCAAAGACACCAAAGGCATCCACGCGATGCTCAAGAAGGCGCGCGAAATTGAAGATCGCCGCAAAGGCCTGACGGCCGCTTAAGGAGACACACATGGCGACAAAAGAATACGCTTTTTACCCTGGTTGCTCTTCGCAAAAGGGCGCATCGGCATCCAACTATCTCACGTCGGTGAATTCGATGTGCAAGACCCTGGATATCAAGCTCACCGAAATCCCCGACTGGAATTGCTGCGGCGCCTCCATTGGCTACGCCGAAGGTGGCGAGCTTCCGCGGCACGCGATGAACGCGCGTAATTTGGCGATGGCCGAGCGCGAATTGCCCGGCCAAAAAGTGGTTGCCACCTGCGCCGCCTGCTGGCTCTCAGCACGCGAAACCAAAGAGCGCTTGGATCATAATTCCACCATGCGCGCCGACGCCAACGAAGCGCTCAAAGAAGCCGGGCTGGAATATCAAGGCAAGGCCGAAGTCATGCATATGGTCGAAGTGTTGATTGAAGACTTCGGCTACGATGAATTGAAAAAGCACGTGGTGAAACCGCTGGAAGGCATCAAGTTCGCCGGCTACGTCGGTTGCCAAACTAACCGGCCCTTCGGCATCGACGGCGAATCGTTCGAGAACCCGGTGTATCTCGATAAGCTGGTCGAGACCATGGGCGGCGAAGCGGTGAAATACGATCAGAAAGTCACTTGCTGCGGCGGCGCACTGGCCTTCTCTGAGCCGGAAAAAAGCCAGAAACAAATTAAAGACATCGTCGAATCCGCCTACGATCACGGCGCGGAAATGATCGTCACACCCTGCCCGCTATGCCAAGCCAACGTCGAGATCTATCAAGGCGCAGTGAACAAGCGCTATGGCACCAAGTTCAATATCCCGGTGCTGTATTACAGCCAATTGATGACGCTCGCCTACGGTGGTTCCGCCAAAGAAGCGGGCCTCGACGGCCATTTGATTAAAGCCACCAAGCTCGAAGCATTTGCCGCAAAGAAATAAATAATGTGTAGGGGCGAGGCATGCCTCGCCCGATTGGATAGGGGCGGTTCGCGAACCGCCCTTTCTTATTTGAGGAAGATCTGCGCCATGAATAATCCGGCTACCTGGGACGAATATCTCGATCTGGTGCATCAAGCCGTGTATGAGATTGACGAACTCCGGGCATGTATCGATGAAGATGCGGGCGACGAAGACGCGGAACTCTACGCGCAATTCATCGAGCCCTTGGATTTCCATTTGCGCAAACTGTTCGACGACATGACTTCCGGCCGCTATCAATTTCCCGCCGCTACCGATTTGGCTTTCATGCCGGTAGTGCAGAAATATGGCCGCGCGATTCCCTTTCGCGTGTTGCTCGAAACTATCAATCGCACGCATCGCAAAGGGCTCTAATCGGGCGGGTATTTGCCGTGTTCGGCCCAGGGAAAATAATGCTTGCATAAACGTAGCGACTGCGGTAATTTCCAATCCGCAGGATTTTCAAGTGGTGTGTAATGTTCGTCGCTGTAACCCCTTCTCGTTGGTACTTCAGCTCGCCAGCGCTCTGTCTTGATAGTCGTGCACATGGGCTTCTACCCGCTTTAATCAACTTTTATAGGACTTCCTAGACATGGCAACTGGCACAGTTAAATGGTTTAATGATTCTAAAGGCTTCGGCTTTATTACCCCGGATGGTGGCGGCGAAGATTTGTTCGCGCACTTTTCCGCCATTCAGGGCAATGGTTTCAAAACCCTGGCTGAAAATCAGAAGGTGAGTTTCGACATCACCACTGGCCCTAAAGGCAAACAAGCGTCGAATATCCGTCCTCCGGAATAAGGGTTCTGCCCGAGACGAAAAAAGCCCGGCTTGCCGGGCTTTTTTGTTTGCGAAGTGATGTATGCGGTGAAGCTATTTCGCCACTATTCCCGCCCATTCAATAGCGGCTATATGGGCTTGGCTAGCGACAGTGAGATCAATTTCCAACTCCGCGCACAGGCGCTCAGCCTGGGCGAGTTGATTAGATTCAAAGGCCAGAGCCAACTCCAGATAAGGGGCGAATTTACCCTGTTTGTGAAGCAGTGCCTTGACTGCTTCCTCCGGGAGCTTGATGCGGGTTAACGCTTGTTCCATAGGGATACCTAGCAGCGCGTCGAGTAAGGAAAAATTACCGACAACAAAGAGTGTATTGGCCTCTTTGTCAGACAGTTTCATTTGGCCGAGCAATTCGGTCAGCCGTCCGCGGATGATGGCGGTATTGAGCAGCACGCGCTGGGCCGCAGAGAGATCGATGCCGGCGTAAACCAATAGCGATAGCCAGCGCCACAAAAAATCGTAACCCAGCAGTAAGATGGCGTTCTTGATCGACGACACTTTGTATTGCATGCCAATACCCACCGAATTGATATAACACAGTAGACTGTAGCATAGTGCGACATCGTGTTTGAAGGCATCCTCGATGAGGCCGACTTCGGCTTTATTCATGACGAGGTTGAATATGTCCACGACGCGTGCACGCGACGGGTCGATCCGACGGGAGGCCAGCGTCTCCGTTTCGGCGAAGAAATTACCTTGATAGAGGTCGAACCCGAACGCCTTGCAGGCGACAAAGTCACGATGCGTATTGATGTTCCGAACCAGGCGTATTAGCCCGTGGGGCTTAACCGCACGGTCGAGCTCGGCGATCTCCTGGATGTTTTGGCGCGCGAGGTCGTACACCACATAATTTGCTACGCGCGACAATTGGCTGAGATCGCATCCGCCATTCGTACAGCTCCGGGCAAGGTTGAATTCTTGCGTTAATAGATGTTCGCAGCGCGCCTCGGCATTCTGCGAAGTGAGAAATTCTGCTGGGTATTCCAATACAAAACTCGATTTCGGCAATAGCGTCACGATATCGCTATGCAGAGATTGCTCGGGCAGACTGATGAACGCGAAGCGGTCACCTAAGGCGGCTTGTACGCCGAAAGTATTGAGCGTATCCACAATAAGGCGAGCGCTTTGCTCTGCTGTATCGGGCGGCGCTTCCGGCGCGACCCCGCTTTTGCGCACGAGAAGTTGATAAGCGCGCACTTTTTCTGTGGCATCGAAAATGGGTTGACGTGAGAGAAAGAGCGGGTCCTGTCGTGATGTAATTGGCGTGTCGATATGCACGTCAGAAGACATGCGTGGTGAGGTACCAAATTGAGCCTTAGCCGCTGAGGAATCTTTAGCTCGGCGAAAGGGGCGCGGTATGAAATTCCAAGTCATGACGTTTTTTTAGTAGCGCTTATCGACATATATGCGTGAGTCATTGGTATCGCCGGATCTAAGCGATTCTTTAGTTAAAATATTTTCATAAATAAAACAAAATGGTGCATAAAATATCAATCCGCACTAAATAAGTGCAATTAGCTTTTATTAATATGAATAATTATATGTAACTACATGTAATATATATAATATATAAATTGGGAATAAATATTGCTTTATATCTCTAACTTTATTAATTGAGGTAGGAATGGAAACGCTAAAAGTCGGAACCGATACGCTGTTTGTGCTGTTGGGGGCAATCATGGTGCTGGCCATGCATTCGGGTTTTGCATTCCTGGAACTCGGTACAGTACGTCAAAAAAATCAGGTGAATGCGTTGGTGAAAATCCTGGTGGATTTTTGCGTTTCGACGCTAGCGTATTTTTTCATCGGCTACGGCATCGCTTATGGTACGCACTTCATGACTGGTGCGGAGACACTGGCGCAGAAGAA
Source organism: Betaproteobacteria bacterium (assembly GCA_025361165.1). GTDB lineage: Bacteria > Pseudomonadota > Gammaproteobacteria > Burkholderiales > Thiobacteraceae > RBG-16-58-11. Next base: position 13,702 of record JANYAU010000088.1, on the reverse strand, counting down.
CGGCTATGAGTTGGTGAAATTCTTTTTCCTGCTCACTTTTGCGGCGGCAATTCCCGCCATCGTCTCCGGCGGCATCGCCGAGCGCGCAAAATTTTATCCGCAGCTCATGGCGACCTTCATGCTGGTCGCTTTGGTCTACCCCTTCTTCGAAGGCATCGTCTGGAATAAGAACTTCGGTGTGCAAGCTTGGCTTAATGTCCAATTCGGCGCGGAGTTCCACGATTTCGCCGGCTCGGTGGTGGTGCATGCCGTCGGTGGCTGGGTTGGCTTAGCGGCAGTTTTGCTGCTCGGTGCGCGCCACGGCCGTTATCGCAAAGATGGCGCGATGGCAGCACATCCGCCATCGAGTATTCCTTTTCTCGCGCTGGGCGCTTGGGTGCTCACGGTGGGCTGGTTCGGCTTCAACGTCATGTCGGCGCAGTCTATCGACAAGATCAGTGGCCTGGTCGCGGTGAATTCCTTGATGGCCATGGTAGGCGGTACGCTCGCGGCCTTGATCGCCGGCAAGAACGATCCCGGTTTCGTGCACAACGGTCCGCTCGCGGGTTTGGTGGCGGTGTGCGCGGGTTCCGACATCATGCATCCGGTGGGCGCGCTGGTGACGGGCGGCGTGGCAGGTTTCTTATTCGTGTGGATGTTCACGCTCACCCAAAATAAATGGAAAATCGACGACGTGCTCGGCGTGTGGCCGCTGCATGGATTGTGCGGCGCATGGGGCGGCATCGCCGCCGGCATCTTCGGCGCCAAAGCGCTGGGCGGTTTAGGTGGCGTGAGCCTCAGCGCGCAATTGATCGGCACGGTGATGGGCATCGGTATCGCGCTGGTGGGCGGCTTCGTAGTCTACGGTGGGATAAAAATGGTGGTCGGCATTCGCCTCGATCAAGAAGCGGAATTCAACGGCGCGGATTTGTCGATTCATAAAATATCGGCCACGCCGGAGAGAGAGTCAGCCTAGTGGAAAATCGTTGTCGCGAACTAGGTAGCCGTATTGCAGCACTATGTATCGTGCATACAGGCCGGTACGCGAATGGCCATGAGTCGTAGACTCTATTTACGTCAACAATAAAATGAGATATATCAAAAAAACGGCGGGGATATATCTCCGCCGTTTTTTCGTGCTGGATTAGGTTTTTGTTTTTGCCGTGCGCCGCAGTCGCGATTGTAAACGCCGCGCTAACTCGCCGAAGAGTTCGGTCTGCGTTGGATGCGGGAAAATGGCTTCGGCCACTTGTGTGAGCGTCATGCCGCCGGACACCATCATCACCGCGGTGCCGATGAGGGTATCGGTGTGATCGGCCAAGAAATGCACGCCGATGATTTTTTGCGTGGCTTTATCGGCGACGAGTTTGATCATGCCGACGGTCTCTAAAGCGATCATGGCTTTGGCGTCGATGCTCATCGGGATTTTCACTTCGGCGGCATCGATGCCTTTGGCTTTGGCTTGCGCGACGGAGAGGCCGACGAAGCCGGCTTGTGGGCGGCTGAAGGTCACGCCGCAATCGATGTCCTGATTGTAGTTGCGAGCGTGTCCGGTCAGATTGGAGGCGGCGACGCGGCCTTGGGTAGCGGCGGTGTGCGCCAGCATGTAGCCGCCGATCACATCGCCCACGGCGTAGATATGCGGCGTGCTGGTGCGGCCGCTGGTGTCGGTTTTGATTGCCGCGCCGTCGAGTGCGACACCGGCTTTATCCAGCTTGAGCTGGCTGGTGTCGGGGCGTTTGCCGGTGGCCATGAGCACATAGTCGCAGGCATATTCTTGTGCTTTGCCCTCGGCGTCGCTGTACTTGATCAGCATCTTGCCGGGCTTGCCGGAAATTTCATTGATTTTCGCTGATGCGACGACGGGAAATTCTGCGCTGAGCACGGTCGTTAATTGCTTGGCGATTTCTTCCTCGATCTCGGCCAAGATGCGGTCTTTGGCTTCGAGCATCAGAATATCCGCGCCGAAGTCGCGCCAGATTTGCGCCATCTCCACACCGATCACGCCGCCGCCGATGATGCCGAGTTTCTTCGGTGGTTTAGGCAAATCCCAAATCGTATCGGAGGTGAGCACGCCGCCGCTGGCCACGCCATCTTTTGCACCGGGAATCGGCGGCACAAAGGGTGGGGCGCCGGTGGCGATGACCGCTGCACCGAAAGTCATGCGGTAAGCCTCGCCCTGGGCCGGTTTGATTTCCACGGTGTGCGCATCGATGAAGGAAGCGAAGCCTTCGCGCACGTCGATTTTCACGCCCTTGTCGGTCTTGAGCGCGAGCTCGCCACGAGTTTGCAGAATATTTTTGCGGTGTGCTTCCAGCGTTTCCCAAATCATTTTTGGTTTATCGGTGCCGGTGACCCCTTTTGCTGCATCGTGCGCGCGGTCGCGCATGATATCCGCGGCGTGACGCCAGGCTTTGGACGGAATGCAGCCGCGCCACAAACATTCGCCGCCGGGCAAGGGGGCGTTGTTGATCATCGCGACTTTCACGCCGTGCTCGGTGAGATCCCGTGCGCAATCTTCGCCGCCGGGGCCACCGCCAATGACCAGTACTTGCACATCCCAGTTGCCTTCTGGAATAGGTGACATAGGTACACTCTCCGTGCCGGTTATCCAGGGTTCAGGGTTTTCAATCGCGTGCTTCAGATCAACCAGATACGACGCGACATCCGCGCCATTCAATACGCGATGATCGGCGGTGATAGTGAAGGGCGTGCCTTGCGGCCCGTTAGCGGCAATCGCCAGAATCGCCGCGATGCCCGGCGTGGGAATGGCGGTGAAGTGGGTAATGCCGAACATGCCCATGTTGGAAATAGTAAACGTGGGGTTGGCGAATTCTGCCGGCGTGAGCTTGCGCACTCGGGCGCGCGGCACCAGGCCGTTCCATTCTTCCTGCAAAGTTTCGAGGCCTTTGGCTTGAATGTTGTGCAAGATGGGGACGACCAGGCCGCCATCGTCGCTTTTTACCGCGACGCCGAAGTTGTGCTCGGGGCGCTCGATGAGTTTGTCTACCGGTTGATAAGACCAGTTCATGCGTGGATATTTTTGCATCGCCACCGAACAGGCTTTGGCGATGGCCACCGTCACCGATATTTTGCGTGCTTTGGCGCTCGCCGTGAGCTTGGCGGTATCGATGTTCATGGTGGCGTTGAACGTCGGCAGCGTGAGGGAAGCCGCCATGGCGTGCGACACGGCTTTTTCCATCGAGCTCATGGCGCGGCCGTGGCCGGGCACATCGACTTGCGGCAAGCTGTGCGCGACTTCCGCCATGCTCGGGCGGGCGCGCTGCACATCGGCGGCGACGATCACGCCTTCCGGCCCGCTGCCGGCGACGCTGGTCATATCGACACCCAATTGCCCGGCGAGTTTGCGCGCATAGGGCGAGGCTTTGCGGCCCGCGATGCGGGCTACGGGTTTGGCAGAACTCAATGCGGCTACCACGGCAGGCGCGGGTTTGGGTGTGGCCGACGTGCTTTGCACCGCCGCCGTTTTGTGATGCACCTCCGTCACTTTGTGTTCGGCGGTGATGATGACGGCCGTGTCCACCACTTTGCTCGCCTCGTTGACGATGAAGGCCATGGGGTGGCCGACTTCCACCACGCTGCCGACATCGGCCATCGGGCCGGACAGAAAACCTTCGTGAAAGACTTCGACATCCATGATGGCTTTGTCGGTTTCGACCGTGGCGACGATGTCGCCGCGTTTGATCACGCCGCCGATTTCTTTTTCCCACGTCACCACCACGCCTTCGGTCATGGTGTCGGAGAGTTGCGGCATGACCACAGCGACCCCCGCGTGATGCGGAATCATCTCGGACGGTGCTTGTTGGGTGACGACTTCATTTTGCGCAATGGCGAGATCGCCCGGTGTATCGGTAATGTAGCCAAGGGCGGCGCTGACCGGCACGGTGCTGCCGACTTCGGCCAGCGGCCCCGCCAGATAACCGGCCTTGAACACTTCCACATCCATGATAGCTTTGTCGGTCTCGATCGTGGCCACGATATCGCCGCGTTCGATGCGGTCGCCGGCCTGCTTTTCCCACGTCACCACGACCCCTTCGGTCATGGTGTCGGAGAGTTGCGGCATGATGATGACGTAATGTGAGGACATATTTTTTCCGTGAGGAGGGAGGGAAATGAAAGGCGGGATTGCTACACCCCGCGCCTCACCTCAATTATGCTTTGCCAAACAGCTTCAGTACTGCGTTGACCACATCTTCGTGATCGGGGATGGCGGCCATTTCCAGCTTGTGGTTGTAGGGTTGCGGCACCAGCGCCGAATGCACGCGCACCGGTGCGGCATCGAGATCGAAGAAGCATTCTTCGTTGATGATAGCCATCACTTCGGAACCGACGCCGCACGGCGCTTCATCTTCTTCCGCAATGACGGCGCGGTGCGTTTTGGAGACCGATTTTTTAATCCCCGCGCGATCGAGCGGGGCGAGCGAGTACATATCCACCACCTCGGCGCTGATGTGGTATTGCGTGGCGAGAATTTCCGCAGCCTTCAGACACCAATGTACCGAGATGTTGTAGCCGAACAGGGTGACGTCAGTGCCGGCACGGGCGATCTCGGAGCCTTCAAGCGGGTGAAAATACTCTTGATCCGGTACTTCGCCCTTCATGTTGTACATGAGTTCGTGTTCGTAGATGAACACCGGGTCGTCCGAGCGCACGGCGGATTTGAGCAGGCCGTAAGCTTGTTTGGGATTAGAGGGCGTGACCACGCGCAAACCCGCCACGCCCATGAACACTTTTTCCATGCGCGCCGAGTGTTGCGCGCCCAACTGATGCGCGCTGCCGCCGGGGGAACGGAACACCACCGGCGCGGTGAGTTGGCCGCCCGACATATAGCGCACCTTAGCGGCGGAATTGAACATCTGGTCCATAGCCAACCAAGCAAAGTTGACCGACATGATTTCGATAATCGGGCGCACGCCCAAGAACGAAGCGCCGATGCCTAAGCCGGTGTAGCTATTTTCCGAAATCGGTGTATCCATCACGCGCAGTGGGCCGTATTTTTCATACAAGCCCTTGGTGGCTTTGTAGGTGCCGCCGGCCACGCCAATATCCTCGCCCATGCAGATCACCAGCGGATCGCGCGCCATTTCTTCGTCGTGCGCGCGCTGCAGCCCTTCCCAATACATCATTTCAGCCATAATTTATCCTTTTAAATCTTTACCACGGAGCACAGAGTACACGGAGTAAAGCTGAAGCATTTCACCGCGAAGGACGCAAAGGTACGCGAAGGTACGCGAAGTAAACCCGTTCTTGATTTTCCTTTGCGTACCTTTGCGTCCTTTGCGGTTATCGCTTTTTGCTCTTGGTTTTCCTCGTGTACTCTGTGCTCCGTGGTTCAAGCTTTTAAGCCAACACGTATTTTTCAAGCTCCGCCACATTCGGTTCGGGCGATTCTTCCGCGAACTTGATGACTTCATTTTCAATGTAATTGTCGACGTCTTTTTCCATGGCGCTGAATTCGTCAAGGGTGAGCGCTTTGGCGTCGATCAATCGATCGCGCAAAATGAAAACCGGGTCACGCTGTTTCCACAACTCTTCTTCCTCGCGCGTGCGATAGCCGCGCGAATCAGACATCGAGTGGCCGCGATAGCGGTAGGTCATCAGTTCCAAAAAGTACGGGCCGTTCCCATTGCGCACATGCGCCACGGCTTTTTTCGCATGCTCGTACACCACGTCGAAATCTTGGCCGTCGCATTGGCTGGCTTGGATGTCGTAACCGCACACGCGCTTGAATTGATCCAGTACTGCGGTAGAGCGGTCGATGGCGGTGCCGATACCGTATTGATTATTTTCGCACACGAACAGCACCGGCAGTTTATACAGCGCCGCCATATTCAGCGTTTCGTGGAAAGTGCCTTGGTTATTGGCTGCGTCGCCCAAGAAACAAATCGAAATCTCGTCCCCGCCTTTTAACTGGATCGCCTTGGCAATGCCAGCCGCGAGCGGGAAGGGTCCGCCCACCAAGGCATAGCCGCCCATGAAGCGATGCGCTGCATCGAAGATATGCATCGAACCGCCACGGCCTTTGGATACGCCGGTCTCTTTGCCGTAGAGTTCGGCCATCACCGCCTTGGGATCGGCGCCGCATTTCATGGCGTGGACGTGATCGCGATAGCCGGTAATCACGTAATCGTGGCCGGGGCGCGCCGCTTCCATCACGCCGTAGCAGCAGGCTTCCTGGCCCGGATACAAATGCAGAAAGCCGCCGATCTTGCGTTCGATGTAAGCTTGATAGCAACGTTCTTCGAAGCGGCGCGCAAGCACCATTTCACGCAGAACGCGTTTTTTGTCTTCCAGTTTCATACGCGATTCCTTGAGTATCTGGTTGATTCCGCGCCATCGTTTGATGATGTGGCGCTGAATGGAGAAAATGAGGACAGCGTTAGCGCCCTCCCGCGCTCATGTTGGCGTGGCCATTATTTTCTATTGAACCTTAATTGATTCGGGAGTGGCTTGAACGAAGTTTGTTATCATTACGAAAAATCCCGTATTAGTCAACCCATTAGTGCGTTTTCGCGGTCTTGAAAGGAGGGCAAATGTTGCCCGAAGTAATTGAAAACAAGCAACTCATCAGTGCCAAACAAATGCAGGCGGCAAGTCATGTGTTAGTGGTGTTGCCGCTCGCGAAGCAACTCGATACCGTGGAAAAAGTGCCGCATCTGACATTATTGCGCGCCGCGCTTAAACGCAAACGCATGCAAGCCGACGAGTTGGCCAAATCGCCGATTGCAACCGATTTGCCGCAGGGCGGTGCGGCGGCGTGGCTGATGCTGGATGAGCATGCCACGCGCTTCGAGCAATACACGGCCTTGCGCAAAGGGCTGACCTTGCTTACCGCTGAACAGCCGCGTGAGATCGTGATTGCCGTATTCGGCGACGCCAAGCAGCGTAGCTTGGCCGCCGAATTGGCGGTGTATGTGGCGCTCGTCAATAGTGCCGCCTTGCCCAATCGCAAGCAAAAGCCCAAGACCGAATTGGTTAAAAAAATTGTCGTCTATGGTGATCAGACGCGCGATAAACATGCGGTAGCGTGCGCAGTCGCGGAGGGGAATACCCTGGCGCGCGAACTCACCATGCTGCCGCCGAATGAACTCACCCCGGGGCATTACCGGACGCGAGTGAAAAAACTGGCGCGCGCCAATGGCTGGAAAATAGAAGAATTCGATATCAAGCGCCTCAAGAAGATGGGCGCGGGCGCCTTCGTCGCCGTAGCGCAGGGTAGCCATGAACAAGATGCGGCCATCGTGCATTTAAGTTGTTCGCCCAAGGGCGCCAAGCAGCGCATCGCGCTGGTGGGCAAGGGTATTTGTTTCGACACCGGCGGGCACAATTTAAAATCTGCTAAATACATGCAAGGCATGCATGAGGACATGAACGGCTCCGCCGTGGCGCTCGGCATTCTGCTCGCCGTCACGCGCTTGAAGCTCAAAGTCGGCATCGACGCCTGGCTGGCGATTGCGCAAAACCATATCGGCCCGCTCGCCTACAAGCAGAACGAAGTGATCACGGCGTTAAACGGCACGACGATCGAAATCGTGCATACCGACGCCGAAGGCCGCATGGTGCTGGCCGACACGCTCAATCTCGCCGCGCGTGCTAAACCCGATGCGATGATCGATTTCGCCACGCTCACCGGCAGCATGGCAGTGGCGCTCGGCAGCCGCTACAGCGGCATCTTCAGTAATAGCGAAGCCCTAATCGCCGGCGCAATCGCAGCGGGAAAAATCAGTGGCGAACGCGTCAATGCTTTTCCCTTGGATGCCGATTACGAGCCAGCGCTGGACAGCAAAATCGCCGACATCAAACAATGCACCCTGGATGGCGAAGCGGATCACATCCTGGCTGCGCGATTCTTGATGCGCTTTATCGAGCAACGTCCGTGGCTGCACATGGATCTCTCCGCCAGCAGTTGCGAAGGCGGCTTGGGTGCGGTGGCGAGCAATGTAACGGGTTTCGGCGTGGCGTGGGGAGTGGAGATGTTGCGCAAAATAGAATGAGTGCTGAGGCCGGAGGATGCTTTGCCAGAGCCGGTCGGCGTTGATCGAAATGTGCTGTTCGGATACACCCTCCGAACAGCACATCTGACTAGAACGCGCGTGTGAGCATCGCGCCACCGCCCCCATCCGGGCTGCCGTCGGCGAAGCCTTTCACGAGATAGGCTTGCGTTTTCCAGTTTGCGTCAATCTTATGCGTGACGAAAGCCGTCAACTCGCGCTGCGGCGCGCCGGTCGCGAAAGCTTTTTCGCGCAGATCGAGAATAAGGCCGCCGCTGGTTTGGGGGGTAAATTTATAGCTGCTACCCAGTGAGCCATAGGACACGTTATTCAGTTGCGTGCCTGCCGGGCTGCCCAATACTTTGTAGCCGAGGGTGCCGAAGACGGTGAATTGGTTGACGGTCTTGTAAATATCTACTTGGGCCGCGTAGTCGGTTTTGCCTGTGCCCAAACCTTTTGTTTCATCCGCTGTGCCGAATTTGACTTTGCCGGTCAAATCCACCAAGAGCGCATTGGTAACACCGCTGGCGTAGAGATTGTAGCTTGCGCCTGCCACGACGTCGCCCAGTCCGGAGGCGGTAGTCCGCGTGGTACCGCTTGCCTTATAAACGCCTGTATCTCGTGTGACGCCCCCGGACCCGGTAATGCGAACGTAGGGAACCGTCAACTTGAAGGCCCAGCGATCCACTTCATATTTTCCGGTCAGGGGGATATAGAGGATCTGTGTTGACTGCGTGCCGCCATATTTGCCGGAGCTATAGTCGAGCCCGCTGGTGAGGCTGAAATTGCCTTGATCGGCGGCATAGGCAGTGTGGAGGAAAAATGCGCTGAGGAGCATTCCGGCGATTCGTGTTTTCCGCATTTTGTTATTCATTATTTTTTAAAGACACCTAACTGGTTAATTACGCGATTTAGTGCAGATTTTGGGTGGGACGAGCGGCCCCACCCGTTTACTGATCTTTTACTGGTTTTACGACTCGGGACGTTCCGCTTTCTCGGGGCGTTCTACTTTCTCAGGACGCTCAACCTTTTCCGGGCGTTCCACTTTTTCCGGGCGCTCAATTTTTTCAGGACGCGCTATTTTCTCAGGGCGCTCCGCTTTCTCGGCACGCTCCGCTTTCTCAGGGCGTTCCATTTTCTCGGCACGCTCGGCTTTTTCAACATGCTCGTGACGTTCAGCGTGCTCGGCGCGGTCATGGTCGGCACGATGAATCTCTTTTGCATCATGCCGCGCCTTATTGCGCTCTAGACGCTCTGCGGCGTTTTTCAAGCCGACGTTGTCCGGGTTTTTGTCGAGGTTTTTGTCGACACTGGTGATAGCTTGACCGAGCGGCTGCTTGGCCGTCGTGGTTGCTGTTGTCGTTGTGTCTGCGGCAAGCGTTGCACCGGCGGCGCCGAGCAGAAAGACAGCGCTAATTGCGGCAGCGATTTTGGTTTTGTTAAACATGGATTGCTCCTTAAACTGAAAGTTGACTAAAGTACTCTAAAAAACCAGATGTAGCAAAGGGCTAACACCTGTTATCTGAGTATGCGCTTATACAACGGCAAAGCGTCCATACTGTCAATGATCCTCTCGTTAATGGGATTTAATTTTTGCGTAGCGAGCGCTATTTTCAGCAGTTCACGGAAAGATTAAATATTGGCAATACCCGCTAGAACGGGATGATGTGTGAATTACGGCTGAGTCATCGCGTGCGATGAATGGTTAGCGGTGATTTTTATTTTTCGCCGAAGGTTATATTTTTTGGTCTTAACATTCTCATGGCGCTAAGCAATCTTCAGCACGATTTTGCCTGTCGTGTGGCCTTCTTCGATCATCGTGTGCGCACGCGCGGCTTCTGCCAGCGGCAGCACATGCGAGACCTTGATTTTTAATTTATCCGCTTCGATCAGTCGCGCGCCTTCTTCCAAAATACGCCGCTGATGGACGCGTTCTTCGTGCATGCCGAGTACGGTAGGAGTGAGCATGAGTTCCGAGATCAAAGCGAGATTGCGGGTACGCGCGAGCTTCATTTGCTCCGCCGTGCAGTCCCATTGCAACAGCGACACGATGCGGCCATACACCCGGGTGCAGGCAAAGGAGCGGCAGAAGGTATCGCCGCCGACGGTGTCGAACACGACATCGACACCGCGCCCGCGGGTCCAATCCAATACGGCAGTGGCGAAATCGATATCGCGATAGACGAAGACACGATCCGCGCCGAGCGAGGTCACCCACGCGGCTTTTTCCGGCGAGCCGACGGTAGCGAGCACGGTGGCGCCGGTTTGTTTGGCGAGCTGTACCGCGAGATGGCCGACCCCGCCAGCGGCACCGTGAATCAAGATGGTATTGTCGGCTTGCAGGCAGCAGCGATCGAAGAGCGATTCCCACGCGGTGATGAGCGCGAGCGGCAGCGCTGCCGCTTCTTCCATGGTCGCATGACGCGGAGTGAAGGCGGCGAAATCCTGATGCACCACGGTGTATTCGGCGTAGTTGCCGGGTTCGTTGCCTAAGCCGCCGTTGAAAAAATACACCTCGTCACCGGGTTTGAAGCGTTGCACACTTTCACCGACGGCTTCGACCATGCCTGCGCCATCACACCCCAGCACGCAAGGCAAATTATCCGGGTAGTAGGCGGGGCTTTTACGCAGCTTGGTATCGAGGGGGTTGATGCCGGCGGCGGAAAGCTTCACGCGCATGTGGTCGGGACTGGGCAACTCGGGGATAGCGATATCCGCGAGCTGTAAGACATCGGCGTTGCCCGCGGCGGTCATGATGATGGCTTTCATTGCGTCTCCACTGTTGTTGCGAGTCGGATTGATTTCTGGACGAAGCCACGCTATGCAAGGGCTACAAGGGTCAAAAGTGTTCGGTATGTTAAACTTGCGCTACTCTTTTGGCGAGCACGCTTTTTAGAAGAAGATTATGTCCGGCAGCACCCTCGGCAAATTATTTTGCGTTACCAACTTCGGCGAATCCCACGGCCCGGCCATCGGCTGCGTGGTGGATGGTTGCCCGCCGGGCTTGAGCCTGAGCGCCGAAGATCTGCAAGTCGATCTCGACCGGCGCAAACCCGGCACTTCGCGCCATGTGACGCAACGCAAAGAATCCGATACGGTGGAGATTCTCTCCGGCGTGTTCGAAGGCAAGACCACCGGTACCCCGATCGCGCTTTTGATCCGTAACGAAGATCAGCGCAGTAAAGATTACGGTAATATCGCCGATACTTTCCGGCCCGGCCACGCCGACTACACGTATTTGCAAAAGTACGGCATTCGCGATTATCGCGGCGGCGGACGTTCGTCGGCGCGGTTGACCGCGCCTACCGTGGCCGCGGGCGCGGTGGCGAAAAAGTGGTTGCATGAGAAATACGGCATTGTGATTCGCGGCTACATGAGCCAAATGGGCGAAAAGGAAATTACATTCAAGCGCTGGGAAGATGTGGAGCAAAATCCCTTCTTCGCGCCGGATAACGCCATCGTGCCCGAACTCGAAGCCTATCTCGATGCGATCCGCAAAGAAAAAGATTCCATCGGCGCGAAAATTTGCGTGGTGGCGGAGAACGTTCCGGTAGGCCTGGGTGAACCGTTGTACGACCGGCTCGACGCCGATATCGCCTACGCCATGATGGGCTTGAATGCGGCCAAGGGCGTGGAAGTCGGCGCCGGGTTCGCTAGTGTTGCGCAGCGCGGCAGTCAGCACGGCGACGAATTGACCCCCGGCGGTTTTATCGGCAACAACGCTGGCGGTATTCTCGGCGGCATTTCCTCGGGGCAAGATATCGTGGTGTCGGTCGCCATCAAACCGACCTCCAGCATCGCCATTCCACGCCATTCGATTGATGTGCACGGTCAGCCTACAGAAGTCGTTACCACGGGTCGCCACGATCCCTGCGTGGGCATCCGTGCCACACCCATCGTCGAAGCCTTGCTCGCTATCGTGCTCATGGATCACGCGCTGCGCCAGCGTGCGCAGAATGCCGATGTCGTCCCGCCCGTGCCGCCCATTCCGGGCAAGGTTAAGAAGTAGCCGGTGGTCGTTTTCCAGGCAGACGATGCCTGAGCTTTCCTTAAATTCTCCCTGTCGAGCTCAGTTACGCCACCGCCAATCATGACTAAGCGCCTTCCCTACTGGCAACTTTCCGGCTACTACTATTTCTATTTTGCTTTTGTCGGCGCGTTGTCGCCGTACTGGGCACCGTATCTTAAATCACTCGGTTTCAGCGCAGTCGATATCGGCGTATTGATGTCTTTGCTCGCCGTGATGCGCATGTTCGCCCCCAATATCTGGGGCTGGATGGCGGATCGCTCCGGCAAGCGGGTGGCGGTCGTACAATTCGCGGCCGTCGCCAGTTTGGTCTCTTTCGCGGGCGTGTTTTTCGGCCACGGCTTCTGGTGGTTGTTCGGGGTCATGGCGGGCATGAGTTTCTTTTGGAGCGCGTCATTGCCCTTGGTGGAAGCCACGACCTTCAGCCATCTCGGCGAGCGCTCGGAGCGTTATGGCCGCATCCGGCTGTGGGGTTCGGTGGGTTTCATCGTCTCCGTGGTTGGCGTGGGCTATGTGTTGGACTACGCGCCCATTGCCTGGCTGCCGTGGATGGTGTGCGCCATGCTGGCCGGTGTAGCGGTGTTTGCACGCTATATCCCCGAGGCCGAGGTGTTGCCGCATGCCAGCGATCATATTTCGGCGTGGAAACTGGTGCGCAATCCGCAAGTGCTGGCGCTGATCGCGGCGTGCTTTCTGATGTCCGCTGCGCATGGCCCCTATTACAGTTTCTACTCCATCTATTTGGGCGATCACGGCTACAGTAAAAGCCACATTGGCTGGCTGTGGGCCTTGGGCGTGATAAGCGAAATCGGCGTATTTCTTTTTATGCCGCGGCTGTTCCGGCGCTTTGCCTTGGAACATATTTTGATCGCGAGTTTTGCGATTGCGATTGCACGTTTTCTGCTCATCGCCTGGGGTATCAACTTTCCTGGACTAATTATTTTAGCGCAGGTATTGCATGCCGGTACTTTCGGCGCGTATCACGCCGCTGCAGTGGCGCTCATCAATCGCTTCTTCAAAGGTCGCCACCAAGCGAAAGGCCAAGCGCTCTACAACAGCATTTCATTCGGTGCCGGCGGCGCGCTCGGCAGCCTGTATGCTGGTTATACCTGGGATAGACTGGGTCCGAGCGGCACGTTCACGATCGCGGCGGGCTGTGCGTTGGCGGGCTTGGTGCTGCTGCTGTGGAAGTTGAAGCCGAAGCCGCGTTAGCGTTTGCAAAGCGTGGTATGCCAATCAGTGAGGGGCGTGCCGAGTCCCAGGCGCTGGATGCGGCCGACCTCATTTTCATACCAGCCGCTGTCGTGTTGATTCGGGTGGGCTGCATAGGCCCATCAGGTTCCATCCGCATCTTGGGCTACCCACGCGGCCCAATCCGGCGCATTCTGGAACCAGTACGATGCCGCATTTTCTGTCATGCTTAACAATCAGTTAGATAGAGATGGCAATGGCCGGCAGCACGCACCATCGGTTATAATCACTGTTTTTCGGTGGCAGTGATGAGCGCACAAACGCTTTACGATAAATTATGGAATGCGCATGTGGTGAATGTCGAGCACGACAGCACCACGCTACTCTATATCGACCGCCATTTGGTGCACGAAGTCACCAGCCCGCAAGCGTTTGAGGGGCTGCGTATCGCGCAGCGTCAGCCGTGGCGCTTATCTGCCAATTTGGCGGTTGC